>CAZJBP010000063.1:19743-20070 GCA_964544115.1 uncultured Victivallales bacterium | reverse complement strand
GGGCAGCAGTTCGCGCAGGCTGAGGCCCGGCAGGCGGAAGAGGAGCCGTTCCTGGTCCGGGGCCGCGGTCACCTGCGCGCCGGTCACATGAAGCCCCCTCTGTTCCAGCGCCGCTTGCACCTGGGAGCTGTAGTACGCGCAGGGATCTGCGGCCTCGAGCCGCCAGTAGTCCTCGCCCGACGCGAACGGGTCGATCCGGAGGGTGTCCGTCGGCCTGCCTTCGAAGAGCGTGCGCTGCTGCTTCCCGAGTCCGGCGGCCACCTCGACCCGGAACGAGACGAGGCTGGAGGGACAGCAGCGGACCGCGCCGTTGGTCACCAGGATGTC
>CAZJBP010000063.1:0-19733 GCA_964544115.1 uncultured Victivallales bacterium | reverse complement strand
CGGCAGCGCGATAGTGCGTGTTCGATGGCATGTCTGTCCAGCGCGACCGGTCAAAAAGGACCCGCCCGCGCACCTCGCCGACCCCGGCGGCGCGCAGGCGGCTGACGACGGCGTCCAGCTGGGCCTGCAGGGCCCGCTCGCGCTCAGGAACCGGACGGGAGCGAGGGAAGTGCGCGCTCACGCAGAACGCGCCATAGCCTCGCAGAATGAGATCCCCGTCGAGCACGCCGTCCCGGACCGCCCCGCGGCCCCAGTACTCGGTGAACGCCCGGTGGTCGGGTCCCTGCCGCAGCCAGGCCGCGGCCGCCACGTAGAGCTTCTGGTTGGAGGCAGGAATCACCGCCTCGTCCGCGCGGCGTTCGTACAGCACTCCGCCGGTCTCAACGTCCGTGACCGCACAGGCCCAGACGGCGCGACTGAAATCGGGATGGCCGAACACCGCATCCAGCTGCGCCTTCAGAGCCGGATCGTCTGCCAGGACTGTCCCGTGAATGAGCGTCAGCGCGGCCACAGTGTGAACCCAGTTTCTCATGGTGACAGAGGAGCGCAGTGTCGGCCATGAATCGGAACCGGTCAAGTCCGAGAAAGATTTACTCCGGCGCGCTGGCGCGGTAGCCTCGCCGTAACGGTCGAGTGGAGGGGCATGCGGTGCTGACGCTGGTGGTCTACATTCCCGAGTCCCATGTCGAGGCGGTCAAGGCGGCCCTGTTCGCGGCGGGCGCCGGCCGCTACCGCAACTACCACTGCTGCGCCTGGCAGGTGCGCGGGACCGGACAGTTCAGGGCGCTGCCCGGCAGCCGGCCATTTGTCGGCAGCGAGGGCAGGAGCGAGACGGTGTCCGAATACCGCGTGGAGATGCTCTGCCCTGAAGAGCGCCTGAAGGCCGTGCTTGCCGCCTTGCGCGCGACCCACCCCTACGAGGAGCCGGCCTTCGCCGTGCTTCGTAACGAGGCCGTGCCGCCGCCGGAGGCGTGAGGTGGGGCGAGGGGGATCCCCGCCCTTCCGTCAGGGCTTCTTGTACCACACGCGCCAGAGGAACAATCCCTCGGGCGGCGCCGTCGGCACCCGGGCCGTTCGTTCGCGGGAGTCAAGGATCTCCCGAGTGCGACCGGGCTCCACGGCGCCTTCCCCCACCCTGATCAGCCAGCCCGCGAGACTGCGCACCATCTTGTAGAGAAACCCGTCGGCCTCGGCCCGGATGACGACCTCCGGACCGCGGCGGGTCACGGACAGGCGGGTCACGTGGCGAACCGTGCTTTCCACAACGCGGCTGGGATTGGCGGTAAAAGCGCCAAAGTCGTGCCGCCCGCACAGAATGTGCGCCGCCTCCCGCATGGCCGCCACGTCGAGCGGCCGGCGGACCTGGGCACGGTACAGGCGCACAAACGGCGGCACCACGTCGCCGTTCCAGATGAAGTAGCGGTACTCCTTGCCGACCGCGCTGCGGCGGGCATGGAACTCGGGCGACACCTGCGACGACCGCAGGATGCGGATGTCCTGGGGCAGCACGGCGTTGAGAGCCCTCAGCAGGTCCCCGTGACGGATCGGGTGCTCGAGGTCGACGTGCACCACCTGGCCCCGCGCATGAACCCCCTGATCCGTCCGCCCGCTGCCGTGGATCTTCACGTCGAGGCCGGTCACGCTCCGTATCGCCGCTTCGATCAGGGCCTGCACCGTCGTCCCGTGCGGCTGGATCTGCCAACCGGCATAGGCGGTGCCGTCGTAGGCTACGGTCAGGCGCACACGTCGAACGGGTTGACTATTCACCTTCTGCGCGCCTCGCTGCGGGAACCGGCCGGACTCCGCCCGCGCCCAACAGCGCGCAAGCCGCCCTTCCATTCCACCCGCCACGGGGCCCATACCTCAGACGGATGCCGCGAAGCAAGCATCCAAACACACCGGCCAATGTGGCTTGATCGGACGCCTCCGCACGCTTAGCATCCACCCCAAAAGGAATTGCCGCGCTTTGCGGCGCCACAGCCATGAAACCTGCCCCGCAAGAAAGCGCCCCTGTACACCATATCGCCATCACACCGGAGGACGAGGGTAAACTGGCCGAGGGGACGCTGGGCGAGAAGCTCCAGGGCGTCATCGGCAACCTCCCGCCCGACGGCGTCACGCTGGCCGAAATCATGGATCTCTTCGGCCAGGACGGCCTTCTGCTGCTGACCGTGTTCCTCACAATCCCGTTCATGGTACCGGTTTCCATCCCCGGAGTCAGCACGGTCTTCGGCGGCGCGATCCTGCTGATCGGTATCAGCCGCGTGCTGGGCCGGCACCTTTGGCTGCCGAAGCGCTTCCAGAACCGCGTGCTGCCCTCCGCCAAACTTCGGGTCGCCTTGACGCGGGGGCTCTCGATCCTCCACCGGCTGGAGAGACTGACGCGGGCGCACCGCATGCCGGCGTTCACGACCGGCTTCGTCCCGAACGCCTCCCTCGTCGTCGGCGCCTTGCTCCTGATGGCGCCCTTCGGGTTTGTGCCGTTCAGTAACACGCTCCCCGGGCTGGCGATCCTGCTCCTGGCGCTGGGTCTCTTAGAGCGTGATGGCGGGTGCATCCTGCTGGGCCACGTCGTCAACCTCGTCACCATGGCCTACTTCGCTGTTCTCCTAGCCGGGGGCGGCGCGCTGATCAGCAAGCTGTTTCAGCACTGCGCGTCGAGGTAGCTCTGAAGGATGGCTTGGGCCGCGAGCTTGTCGACCACTTCCCGGCGGCGGCGGCGCGATACGTCCGAGTCCAGCAGGACGCGCTCGACCAGGGACGTCGTCAGTCGCTCATCCCACAGGGTTACCGAAAGTGCGGCGGCCGCACCGAGTTTTTCCGCAAAGGTCCGGGACTCCCTGGCCTTGGGCCCCTCGGTGCCGTCCATGTTCCGCGGCAGGCCGAGCACGACGCCCTCAGCGCCGACCTCGACGCAGGCCGCCGCCACCTGCCGCACCGCATCATTCGGCGAGGTCACGTGCAGCACGCGCAGCGGCGTCGCCAGGATGCCGCTGGTGTCGCTGACGGCCAGCCCCACCCGTTTCTCACCGAGGTCTACGCCCAGCAGTCGCGCCATGGCTAAAGCACGTCCTTGTTTCCGCCGTCCTCTTCGAGCTTCCGGACCAGTGCCCGCACGTCCTGCGCCCGATCGCGGCGGCACACCAGCGTCGCGTTCCCGGCCTGGACCACGATCAGGTCGCGCACGCCGATCAGCGCGGTGAGCCGCTCGCGCGAGACCACAATGTTCGCAGCCGCATCCAGTGACGCACACCGTCCAACGCACACGTTACCGTCGGCATCGGCAGGGAAATGGTCGGCCAGCGCAGGCCAGGACCCGACGTCGTACCAGCGGAACCGCCCGGTGGCCACGGCGATGTTGTCGGCCCGCTCCATGACCGCGTAGTCGATTGAAATCTTCTCCAGCCCGGGGTACTGCGCGGCCATCACCGCGTCCAGAGCCGGCCCCGACCCCGCCGCCGCTGCGGCCCGGTAGAGTCCCTGCAACTGCGGCCGGTGCTGCTCCAGGGCCCGCTCGAACGTCGGCACCGACCAGACAAACATCCCGGCGTTCCAGAAGTAGTTCCCGGCGAGCACGTATTCCGAGGCCCTCTCCAGGGCCGGCTTCTCGACGAATCGACGCGCGGCGGCGAACTCGATGGTTCCGTCGGTGTCCATGCGTTTGCCGGCTTCGATGTAGCCGTAGCCCGTGCTGGGAAAGGTCGGCGCGATGCCTATCGTCACAATCCGGGGCTCGCGCGCCGCGAGGGCCGCGGACTCGCGCAGGGTTTGCTGAAAGATAGGGATATCGTACATCACGTGGTCTGCGGTGAGCACGCACACCACGGCGCGCGGATCTCTGGCACGGACAATGGCGGTGCCCAGCACACAGGCAGCGGCCGTGTCCCGAGGGATCGGTTCGCCGACGACCTGCTCCGGCTTCAACTCCGGCAGCGCAACCCGCAGCGGGCCGACCAGCGCTTCGCCCGTGACGACGAAGATGCGCTCCGCGGGTATGAACCCGGAGAGCCGCTCGACGGCTTGCCGGATCAGCGACTTCCCTCCGATCAGGTCCACCGTCTGCTTCGGGTGCGCGGCCGTACTCAGCGGCCAGAAGCGCTCGCCGCGCCCGCCGGCAAGAACGACGGCGTAGGTCTCGGGCAACGGGCTTATCACTCGGCTCTCTTTGTTCGGCATGTGCTGTGCCTGTCCTTCCGCCCCTCTGCCGGTGTCCGCGCCCGCGCTCCGTCAGGCGACTGTCCGGCCGGGGTTCAACTCGTGGATGTAGACCAGCCCCCTAAGGGTCAGGTCCGGGTCGATCACAAAATCCATGCCGGCGCCCTTCAGCGCCCAGTCCGCGTATCCGCCCGTGGCGCAGAGGGCGACCTTGCGCTCGCCCAGCCCGCGCACCACATGGGCCGTGATCTCGCGCACCATGCCGCGGTAGCCGATCCGCGCACCGATGCGCATCGCGCCCTGGGTGCTGCGCCCGATGGAGGTCACCGCGCCGCGCAGCCGGATCTGCGGCAGCAGCGCCGTGCGTTCGGCCAGATAGTCGGTCATCAGCGGCAGGCCCGGAGCGATCACGCCACCCACGTAGCAGGCGGCGCGGTCTACAATGTCGAACGTCAGCGCAGTTCCGAAGTCGGCCACAATTACCGGGGCCCCGAAGCGATGGTAGGCCGCGCAGGCGTTCGCCAGCCGGTCGGGTCCGATCGTCTGCGGTCGCGGGTAGCGCACTGTCACGCCAAGCTGAATGCGGTGGGACACCTCGACCACAGGAGCCAGGCGGGCCAGCTCGCGCCGCCAGTGCGCCGTGGCGCGCGGCACGACCGAACACAGCACCGCGCCGTCCATGCTCCGGCCGCACACCACCCGCCGCAGCGCTCCCGCCACGGCGCCCGGTTCGGACGCCCGCCGCGTCGGCAGGCGCTCCACGCGGCCTAGCCGCCGCCCGCGCGCCAGCGCAAAGGTCGTGCTCGTGTTCCCGATGTCCACGACGACGAGGTTCACGCCGACATCTCCAGGGACAGGTCCACCGACGGCGCCGAGTGAGTCAGGCACCCGAGCGATATGGCATCCACGCCGGTGGCGGCGACCGCGTCGACGTTCTCGAGGGTGATCCCGCCCGAGGCCTCGGTCTTCGCGATCCCGCGCGCCGACCGGACCGCTTCGCTCATCATCTCCGGCGCCATGTTGTCCAGCAGCACCCAGTCCGGACGGGCCCGCAGCGCGTCGGCCAGCTCCTCCAGGCTCTCCACCTCGATCTCCACCCGCAACGCCGGAAACCGCCGCCGGGACTCCTCTACCGCATCCGCCAGCGAGCGGGTCCCGCCGCCAGCCCACAGGTTCCGGTGGTTGTCCTTGATCAGCACGCGGTCGTAGAGCCCGAAGCGGTGGTTCACGCCCCCTCCGCAGACCACGGCATACTTCTCCAGCGCCCGCAGGCCGGGCGTGGTCTTGCGCGTGTCCAGGATCATCGTGCCGTGCGCGGACACGCGGTCCACAAACCGGCGCGTCAGCGTGGCGATCCCCGAAAGGCGCTGCATGAAATTTAGTGCGGTACGTTCGGCCGTCAGGATGGCCCGCGCCGGGCCCTCGAGCGTCAACACCGTCTGCACGGCCGACACGCGCGCCCCATCGGGCGCCGCCGCCGCGACCCGCAGGCGCTCGTCGACCTCCCGGCACACGGCCGCCGCGACGACACCGCCTGCCACCGTGCAAGCCGACCGCGCAAGGATGACCGCACGCGCGACGCGGTCGGCCGGCACCAGCGCGATTGAGGTCACATCGCCCGTGCCGATGTCCTCCCGCAGGGCTGCCGACACCGTTTCGCGCACATCCCTACGCCTCAGCAGTTCCTCGCCGTTCATGGCCCCGATCCCGCCTTCCCCGGAGCCTGCGCCTCCGGCGGCGCCCCGTGCGTCCAGCGGCAGGGAATGTGGCAGACGCCCTCGAAGCGCGACTCGCTCTCCACGCTGATCGGGAAACAGTGATCGAGGCGGTGGTAGTTCGTGCGGTGGTCCGCGGAGTGCACGGAGAAGGAGAAGAGGTAGTTGCCCGCCGCCACCGGCAGGGATTCCAGCCCGAGGGTCAGCACACCATCGCCCTCGACCGAGGCAATCGCCGCGCCGGCAATCTGCGTGTTGCTGCCGTAGATCAGCCGGCCGCTGGAGTCGCAGAACCCGAAACCGAAAACCGGGTTCTCCACGCGCTGACTCGCCCGGTACTGAATCCTCGCCTGCAGCGGCGATCCGCTCGTGAACGTGTCCGTCTCCAGGCCGGCGGCGTCAAGGAAGGCGACCTTCACAAGGGTCACTTCTCCCGTCCCCCACTCCCGCTCCATGCCCGACACACTGCGGTTGCGAGACATCGCGCGGTAGCTCCCGACGACGCTGTCCGGCGTCCCCAGCCCCGCGATGCCGCCCGCATCGAGCAGCAGGATGCGGTCGCTGATCGACATGATCGTCGGCAGGTCGTGCGAGATGATCAACATGGTCTTGCCCGCGCGGCGGAAGGCTTCCATTTTCGAAATGCACTTGCGCTGGAACTGGGCATCGCCGACGGCCAGCACCTCGTCGATCAGGAGGATGTCCGGATCCACCTCGACCGCCACGGCAAAGCCCAGCCGCACGTACATCCCCGAGGAGTAGTGCTTGACCGGCTGGTCGATAAACGCCTCCAGGCCGGCGAAGCTGACGATCGCATCCAGCCGCTGGCGCATCTGGCGGCGGCTGAGGCCCATGATCGCCCCCGCCAGGAACACGTTCTCGCGGCCGGTCAACTCCGGGTGGAAGCCGGCGCCGAGTTCCAGCAGGGACGAGACCGCGCCCCGCATGCGGATGCTGCCGCTGGTCGGCACCTTCGTACCGGCCAGCAGCGAGAGCAGCGTGCTCTTCCCGGCGCCGTTGGCGCCGATAATCCCAAGGGTCTCTCCGCCTCCGACGGTGAACGAGATGTCCCGCAGCGCCCAGAAGTCGCGCGCGCCGCCGCCACGCCGGAGCAGGTCCATCGCCGCCGACTTCAGCGTGCGGCTGCCCGTGCGCTGCAGCCGGAACCGCTTCGCCACCTTGTCAACCGTTATGACCGGATCGCCTGCCATGGTGATGCCCTACAACTCATCCCCGAACCGCGGTTGAACAGCCTGAAACACGGCGACCCCGGCCACGCCGATCCCGGCCGCTACGGCGCAGGACAGAGCCAGGAGCCCCGCCCCAGGGCCCGGAGCCGACAGCAGCGCCATGCGGTACAGCGTGACGATGCCCGTCATCGGGTTTGCGAAGAAAGCCACGTGCAGCCACGCTGGAAACGCTGTCGATTCCAGAACCATCTTCGGTTCGTAGATCACCGGCGAAAGGAAGAACCACGCCAGCATGCTGACGGAGAGAATGTGCTCCGTGTCGCGGAAGAACACGTTGGCCGCCGACAGCGCGCACGCCAGCCCCAGGCACAGCGCCGTTTGGGCCACTACGGCCACCGGCAGCAGGTACAGCGCCCCGAAGGCCGCGTCGCCACGCAGGGCCATCAACCCGACATAGAGGATCAGGACCGCGAACGAGAGCAGGAAATTGACGAGGTTGGCGCCCACCATCGACAGGGGCAGAACCAGGCGCGGAAACGCCGCCTTGGTGACCAGGTTGGCGTTGCCGACCACGGCGTGGAGCGAATCCCCCGTGCACAGCGCCAGGAATTGCCAGACGATGATGCCGGTCACCAGCGTCGGCAGATGGATCTGTATGCGGATCAGGCTGAGGAACGTGGCGTAGATGCCGATGAGGATCAGGGGGCTCAGGAGCGACCACAGGAAGCCGAGCGACGACTTCTTGTATCGGATCTTCAGGTTCCTGCCGATCAGCATCAGCAGGAGTTCCCGCCGTTTCACCAAGTCACGAATCAACGTCCGCATCGTCAAACGTCCCACGTTCCCGCGTCAGATCGCATCATCCATCGCCCCGAACCACGGCAGAAACCAGTGTTCGTAGGCGTAGAGGGCAAAGATAATGAGCAGGATGAAGCCACCCATCCGCCACAGGAAGTTCGAGATCCGGCTTGTGAACCGCTTGCGCCTTTGTCTATCCATGGGGCGTCATGATAGACGTTGCCGCCGCCGCCGCAAGCCCCAAAGCTGCGCGGCCGGATCAGCCGGTTAGCCGCAGCAGTTCAGGGGCCGCGGAGGCCATCATGCTGCGGCACAGGTCGAGCACTTCGCTGCCCGAACTGCACGCCAGCGCGGTTTCGGCCAGCTCTTTGGCCCGGGAATACTCAAGGCTGCGAATGACGTCCTTGATGACGGGAACGGCGGCCGGAGCCACGCTCAGCTCGTCCAGGCCGAGCCCCAGCAGCAGCGGCGTCACACGGGGGTCGGCGGCCACTTCGCCGCAGATGCCGACCCAGATGCCCGCGGCGTGCGCCGCATCGATGGACATCTTCATCAGCTTCAGCACGGCCGGATGCGTGGGTTCGTAGAGATACCCCACCTGCTCGTTCACCCGGTCCACGGCCAGGGTGTACTGGACGAGGTCGTTGGTTCCAATGCTGAAGAAGTTCACGTGCCGGGCGAGCGAGGCCGCCGTCAGCGCCGCCGCCGGGATCTCAATCATCACTCCGACGTCCAGCGCGGGGCTGAAGGGCACCCCGCGCCGCGCCAGGTCCCCCTTGCACTCCTCGAGCAGCGCGTTCGCCTGCACCACCTCGGCCACGTTGGCAATCATGGGATACATGACCTTGACGTTCCCGACCGCGCTGGCCCGCAGGATCGCCCTCAGCTGCACCTTGAAGTGCTCAGGGAACATCAGCGACATCCGGATGGACCGGCACCCGAGGAACGGGTTGGCCTCCTTGCGAAGCGGCCCCTCGGGCATGAACTTATCGCCCCCGAGATCCATCGTGCGGATGATGACCGGCGATGGCGCCAGACGCCGCGCCACCGCGCAGTAGATCTCAAACTGCTCGTCCTCCGTCATGCCCGTCCCGCGCGACAGGAACAGGTACTCCGACCTGAACAGGCCAATGCCCTCGGCCCCGTACTCCAGCACCGCGTCCACCTCATGCAGCCCCTCGATGTTGGCCGACAGGATGACCCTCCGCCCGTCAGGCGTTTCAGCCGGCATGTCGTGGAGGCCGACCAGCCCCTCGCGGATGGAGCGCCGCTCCTCCGCCATGCGGCCGAACTCCTCCAGATCGCCGGGCGTCGGATTCACAACCACGATGCCGCGGTCGCCGTCCAGAATCAGGAAATCGCCGGGGGAGATCCTTCGGGAGGCGTCCTTCAGCCCTACCACCGCAGGGATTTCCATCGAACGGGCCATGACCGCCGTGTGCGAGGTCGCGCTCCCGATATCCGTGGCGATCGCCAGCACCCGGTCCGGCGCCAGCGAGGCCGTCAACGACGGCGGCAGGTCCGGCGCGATCAGGATCGAGCGCGCGTCCATTCCGGCCAGCACATCATCTCCGTGCCCCACGAGGGCCCGAATGATGCGGCGGGCGACGTCACGGACGTCCGCCCCACGCTCGCGCAGGTACTCGTCCTTCACAGACTCGATGGCGCTGGCGTAGCGCTCCGACGCGTTGCGCACGACCGCCTCGGCATTGACGCGGTCCCGCCGGATCTCGGTCATGACCTCATCGAGGAACGCCCGATCGTCGAGCACCATGAGGTGGGCGTCGAGGATGCTGGCCTCGCCCAGAGACGTCTTCGACTCCAGATCCTGCTGGATCGCCTTGATCTGCCCGCGCGTCTGCGCCAGGGCGGCCTCCAGGCGCTCGATCTCGAGCGGCACGGCCTCTTCGGGGATACTGCGCTCAACCACCGCAACCTGATCGGGAAACAGAACGAACGCCGGCCCCATGACAACGCCCGGAGACACCCCAAAGCCCTTCAAGTGCTGAGGCTTCGGATCTTCATCGTCCGGGGGTTTGACTGTGGGTTCAGTCTTCATCGAACTTGCGCTCGGCAAGACGCTCGATCTCATCCAGCAACTGCTCGGCCTCAGGGCCCTCGCCGATCACCAGTATGCGCGACCCCCTGGAGGCTTCCAGCGTCATGAGGCCCATGATGCTCTTGCCGGACACCCGGGTCCCATCCTTTTCGAAAAACAGGTCCGCGCGGAACCGGTTGGCGATCTTGACGATCATCGCCGCCGGCCGCGCGTGAATCCCGTACTGGTTGAGGATTGCGATCTTCCTCTGCAGCACGGGGCTGCCTGCTGTGTCACCGCTACTCACTGCCAGCCTTGCCCTCGGTCATGATGGCCATCAGGCGCTCATCGAGCTCCTTGGCCGCGTCGTGCCCCAGGCGCCGCAGCTTCTGGTCCAACGCGGCCGCCTCGATGATGTTCACCAGGTCGCGCCCCGGGGCGACGCCAATCATCACTTGCGGAATCTCGACCCCCAGCAGGTTGCGCGTCAGCCGCACCTGTCCCGACCGGTCCAGCTGCTCGAGCTCCTTCGGATCGATCAGCGATGCGATCAGGTCGAGCTTCTTCTCCTCGCGGACCGAGGCCACGCCGAACAGGCTGGGCACGTGAATGATCCCGATGCCGCGGATTTCCATGTGATAGCGCGTCACGTTGACCGGAGCCGCAATCACGTTGCCCGCACTGTCCACGCGCAGCGCCGTGATGTCGTCGGAGACCAGCGCCGCGGACCCTCTCCGGATCAACCCCAGCGCGGTCTCGCTCTTGCCCGACCCCGGTTTGCCCTCGATCAGCACGCCGATCCCCATGATTTCCACCATCGTGCCCTGCACCTTGATGTGCGGAGCCATGAGGTTGTCCATGATGATCGTTGCCGCGTTCACGAGGTCCATCGTGACCTTCCGGCTGTGAAACAGCGGCGTGCGGAACTCCTCCGCGAGGCGCATCATTTCGGGGAAGATCCTCTTGTGCCGCGTCACCACCGCGCACGGGATCCGGCGCGAGAAGAACACCCGCAGCCGCTCCTCCCGCTCCGATTGCTTGAGCGACGACAGGTACGCATGCTCGGCAAACCCCAGCACCTGAACACGCTTGAACGCAAAGTACTGGTAGAAGCCGGCCAGGGCAAACCCCGGCCGGTTGACCGCCCCCTCGACGATCTTGCGGTTCAGCCCGGCCTGCCCCGCCACCAGTTCAATATCGAGCTGAGTCCGCGCGGCATCGAAGAACCGCTCCACGGTAATGGGATGCGCATAGCGCGCGGAAACGCCGGACGTGCTCACAGTATGCCTCCCTCGAGGTCGCCGGCTTCGGGCTTCGCCGCAGCCTTGCCGACGCCCTTCACGCGGTGGTCATGCACCTTGTCCATCACCTTGCGCAGCTGCTTCTCGGCCTTGTCGATCGCCGCATCCAGAGCCGTGCGCAGGTTGTCCGAAGAGTCCTTCGCCTCAACGTGGACGTGCCGCTTGGCCTGGACCACCACCTCGACCACGTTGGCGTGCTTCTCCTGGTCGAGGATCACGTGCACGTGCTCCACCCCGGGAAAGCGATCCATCAGGTCCTGTGCCTTCGCCTCCGCATACGTGTGAATCGCGTCCTTGGCCCTCATGTGTCTCGCAGTCACTTCAACCGGCATGACAACCTCCTTCAACCTACATTGTGAACGAATTCCCGAGATACAGCTCCCGACTCATCGGATCGTTGATCAGAAACTGACTCTCCCCCTCGCGCAGCACCTTACCGTCGTGCAGCAGGTACGCGCGGTCCACTACCGCCAGCGTTTCCCTCACATTGTGATCGGTGATCAGAATGCCCAACCCCCGGGCGCGCAGCCCCCGTATGATCGTCTGAATGTCGTTCACGGCGATGGGGTCCACCCCGCTGAACGGCTCGTCCAGCATCAGCATCAGCGGGTTGCGCACCAGGGCTCGCGTGATCTCCAGCTTTCTGCGCTCTCCTCCGCTCAGCGTGAACGCCTTCTGCTTGGCCAGGTGCCCGATGCCCAGATCGTCCAACAGCATCTTCAGCCGCTTGCGCCGCTCGGCCCCTCCGATGTCGAGCGTCTCAAGAATGGCCATCACGTTCTGTTCGACCGTGAGCTTCCGGAACACCGACGGTTCCTGCGCCAGGTAACCGATGCCGTGCTGTGCCCGCCGGCTCATCGAAAGCCGCGTGATGTCCTCGCCCTGCAGCGTTACGCGCCCCTCGTCCGGCCGGATCAGCCCAACAACCATATAGAACGTCGTCGTCTTGCCGGCTCCGTTCGGGCCCAGCAGGCCGACGATCTCGCCCTGATCAACGCGCAGGCTGACCTCGTTGACCACCCGCCTGCCATGGTAACTCTTGACCAGGCTATCAACGGAGACAAGTTTCTCTTTGGACTTCATCCCGCAGGCCACCCTCCAGGTCCGATGGAACGTTCGCTCACGGGCTGCGCTTCGGGCGCCCGGCCCCCGTCGGCAGCAGGGCGGGCATGCCCGCGTCCCCGCCCTTGCGCTCCCCCGTGGGGTAGATCGTCAGCCGCGCCGGTGTGCAGACCACCCGCTCCTCGTTCAGCCAGAAGGTGATCTTTTTGCCCGAGATCGTATCCTTGGCCCGGAACAGGTGCGCGTTGCCGTTCAGCTCGATCTCGCCCGAGCGGGCGATGTAAACGGCCTGGTCGCACGTTGCGCTCTTGTCCCCCTGGAACACGCGCACGTTGCCGGTCGCGGTCACCGACTTCACATCGTTGGTGCCCTCAAAGATGACCGTCAGCTTGTCGCAGGCCATGCGCACCTGGGGATCCACCACAACGCAATTCCCCTCGAACACGCCCACCATGCGACCGTAGTCGAAGACCAATCCGTCCGCCGTGATCACGCTGTTCGAATCGGCCGGCTCCGCCGCCGCCACCCCGGCCAGCACCGCCACCGCCATCCCCGCTGCAACCCAACGCCTATTTGCCATGACCGACTCCCTTCAATTCCTTGATGTCCCGACTGAACTCCACCCGCGCCCGGTTCAGGATCTTGACCACCTGAGTCTCGGCCTCCCACTGGAAGCCCTGCCCCATGATCACAAACCCCTGCCCCGACACCCTCACCGGGGCGTCGGAACTGGCCGTGCCCTTGTCGCGATCGTACACGCAGGTGTCAGCCAGGATTTCCATGTCCACCCGCCCGGCCTCGTCATACGACACCACGCGCACTTTCTCCGCCTGTATCGCGCCCTTGGGCGGAACCCGGGCCACGCCCGCCAGGATCTCCCGCTTGACGATGCCGCTGGGGTAGTGCTCCAGCGGCAGCCGGAGGTTCTCGATCGGCAGCGCCCCGTCCTGCGCCCGCGCCACGATCCCGGTGCAGGCCAGCAGCGCGCAGCCGGCTTTAGCCGCCCACGATTGCATCGATCCTCCTTAGCGCGTTCCACAGTCCGCCCATCCGGCTGAACGCGATCGCGTTGTCCTTGTCAGACAGCGCCTTCTCAGGCTCCACATGCGTCTCGATGAACACTCCGTCGCACCCGGTCGCCACGGCCGCCCGCGCCAGTGCCGGAGCCCAGCGCCCGTCCCCGCCTGAGGACGTGCCGGCGCCGCCCGGCCGCTGCACGCTGTGCGTGGCGTCGAACACAACCGGATAGCCCGTCTCCCTCAACACCAGCAGACTGCGCATGTCGGCGACGAGGTTGTTGTAGCCGAAGCTCGCCCCGCGCTCGGTCAGCAGAATACGGCGGTTGCCGGCGGACTCGATCTTGGCCACGACGGGCCGCATGTCCCAAGGGGCCAGAAACTGTCCCTTCTTGATATTTACCACTTTCCCGGTCGCCGCCGCGGCCAGAATCAGGTCGGTCTGTCGGCACAGGAACGCGGGAATCTGCAGCACGTCCACCACCCGCGCGGCCGCGACGACCTCTTCCGCCGTATGAACATCCGTCAGGATAGGCACGCCGAACCGCTCGCGCACCTCGGCCAGAATGCGCAGCCCCTCCTCGATGCCAGGGCCTCGAAAAGCGGTGTGCGAGGTGCGGTTGGCCTTGTCGTATGAAGCCTTAAACACCAACGGGATACGCTGCCGTCGCGCGAGGCGAACCAGGCGCGAGGCCAAGTCCAGACACCCTTCGCGGGATTCGATGACACAGGGGCCGGCGATGAGAACAAGCGGGTGTCTGGCGCCAATCCGCACGCCCCCGCCAAGAGATACCGACCTGGTTCGCGACATTACCGCCACATCCGCCTCCGGCGTTTCTCACGCTTTGCCATGCAGCGCCTGCCACCGGTGCGCCCACTCGGGAACGCCGCTCGCACGGATCACGTTTTCAACGTAGGTCACGTCCTGCGGCGTGTCAACGCCAATCCCCTTTTCCCGCGTACAAATGACCGCCATCCGGGCGCCAATATGAAGCGCCCTCAGCTGCTCGAGCTTCTCCGCCCGCTCCAGGGCGCAGGGGGGCGTCGCCACCACCCGCTGCAGGAACTCGCGCCGGTAGCCGTAGATCCCGAGGTGCCGCCAGTGCAGCGGCTCGGACGGCGGGGGGCCGGGGTCGCGCACGAAGGGGATCAGCGACCGCGAGAAGTACAGCGCCGCCCCGCGCTCGTTCCAAACGACCTTCACCACCCCGGGATTGCCCAGCATGGCCGGATCGTCAATCGGCGTGGCCGCCGTGCTCATGTCCCACCCCGGCTCGTCCAGCGCCGCGACCAGCCGGTCAATCAGGCCCGGATCGATGAGCGGCTCGTCGCCCTGAACGTTGATCACCACGTCGGCCTCGCGCCCTTCGATCGCCGCCGCGACCCGGTCGGTGCCGGAGGGCAAGTCGGAGGGGGTCATCACCGCCTCGACCCCGAGCTCTGCCGCCGTGCGCCGGATGCGCTCGTCATCCGTGGCCACCAGGACCTCCGAGAGCGACTTCGCCTTGCGCGCCTGCTGGATCACCCAGCAGATCAGAGGCACGCCGCAGATCGGCGCGAGGATCTTGCCCGGAAACCGGGTTGAACCCCACCGCGCCGGGATGACGCCTATCGCTTTCACACGCTCACGACCTTCCATTTCCCGCCAGGGACTCCATCCGCCCCGCCCCGCTCTACTCGATGCTGGCCAGAAGTTCCTCCGGCGAGCAGGTGGCGGTGCCCACCTTGGCCACCACAACGCCGGCGGCGTGGTTGGCGATCATGGCCGCCTCCACGTGCGAGCCGCCCGCCGCCAGCACGAGCATCGCGGCGGCGATAACCGTGTCGCCGGCGCCCGACACATCAAAGACCTCCCGCGCCCGCGTGGGAATGTGCGCGTGGTCCGCCCCGCGCGGCGCGAGATACATGCCGTGCGCGCCCAGGGTGATGACCACCAGTTCGGCGCGCCATTTCTGCAGCAGCACCTCCGCGATCCGCGGCATCCGCCCGCCCGGGGCCAGATCGGCCGCCACGTCGCGCATCGGCATGCCCGCGGCCCCGCAGGCCTCCTTGTAGTTCGGCGTGGCCAGGGCCAGCCCGTGAATAACCAAGTCGTGGTTGTCCTTCGGATCATACCCGGCGGGCACTTTCAGCTCCGCACAGAAGCTCATCGCTGCGTCGACCACCGGCTGGCAGATCACGCCCTTGCCGTAGTCCTCTACGATCAGCCCGGCGCTGCCGCGGGCGGCTTCCCGGATGCAGTTGCCCAGCGTCTTGGCGTGCGCAAGCACCGCCTCGAGCGGGTCTTCGCGGTCCACGCGCACCACCTGCTGCCGCTCGGCCAACACCCGCGTCTTGACCGTTGTCTGGATGTCCGGGACCTCGAGCGCGTGTTTGACCGCGATGCCGCTGTCGCGCAGCAGCCCCAGCAGCTCCGCGCCGGCCTTATCGTGCCCGACAACCCCCACAATCGACGCCTGCCCACCGAGGGCCCCGATGTTCAGCGCGACGTTTGCGGCGCCGCCCGGCACGCTCTTCTCCCCGGTCACATTCACGACCGGAACCGGCGCCTCGGGAGAGATCCGGGTCACCGTTCCGTAGACATAGCGGTCCAGCATCAGATCGCCGACCACGACCACGCGGCACCGCGCAAAGCGTTTGAGCAACTCGGCTGCACGTGACTTGCCTATCATGCCGCTACCTCCACGGTGACCGGGGTGCGTTGGTGCCCTCGGGCACCGACCCCAGCTCGATAAAATCGCTTCCCTCGCTCGCCAGCCACTCCCGGTTCACATCCCGCAGAACGGTCCCGTCGGGCATCGCCATCAGGTGCGACTGCAGCCGGTACAGGCACAGGCTGCGGCCTTCCACCCGCACGGGCTGCAGGGAAAACAGCACCCCTGCGGCCGAGGCCCGCACGCCGCCATCGGCCCGCAGCCAGCGCAGCGTCGTGTCGGTAAGCCGCAGCGTCCCGCGGGGCCAGTTCGTGCGCGTCAGGCGCGTCAGCTCCGAAATATCGTTCCACGGCAGATCGCCGATCCCCGCAAAACACGCCGGCCTCCAGCCGTCCTCATCGGTCTCCACGAGATTCAGCACCGCCTGCCGCATCCGCACCCGCCACCCTCCGCCCGGACGCGGCCCAACGCGAAGTTCGGCGACGCGGAACCCGGCGCCCCCCTCGTCCACCCCCGGCGTTTCAACCCCCTCAAGGACCAGATCGCACGGCCAGCCGGTCCGCGCCCGGTCCACGCGGATCTCCTGCCCCCCCGCGGCGGCGCTCAGCCGGTCACTCGCCAGCTGGCGGAACCCGTCACTGTGTACCACGAACACCGCGGTGAGCACCAGAATGACGGCGATCACGCCCAACGCAATGAGCATACGCACCAGCCGCGTCAGGCAGCCGCCGGGCGCCGAGACCACGATCTTGCTCTTGCCATTCAGGGGTTCCACGTCTCGTCTTCCGAAGTCACCCGTCGCCACGCCGTCGTGCGCTCGCCGAAGAGGATTCGGCCCAGCCTCACCAGCGTGGCCCCCTCCTCCACCGCCACCTCAAAGTCGTTCGACATCCCCATGGACAGTTCCGGCAGGCCGACACCCGCATCCTGCTCGCAGCGGTCCCGCAGCTCGCGCAGCCGCCTGAAGAAGGGCCTCACCGCCTCAGGATCAGCGGCGTACGGGGGCACGGTCATCAGACCGCACACCTCCACGCGCGACAGCTCGCCACAGCGGGCGATGACGCCTGGCACATCGCCCGGAACGAGGCCTGACTTGCTGCCCTCGCCGGCGACATTGACCTCCAGGCACACGGGCATCCGCACGCCCGCCTCCTCGCACGCTCCGTCCAGCGCCTCCAGCAGACGCCACGAGTCCACCGAGTGGATCATGCGGAACAGCGCGACCGCCTGCCGCGCCTTGTTGCGCTGCAGGTGGCCCACCATGTGCCACTCAAGCATTCCCGGGCACAGCGGCTGCTTTTGCATCGCCTCCTGCACCCTGTTTTCGCCTATCGTCGTCAGTCCCGCCTCAGCGGCCTCGCGCACGCGCTCGGGGCTCTGGTTCTTTGCCACCGCCACCACGCGCACGCCCGACGCGTCGCGCCCCGCGCGCGCGCACGCCGCCTCGATGCGTCGCCATACGCGCTCCCAGCGCTCCACAAGAGACGTGCCGTCCTCCTGCATCCCGCTCAAAACTCCAGCCTCCCGCTGATGGCGCGTTGAAGGGTTACGGGGTCGGCAAACGCCACGCCGCTGCTGACGGGCAGCCCGAAGGCGAGGCGCGAGACGCGCACGTTCCGGCCCTTGAGCGCCTCTGCAACGAGGCTGGCCGTGGCGTCGCCCTCGACATCGGTGCTGGTGGCCAGAATGACCTCCTCGATGGGCTCCTGACCGATCCGATCAAGCAGAGCCTGCAGCCGCAAATGGCGCAGCCCCTCACCGCGCATCGGAGAGAGCTTCCCCATGAGCGCGTGGTAGCGGCCGCGGAAGGCGCCTGAGCGCTCAATCACGGCGATGTCGTTGGGCTCCTCGACAACGCACAGCGCCCGCGCATCGCGCCGCGGATCCGTGCACAGCCGGCAGGGCTGCTGATCCACCGTGGTCACCGCACCACACCAGACGCAGGTGCGAAGGTTCTGGCGCGCGTCGGCCAGCGCCGCCTGGAGGTCCTTCAGGATTCCATCCGGCTCCCGCACCAGTCGCACGGCCAGACGCTCGGCGCTCCGACGGCCGATGCCGGGAAGTCGCGCCAGGCAGGCCGACAGCCTGTCGAATACTTCCATGGCCATGTGAGTCCCCGGCTCCGATTGCCGCACTGTTGCCCGGAGGCGCTCAGCCTCCCAGCAGATCGCGGAGGCCGCCCATTCCGCCGGCGCCGGCCAGCTTGGACATCTCGGCGCCCGCCTGCTTCTTCGCGGCTGCCATCGCGCCGTTCACGGCCGCTGTAATCTGGCGCCCAAGCTTCTCGGCGTTCGCCCCCTCCAGAACGCCCGGAGTGACCTCCACCTTCTCGATGCTCATATCGCAGCGCGCGGTCACGTGGACCCCGGCGTTCTCGAACACCACCGTCTGCTTGGCCAGCTGCTTCTGGACGCGCTTGAGCTCCATCTGCATCTGGGCCGCCTGTTTCATCATCTGGAACATATTTGCCATGGACCGTTTACCTCCCTAACCTCTCACCTCAACCACTGAACCGCTGAACAGATCCAGCACCTTTTCGACTTCCGGACGGCGCACCACCTCAGCGGCCGCCTTGCCTGCCGCCCGCAGCGGCGGCGCCGGGGGGGCCTCACCGCCCTCGGCCTCCGGCTCCACGTCTTCTGCATCCGAGACCCCGCCCCCAGAGGAGAGGGCGCCCCGATTGGACTCGCCCTTGACCGGGTCCGCCGCCCGATCCACCAGCCGGAACTCCACCACGACTTTGCGGCCTAGAACCTCGCTGATCGCGTGCTCCAACGCCTTACGGTTCCGGGGGACGTCGAACTTCGCGGCGTTCTCGCTGAACTCACGGTCAAACGCGAGGACCACCCGGTCTTCGGCAACATCCAGAGGTCGCGCGTCCGCCAGAGCGCTGCCGGCCATCACCGCCATGCGCCCCACCTTCTGCGCGATGGCAGGCCATTGCGCTCGCAGCTTGCCTCCGTCTGCCCCGGCATCGCAAGGGACCACAACAGCGGCGGGTGCCTCGCGCACGGCCGCCGGCACACTGGCCGGGGGGATCGAGCGCGTGAGTGGCTGCGGCGCCGCGCCGGTTGGCGACGCGGGCCCGGCCGCTGCTCCGCCGTCGCCCGGGAGGGCGTCGCGCAGTTCGTTGATGCGCTTGAGAATCTCCTCCAGCGAAACGACCACGGCCGCTCTGGCGCAGCGGATCAGCGCCATCTCCAGCAGCGTCCGGCGGGACAGCGCAAAGCGCATCCCGTCGAGGGTCTCGCCGATGATCCGGGCGACGCGCAGTACGCGGTCCGCGTTGGTGCCCTGCGCCTGGCGCTTCAGCGTCTCCACCTGCCCGGTGCTCAGCTCCAGCTCATCCGGCTTATCCACGTGCATGCAGACCAGCAGGTCGCGGAAGTACGCCAGCAGCTCGGTCGTCAGCCGGTGCAGATCCTTGCCCCCCTGATCGAGCTCGGCCACCAGCCGGATCACGCCCTGCACATCGCCCGCCAGCACCCGGCCCGCCAGGTCCTCCATCATCGCCCGCGAGGCCAGCCCGAACACCGACAGAACGTCCTCTTCCGTGATTTTGCGACCCTTAAACGAGATCAGCTGATCCAGAGCGGACTCGGCGTCCCGCAGGCCGCCCTCGGCGCCGCGGGCTACCGCCAGCAGCGCATCGTCATCCACCGCCACCTTCTCTTCCTGCGCAACCAGCCGCAGGCGCTCCACGATCTGCGCCGTCGGAATGCGCCGCAGGTCGAACCGTTGGCACCGGGAGATGATCGTCGCGAGCACCTTGTCCGGCTCGGTCGTGGCGAAGATGAACTTCAC
>CAZJBP010000062.1:0-20086 GCA_964544115.1 uncultured Victivallales bacterium | reverse complement strand
TAACGGATTAAAGAAAGGTAGGTCGAGTATGCCGTCGGAAAGAGAAGACACCAAGCTGATCGCACCCATCCCTGAGTTCTCAGCCAAGGCTCACGTCAAGTCTCTCGCCGAGTACAATGAGATGTACCAGCGATCGATCAAGGATCCCGAGGGGTTCTGGGCGGAGATTGCCGGCCAGTTCGAGTGGAAGCAGAAGTGGACCCGGGTCCGTGACTTCACCTTCCTGCCTCCGGTGAGCATCAAGTGGTTCATCGGCGGCAAGACCAATGTGTCGGTCAACTGCCTGGACCGCCACCTGGCCAAGCGGGCCAACCAGACCGCCATTCTCTGGGAAGGCAACGTTCCGGGCGAGGACAAGAAGCTGACCTACAAGGAGCTGTACGAGGCCGTCTGCAAGATGGCCAACGCCCTGAAGGCGGCGGGGGTGAAGAAGGGCGACCGCGTCTGCATTTACCTGCAGATGATCCCCGAGGCGGCCATCAGCTGCCTGGCCTGCGCGCGCATCGGCGCCATTCATTCCGTGGTGTTCGGAGCCTTTAGTGCGGATTCCTTGCGCGACCGCATCCAGGACTCGGCCTGCAAAGTTCTGGTCACCCAGGACACGGCCCTGCGCGGCGCGAAGAACGACATCCCGATGAAGACAAACGCCGACAAGGCGCTCGCCCAGTGCCCGAGCATCAAGACGGTGATCGTGGTCAAGCGCACGGGGCACGAGGTGCCGATGCAGGCCGGCCGCGACGTGTGGTACCATGATGTGGTGGCCAAGCAGCCGGCCGTCTGCGAGCCGGAGTGGATGGACTCCGAGGATCCGCTGTTCATCCTCTACACGTCCGGTTCAACGGGCAAGCCCAAGGGCGTGCTCCACACGACCGGCGGCTACATGGTCTACGCGGCGACGACCTTCAAGTACATCTTCGACTATCACGAGGGCGACACCTGGTGGTGCACGGCCGATATCGGCTGGGTCACCGGCCACACGTACATCGTGTACGGCCCGCTGGCTAACGGCGCCACGACGATCATGTTCGAAGGCGTGCCGACGTATCCCGACGCGGGCCGCTTCTGGGATGTGTGCGACAAGTACAAGGTGACGCAGTTCTACACCGCACCGACGGCGATCCGCGCGCTGATGCGAGAAGGTGAAGGGCCGATCCAGAAGCGCAGCCTGGATTCGCTGAAACTGCTCGGCAGCGTGGGTGAGCCGATCAACCCCGAGGTGTGGCTCTGGTACCGCGAGCATGTCGGCCACGGGCGGACACCCGTCGTTGACACGTGGTGGCAGACGGAGACCGGCGGCATCCTGATCACGCCGCTCCCGGGCGCCCACACGCTCAAGCCTGGCAGTGCCAGTCGCCCGTTCTTCGGTGTCGAGCCGATTATCCTGGACGACAACGGCAACGAGTGCCCGGTCGGAACGTCCGGCAAGCTGTGCATCAAGGCCGCGTGGCCGGGAATCATGCGCACGACCTACGGCGACCATGAGCGTTTCGTGCAGACGTACTTCTCCACGTACAAGGGGTTCTACTTCACCGGCGACGGGTGTCGCAAGGACGCGGACGGTGACTACTGGCTGCTGGGCCGCGTGGACGACGTGATCAACGTGTCCGGCCACCGCCTCGGCACCGCCGAGGTGGAGAGCGCTCTGGTGTCGCATCCCGCCGTGTCCGAGGCGGCCGTGGTCGGTTGCCCGCACGAGATCAAGGGCCAGGGCATCTATGCGTACGTGACCCTGAAGACCGGCATCGAGTATACGGACGCGCTGAAAAAGGAACTGGCCAAGCATGTCCGCAACGAGATTGGCCCGATCGCGCAGCCGGACGTGATCCAGTGGGCGCCGGGGCTGCCGAAGACCCGCTCGGGCAAGATCATGCGCCGCATCCTGCGGAAGATCGCCGAGGGCGAGCTCGGAAGCCTGGGCGACACCTCCACGCTCGCCGACCCCTCGGTCGTGGAACACCTCGTCGAGGAGTCGAAGAAGCTGGTGGACGGCAAGAAGTAGGGGCGTCCTGAAGGCTGTGAGACGCCGGCACCGCGGCTTGGGGGCCGCAGTGCCGGCGTCGTGTTCAGGGCCGATGTCTGGGCAACGTGGATAATGGCGATGGAGGGACGGGTGCGATGACGCAGACTACGACGCAGGGCGTGGAGCAAGTCAGGAACCACGGATGGCGCGTGGCGATGTCGGGCATGGGCATCAACCTTGCCCTCGGCATCCTGTACACGTGGAGCTTGTTCAAGGGCAAGATCGCGGGGGAGTTTGGCTGGAAGGACAGTCAACTGAACGACCCCTACGCGCTGTGCTGCCTGGTGTTTGCCTTCGCGATGATTCTCGCGGGCCGGTGCCAGGACAAGTTCGGTCCGCGGCTCACCGCGTCCATTGGCGGGCTGCTGGTGGGGGCGGGCTTCCTGCTATGCTCGCTGACGTCCAACTATGCCCTGTGGCTCCTCGGCTTTGGCGTGCTCGCGGGCGTCGGCATCGGGTTCGGGTACTCCTCGGCCACTCCGCCCGCGCTGAAGTGGTTTCCGCCGTCGAAGACGGGCATGGTCGCCGGCATGGTGGTGGCCGGCTTCGGACTGGCGCCCGTGTACCTGGCGCCGACGTCGACGTACCTGCTCGAGCATTTCCAGGTCCAGAAGTCGATGCTGATCCTCGGCGTGGCCTTCACCGCCATCGTCTGCGGGCTCGCCCAGTTGCTGGTGAACCCGCCCGCCGGTTTCGTGGCCGGTCCGAAGCCCGTGGCGGGAAGCTCCAAGCCTGTGACGGCCGCGGCGGTTCCGAGCGAAATCGTCCGTCAGCCTCTGTTCTGGCTGCTGTGGGTGATCTATTTCATCGGCGCGGGGGCGGGGCTGATGGTCATCGGCAGCATCAGCGGCATGGCGAAGAAGAGCATGGGTGAGCTGGCCTTTGTGGCCGTCGCGATCATGGCGATCGGCAACGCGGGCGGCCGCGTCGCAGCCGGGTCGCTCTCGGACAGGATCGGTCGCCGCTGGACGCTCCTGCTGGTGCTCCTGCTGCAGTCGCTGCTGATGTTTGTGGCCATTCCCGTGACGGCATCGAAAGACGTGGCCCCCGTGGTCATCGTCCTGCTGGCGGCGCTGATCGGGGCCAACTATGGCGCCAATCTCTCGCTGTTTCCCTCGTACACGAAGGATCTCTGGGGGCTGAAGAGCTTCGGCATGAACTACGGCGTGCTGTTCACAGCGTGGGGCATGGGCGGACTGGTGCTGCCCCGGTTGCAGCAGATGCTGACCGTTCGCAGCGGGGGCAGCTACGCATCGTCCTTCATCACCGCCGGGATCATGCTGCTCGCCGGTGGCGCCCTGACCCTGCTGATCCGGCCGCATCGCCCGGTCTCGCCAGCGGCCTGAGTGCCGCCGGGTTGTGCGGCTTCTGCGCTGTTGACCCGGCCGCGCTCAGTCTCCACACTGAGCCACAGCATACGGGCGCCACGACGGGTGGATGCGGGGGACTCGCAGCATGAGCACAAGTGTTTTCCGGAAGGTGTTTCTGCACGACCCGCGGCTGGATGAAGCCGGCTACCCGTCGGCCTGCCCCTTCAACACGCGCCGTGCCGGGCTGACGCGGGCAAAGGTCGACGCGATGGGGCTGCTGAGCGACGTTGACCGCTGTGAGGCCTCGCCCGATCCGCTCGAGCGGATCGATCTGGAGCGGTTTCACACGACGGACTATCTCGACGCGCTCGAACGGGCCGGCCGCGGAGGACTCCATCCGGACGAGGCTGTTCGCTACGGCCTGGGCACGCCCGATTGTCCGATCTTCAGCGGCATGTACGACTACATCCGGCTGGCCGCGGGGGGCACCGTCACGGCCGCGCGCATGATCCTCGACGGCCGCGCAGAGATCGCCTTCAACCCCTCGGGCGGTTACCACCATGCCCAGCCCGCGAACGCGGCGGGCTTCTGCTTCATCAATGACGTCGTGCTGGCGGCGCAGGTGCTCGCAGGTGCCGGCAAGCGCGTGCTGTTTCTGGACCTCGACGTGCATCACTGCGACGGGGTGCAGGATGCGTTCTACGACCGTTCCGACGTGATGACGGTCTCTCTGCACGAAAGCGGTCGCACGCTGTTTCCCGGGACGGGGTTTGAGGACGAGATGGGCACCGGCGAGGGGCGCGGGTATTGTGTCAACGTGCCGCTGCCGGTGGGCATGTATGACGAGGCGTACGAGCGCATCTTCCTCTCCGTGGTGCTGCCGATCATCCGCAAGTTCGATCCGGATGTGTTCATGCTGGAACTGGGGATGGATACGCTGGCCGGCGACCCGCTGGCGCACCTGCACCTGACGAACAACGTGCTGGCCGACGTCGTGCAGCGGATCGTGGATTTCAAGCGGCCGATCCTCGCCACCGGCGGAGGCGGCTACAACATTGCCAACACCGTCCGCGGCTGGGCCCTGTGCTGGAGCGTGCTGTGCGGCGAGCATGCCGGCCAGCAGGACCTGATGATGGGCATGGGCGGGGTGATGCTGGAAAACGCCGACTGGCTCGGAGGGCTGCGGGACCGGATGCTCCTGGCCGACGGAGGACGGCGCGACACCGTGGACGCCGAGATCGCCGTCACCGGTCAGCGGCTGCGCAGCATGCTGTTTCCGATCCACGGCCTGGGCGCGTGACGGGCTCCGGGCTTTCTTCTTGCTGCTGTTCGGGAGGCTCCTCTATCGTGGCGCGCACACAGGAGACACGGCGACCATGAGCGACGTACGAATCGGGATCATCGGGTGTGGCGGCATGGGCGGCTACCACGCGAAGCAGATTGCCGAGGGCCGCGTCACTGGCGCCGTGCTGGGAGCGCTGTGCGACGTCGACGGTGACGCCATCCGGCGCACGCAGGCGGCCACCGGCAAGGACCTGCCGGCCTTCGCTTCGGCCGAGGCGCTGTTCAAGGCGCGGGCGGTCGATGCGGTCGTCATCGCCACACCGCACTACGACCACCCGCCGCTGGCCATCGCGGGGCTTCAAACCGGGCACCACGTGATGGTGGAGAAGCCGGCCGGCGTCTACACGAAGCAGGTTCGGGAAATGAATGCCGCGGCCGCGCAGTCCGATCGCATTTTCGGGCTGATGCTCAACCAGCGCACGCAGCCGGTGCACCGCAAGGTCAGGGATCTGCTCGCCGGGGGAGAGCTGGGAGCTCTGAAGCGCAACGCATGGATCGTGACGAGCTGGTACCGGTCGCAGAGCTATTACGACTCGGGTGGCTGGCGGGCGACGTGGTCCGGCGAGGGCGGCGGCGTGCTGGTCAATCAGTGCCCGCACCAGCTGGACCTGTGGCAGTGGTTCTGCGGGATGCCGAAGCGCGTGCGGGCGTTCTGCCGGTTCGGACAGTACCACGATATCGAGGTCGAGGACGACGTGACGGCCTACGTGGAATACCCCGATGGGTCCACGGGCACGTTCATTACCTCAACGGGTGAAGCGCCCGGGACGAACCGGTTCGAGGCCGTCGGCAACAACGGTCGTCTGGTCATGGAGGGCGGCAAGCTGGAGTTCATGCGGAACCGCGTCGGGGAGCGCGAATTCAATGCAACGTACCGCGGCGGCTTCGGCGAGCCGGAGTGCTGGCGGTGCGAGGTCCCGGCCCCGGGCCAGGGGGAAGAGCACGTGGGTGTGCTCAAGCAGTTCGTGAAGGCCATTGTGGCCAACGACGCGGGGCAACTGGTCGCACGGGGAGAGGAAGGGGTCCGCGGGGTCGAGCTGGCCAATGCGATGCAGCTGTCGACCTGGCTGGACGCCTGGGTGGCTCTGCCAATCGATGAGGACCTGTTCCTGGAGAAGCTGCAGGAGAAGATCAGAACCTCGCGCTACGTCAAGAAGACGTCGGGCATGAAGCTGAGCGTCGATGGCACCTTCAAGGCGTAACCCGCGCGGGGTTCGCGGCGGAGCAATGAAGAGCTGAAGGGCGGGCTGTGGGTAGTCTCATGACAGATGCCGGCAACCAGATTGAGGAGATCCGCAGGACCTGGGGCCGCCGCCTGATCATTCTGGGCCATCACTACCAGCGGCCCGCGGTGCTGACGCACGCCGATGAGATGGGCGATTCGCTGGAACTGTCGCGGAAGGCAGCGGCGTTTCCTGACGCCGAGCGCATCGTCTTCTGCGGCGTGCGCTTTATGGCGGAAACGGCCGACATCCTCTCCGGCGCCGCGCAGACGGTCTACATGCCTGACATGCTGGCGGGCTGTCCGATGGCGAACATGGCCGCCCTGCCGCAGGTCGAGGCGGCCTGGCGGGATGTGACCGCGCGGGCGGGCTCGGACTGGCTGCCCGTGGTCTACGTGAACAGCACGGCGGAAATCAAGGCGTTCTGCGGCCGCAACGGCGGCAGCACCTGCACCTCGAGTAACGCCGCCAAAGTCTTCAGGTGGGCTTTTGCCCAGGGCCGACGAATCCTGTTCCTGCCCGATGAGCACCTGGGGGCCAACACGGCGCGGGACCTGGGGATTCCGGACGATGAGGTCGCCGTGTACGATCCGCGGCTCGAGGGCGGCGGGGTGGGGGACGCGGCGCTGCGGCGGGCGCGCGTGGTGGTGTGGAAAGGCTTCTGCATCGTGCATGTGGCGTTCACGGTGGAGCAGATCCGGGCCCTTCGCGCCACCCACCCGGACGCGCGGATCATCGTGCACCCCGAAACGCCGAAGGAAGTCGTGGCGCTGGCCGACGCGCACGGCTCCACCTCGCAGATCATCCGCTATGTCGAGGATGCGCCCGACGGATCGACGATCGTCATTGGCACGGAGATGAACCTCGTGCAGCGGCTGGCGGAGACCTATCGCGGGCGCAAGACCATCCTGGCCCTGCGCCCCTCCGTGTGCGCCAACATGGCCAAGACCAACGAACAGAACCTGCTCGCCCTGCTGGAACGATGGCCGGCCTCCCATGAGGTCCACGTGCCAGCCCTTGTGGCCGCCGAGGCCCGCCGGTCACTTGAATGCATGCTCGCCCTGTAAATGCGTCGCCGTTCAAGCTGTGCGCCGACTTTGAGCCGGCGGGCGACCAGCCGCAGGCCATAGAGGCGCTGTGCGCCGGGCTCGCGGCGGGACAGAAGTTCCAGGTCCTGGAAGGGGTGACGGGTTCCGGCAAGACGTTCACCATGGCGAACGTCATCGCCCGCCTCGGCGTGCCGACGCTCGTGATCTCGCACAACAAAACCCTGGCTGCGCAGCTCTACAGCGAGATGAAGCACTTCTTCCCCGATAACGCGGTGGAGTACTTCGTCAGCTACTACGACTACTACCAGCCCGAGGCGTACATTCCCCAGACCGACACGTACATCGAGAAGGATGCGTCCATCAACGAGGCGATCGAGCGGCTGCGGCTCTCGGCCACCAACTCCCTGCTCTCGCGCCAGGATGTCGTGATCGTCGCGACGGTGTCCTGCATCTACGGGCTCGGATCGCCCGCGGACTATGAGGGCATGCTGGTGCACGTGACTGCCGGGGACGAGCTTGAACGCGACGCGGTCCTGCGGCGCCTCGTGGACATCCAGTACGCCCGCAATGACATCGAGCCGCAGCCGGGCACCTTCCGCGTGCGCGGGGACACCGTGGACGTGTTCCCGTCGTACATGCAGCGCGGCCTGCGGCTGTCGTTCTTTGGCGACCAGGTCGAGTCGGTGGCGGAGATTGATCCGCTGACCGGGAAGGTCGAGCGGGCGCTGGACAGCGTGATGATCTCTCCGGCCAAGCACTTCGTGCTGCCTCACGAGAAGATCCAGCCGGCCATCGATCGCATCCTGGCCGAACTGGACGAACGGGTCGCCGAGTTCGAGCGGCAGGGCAAGCTGATCGAGGCGCAGCGGCTGGCCATGCGGACGCGGTATGACGTTGAGATGTTCAAGGAGATCGGCTACTGCGCGGGCATCGAGAACTACTCCCGGCACCTCAGCGGCCGGGCCGCGGGCGAGCCGCCCGAGTGCCTGCTGGACTACTTTCGGGGTGACTTCCTGACCATTGTTGACGAATCGCACGTGACGATCCCTCAGGTCCGCGGCATGTTCAACGGCGACCAGGCTCGAAAGAAGGTTCTTGTCGAGCATGGCTTCCGGCTGCCGTCGGCCCGCGACAACAGGCCGCTGAACTTTGACGAGTTCCTCGCCAAGGTGCGCCGGGTCGTGTTCACGACGGCCACGCCCGCGGCCTTTGAGCGGCAGGTGTCGCCGCCGCCGGTGCGTCAGATCATTCGCCCGACGGGGCTGGTCGATCCGCCGGTGGAGGTGCGGCCGCTGGCGAACCAGATTGACGACCTCATGGAGGAGATCCGGCGCGAGGCGACCCGCGGGAAGCGGGTCCTGGTGACGACGCTGACCAAGCGGACGGCGGAGGATCTGGCGGCCTACCTGAAAGAGGCGGGGTTGAAGGTCGAGTATCTGCACTCCGAGATCGACACCATAGCCCGGGTGGATATACTCCGTAGGCTCAGGCGGGCGGAGTTTGACTGCCTCGTGGGTATCAATCTGTTGCGCGAGGGCCTGGATCTGCCCGAGGTGTCCCTGGTGGCGATTCTGGACGCCGACAAGGAGGGGTTCCTCAGGTCCGAGACCTCGTTGATTCAGACCGCGGGGCGGTCGGCGCGACACGTGGACAGCCGTGTGATCTTGTACGCGGACACGGTGACCGACTCCATGCGGCGCATGATGGACATCACCGAGGCGCGGCGCAGTCAGCAGTCCGAGTATAACCGGCTGCACGGGATCACCCCGGTGGGGGCGCGGCGCGCGATCGAAGACCGACTGGTGATCGAGCGCGAGGGCGAAGCGCTCGAGCGTGCCGTGGTCCGGGAGTCGGGCGTCGACGTCGATGTCTTCACGGCGCTCCGGGCGCTTGAGAAGGAGATGATCGAGGCGGCCGACGCGCTTGAGTACGAGCGGGCGGCGGCCTTGCGGGATGAGATGCAGGAGCTGAAACACGCTGCGGGGCTGGACGACAGTAAGCCGGTTGCGCGCGGCGGTCGCGGCGCGAAGCGCGCCGGAGGGGGCAGGTATGGTTCTCATCGTCGATGATGATGTCATGATCGTGGAGGTGCTGCGCCGCTGGCTGGAGCGGGAGGGCTATACGGTGGACGTCTGCCCGAACGGTCAGGAGGCCTTTGCGAAGCTCCGGGCCGGGAGGACCTGCGACTGCATGCTCCTGGATGTGAACATGCCGGTCATCAGCGGCGTTGAGCTGCTGCTCCTGATGCAGAGCGAAGGCATGGAAGTGCCGACCATTGTCATGGCGGGCTTCGGCGACTTCGAGGAGAAGGAGATGAAGGAATTCGGCAGCGTGGTGCGGTTCATGGCCAAGCCGTTCGCGATGCAGGACATGGTCGCCGCGGTTCGTCAGATTGTCCAGCCACCGGCAGCGCCCGAACCACCGAATGCGGCTCCGGCGGACTGAGGGGAGTCGCCTCCCCCGGATCATCGGTTCCCGGGTCTACGGCGCCGCCGGTGAGACGTCCTGGGGTGCGTTCGTGCTGGCAGCCCCGCCGGGATCGATGGTGACCCTGATGTCCAGCGGGATGCTCTCGAACCCCTTTGCATCCGTGCGCACGACGACCTGCTTGCCGTGCAGGGCTGTGTCGATGGGGATGTCCGTCAGGGTGATGCGGTAGTTCGACGGACCCACGGTCTCGGTCTGCACCTTGATCCTTTCGTCCGGCACATCGACGCCGAGCACGGCAAACGTCTGGATAGCACCCGCGCGCACAAGGAAGGCGCGCCGTGCGGGCGGTCCTCCGGCGGGGCCGCGGACGAGAACCCACTTGGGAATCACGTAGACCGCCTCCGGAACGAGCGCGGACACGGGCAGGGTCAGTTCGGAGGCCTTCGGGTGAGTGGTGGCGATCCGGAGGTCCGTCCGCGTGAAACCGCTCGGGAACGGGGGAATCGCCCGGATGCGCAGGCGATTCGCAACGCCGGCGTCGTTCAGCACCAGTTCGGCTGTGAAGCGCTCCGAAGCTCCGGAGACCCCTGTGATGGCCACCGATGGGTCCCGGCTGAGTAGTTCCACCGTCGTCTCGCGTGTGGCGTCCGGCGCGATCTGCCCGAAGTTGACGTACGCCGGCTCCAGCCCGATGTCCACGACGGCGTACCCCTTCATCCAGAGCTGCAGCTGCGGCAGCAGAGGCGCGTCGGTCATCACCGTGATGGTCTTCGTCTGCTCGCCGCGGCGGCCGGCCAGGTTGAGGCGGGCGGTCACTTCTGTCGTACCGCCCGGTTCGAGCTTCTGGCGCGACGCCGAGGCCACGGTGCACCCGCAGGAGGCGCGGATGCTTACGATGTTGACCGGTGCTGAACTCGCATTGGTGACCACGTAGGTGTGGGTCACCACGTTGGTGTTCTCCACGCGACCGAAGTCAAACGTGGGTTCGGCACAAACGAGCGCAGGTCGGGGGTCGGGTGGCGGGGGCACAGAGGAGGCGACTCCCGACCAGCACGTCGCCAGCCCGGCGACGGCGAACCCCAACACCGCACGGTGCAAAGTCCTTGTCATAGCGCATCCTCCGTCGCGGTCGCCCGAAGCCCAACCGCGACGGCAATAATGTCACACGGCGGGGCTCGGTTCAAGGCGGCAGGCGGTCACGAGATCGCCGTTCAATGTCTGGACTATTGTCGGGGCGCGGGTATGATGCTCAACAACGAAACGGGCGTCGCTTGCAGCAGCGGTGGATGGAGCCGTTGGGCGGGCGTAACGACGGAGAGGGGCGTCATGTCTGAAGCGGAGGCCAGGAAGGATGGGGGGAGGTCGGGCGAGTCGGCGGCCGCGGCGATGGTGCGCACGCTTGAGAACCTGCTCTCGCGATATCCCAGGGATCCCGACGCGCTGGACAGCTTGCTGCACGCCTATCTCCACGAGGAGTCGCGAACGGCTGCGGGAGAGGCGATCGGCCGGGCGGCCTCCCGGATCTCGACCATGCGCGACACCAAGCTGGCCCTTTCTGTTCTGCAGAAGCTAAGGGCCCTGGCGTTGAAGAACGCCGATGTCATCAAGGCGATCGACCGGCTGCGCTCGGTGGGCGATGGCCAGGCTGAGGCGCCTGCGCCGGAGGACGCTCGTGCGGATCCGGAGTCGTCCGGAGGTACGGGGGTGGCGCGCGGCATGCACATGGCCGAACGTCTGGCTTCCGGCGGGTTGATGGGAGATGCTGAACTGCACAAGGTGCGCGGGGAACTGGAGCGCGCGTCGCAGGAGGTCGGCGGGCGAGCGATGTCGTTCTGGCACATTCTTGAAAACCTGGGGTGTGCGGACCTCCAGGCCAAGCTCCAGTTTGTGGCGCGCGATTCCGGCGTCCCGCCCGTACCCCTGTCGCGATTCGATCCGTCCCCCGACGCCCTTGCCCGGCTGCCCCGGACGTATCCGTTCGAGGGGGGTGCCCTGCCGTTCAATACCGTCGCCAACCGACTCCTCGTGGCGGTGCTTGATCCCTACGACAAGGAGTTGCAGGCCGGTGTTCGCGCGGCGGCGGGCATCCCGTGCGAGTTCTTTCTGGTCGGGGCTTCAGAGTACGACGCGGCTCTGGGGCGTATTGCCGATGCGTACCCGGAGGGGGCATGACGCGCGACATGATCTACGTGGTCGATGACGAGCCCGTGATGCGGCAGGCGCTGGAGATGCTGCTGCGGCACGGGGGGTTCGAGGTGCGCACGTTCGCGACCGCGGAGGAGGTGTTGGCGGCCGTCGAATCGATGGAAGCCAGGCGCGAGCGCGTGACCGTCATTCTGCTGGATATGTATCTAGGCCCGCGCGGCATGAGCGGCGACGAGTGCTTCCGGATTCTGGCGTCGCGTCGGCGGCAGTTCGAAGTCATCGTCATGTCCGGCCGGCTCTCCGCGCACGAGTGCTTCCGGTATATCCTGGCCGGGGCCGCGAACTACCTGATCAAGCCCTTCGATGCGTCGGGGCTGAACGAGTTGGTTCGCCGCCATTCGGCGGTCGGGGCGGGTCGCTGGGATTATGCGGCGGCCCCCTGGACGCAGATCCGCCGGGCGCAGCGAGACGTCTTCCTGTGCCATTGCCGTGAAGACCGCGCGGCGGCGCTCGGAATGAAGCGTCTGCTGGAGCGGGAAGGGTTCAGCGCCTGGTATTCCGAGCCCGGGGCGGGGGGGACGAGCCCGTGGCGGCAGGAAGAGCTGGAGGATGCGCTGAAGAAGTGCCGCACGTTCCTGCTATGGCTTTCTCCGCACGCGGCAATTTGCCCTGAGGTCCAGCAGCAGGTGGAGACGGCCTGCCGCCGCAGGAATCGCGAGGGCGGCAACTTCTTCGCGGCGGTTTTGCGGGCGAGCGATTCGGGCGGCGGTGGGCCGGCCGCCGCGGCGGGGTGGCCCGTGTATGACCTGACGGGGGAGGAGTCGCTCGTGGACACGTTCATGACGCTGGCGGCTGCCTTGCGCAGTGCGCTGCACCGGCCGATGAGCGGCCTGGAGACCTGACGGCACCCCCCCCGCGGAGGCGGCGCCCTCACGCACGGAGCGCAGCCGTGCCCCGCTCCTTTTCGAACTACGGGATTGACAATGGGGCAGCCGAATGGTTTCTCACTGCGGATGCGCGCGCTGCCTCGGGGGGCCGCGACTTGAGAGTCAAGGGTGGTGCTTGAAATGAACGTTCCTCTTCTGGATTTGAAGGCCCAGTATGCCCCCCTCCGGGAGGCCATTCGGCGGGCCATGGACGAAGTGTGCGACGATCAGCATTTCATCCTCGGGCCCGCGGTCAGCGGACTTGAGGCGGAGGCGGCGGCGTACTGCGGGGCGGGCGTCCACGCGGTCGGTGTCAGCTCCGGGACGGACGCTCTGCTGGCGGTTCTCATGGCCTGGGGCATCGGCCCGGGGGACGCCGTGATTACCACGCCGTACAGCTTCTTCGCCACGGGCGGGTGCGTATCGCGCCTGGGTGCGACGCCGGTGTTCGCCGACGTTGACGCCCGCACGCTGAATCTGGACCCGGTCGCCGTGAGCAGGCTGTTGGAGAGGTGGCCCGCCAGATTCGCCGGCCTCACGCCGCGCGTGCTGATGCCCGTACACCTTTTCGGCCAGTGCGCGGACATGGATGCGCTGCAGGATATTGCGTCCGGCAGCGGCCTCAAGGTGCTGGAGGATGCCTGTCAGGCGATTGGCGCGGAGTATCCCTCGCGCGGCGGGATGCGGCGGGCTGGCGCCATGGGCGAGGCGGGCTGCTTCAGCTTCTTCCCGTCCAAGAACCTCGGCGGCTTTGGCGACGGGGGCATGGTGGTGACGCGCGACGCGGCGCTCGCCGAGCGGCTGCGGCAGTTGCGCAACCATGGCGCGCACCCCAAGTACTACCACGCGTTCATCGGCGGGAACTTCCGGCTGGATGCGATCCAGGCGGCCGTGCTGTCGGTCAAGCTGCCGCACCTGAATGCGTGGCATGCGGCCCGGTGCGCGAACGCGGCCCGCTACAATGCCGCCTTCAAGAACGCCCGCGGCGTCGTCACTCCGGCGTCCCTGTACGAAGGGCGGGGCCTGACCTTTCCGCATATCTACAACCAATATGTGATCCGCGTGTCAAACCGCGACGGGGTTCGGCAGCGCCTGGCGGAGGCGGGGGTCGGGACCGAGGTCTACTACCCGGTGCCCCTGCACCTGCAGGAGTGCTTCCAGCCGCTGGGGTATCGCCCGGGAGATTTTCCGCAAAGCGAGGCGGCGGTTCGCGAGGCGCTCGCGCTGCCGGTGTACCCGGAGATGACGGCAGAGATGGTCGATTACGTCGTGGAAGCCGTGCTTCGCGCCGTAGGTCATGGCTAGCCAGGGAGAGAACGCGATGGCAAATACGGTATTGATCGGCGCGCAATGGGGCGACGAGGGCAAGGGCAAGATCATCGATGTCCTGATGGAGGACGCCGAGGTCGTCGTCCGCTACCAGGGCGGCAACAACGCCGGCCACACGGTCAAGATCGGCGAGGAGAAGTACGTGCTGCACCTGCTGCCCTCGGGCATCCTGCGCCCCGGGAAGCTGTGCATCATCGGCAACGGGGTCGTGGTCAACCCGATCTCGCTGCTCGAGGAGATGGACGGGCTGCAGCGCCGCGGGATTGACGCTCTCGGACGGCTGGTGGTGAGCGACCGGGCGCACATGGTCGTTCCGTACCACGGTGCGATCGACAGCGCCCGCGAGCAGGCCGCCTCGGAGGGGCAGCGCATCGGCACGACGAAGCGGGGCATCGGGCCGGCCTACGGCGACAAAGTCTCGCGGGTCGGGCTGCGGATGGGCGACCTGCTGGAGCCTGATTTTGCAGCGCGGCTGGAGAGCCGGATCGAGGAGTCCAACAAGGTGCTGCGGGCGCTGGGCGGCGAGCCGCTCGACACGCGCGCCATCGTGGCCCAGTACGTGCAGGCGGCTCCGCGCCTGGCGCCTTATATTGGCGACACGGTTTCCCTCCTGACCGACTGCGTGCGGCGCAACCGGCCCATCCTGTTCGAGGGGGCGCAAGGAACGCTGCTCGACATCGATTTCGGCACGTACCCCTTCGTCACCTCCTCCAACGCCACCGCGGGCGGCGCCTGCACGGGGTCGGGGATCCCCCCGCACCGCATCGATCAGGTGATCGGCGTGATCAAGGCCTATACGACGCGCGTGGGCTCGGGTCCGTTCATGACCGAGCTGACGGACGAGGTCGGCCAGCACCTGGGCCGCGAGGGCCACGAGTTCGGCGCCACCACGGGCCGCCCGCGGCGCTGCGGCTGGTTCGACGCCGTGGTCGGGCGGTATTCCGCGGCGGTCAACGGCGTGGATTTCTGGGCGATGACGAAGCTGGATGTGTTGGACAAGCTGGAGACGTTGCGCATCTGCGTGGCGTACGAATGCGACGGAAAGCGCTATACGACCGTGCCGGCGAGCGCTTCTGTGCTTCAACGGTGCCGCCCGGTCTACGAAGAGATGCCGGGCTGGCTTTGCTCGACGGCGACCACGGAGCGGTATGAGGATCTGCCGGCGAAGGCCAAGGCCTATGTCCAGCGGCTGTGCGATTTGACGGGAGTTCCCCTGGGGATCCTCTCGGTCGGCCCCGCGCGGGCCAGCACCCTGCGCATCGCCATCTGAGCGTGTGGACCCAAACCCGCGGCGGACAACGAGCCACGAGAGACGACTGGCGCCTTGCCCGAGCAGAACATGAACTCTCCGGAAGACGGAAAACCTGCGGTTCCCGTGCACGTGGCCATCATCATGGACGGCAACGGTCGCTGGGCCCGCCAGCGCGGGCTGCCGAGGATCAAGGGGCACGAGCAGGGCTCGGAGTCCGTGCGGGCCGCTGTCAAGGCCTGTCGGGAGGCGGGCGTACGCTACCTCACGCTGTATGCGTTCAGCGTGGAAAACTGGGTCCGGCCCCGCGATGAAGTGGATCACCTGATGCGCCTGCTGGGCCGGTTCCTCGGCGACCGCGAGGCCGAGCTGCACGAACACCGCATCCGGTTCCGCGTGATCGGCCGCCGCAGTGATCTGCCGACTGGGCTGCGGAATCGGATCGAGGCCGTCGAGGAACGGACGCGCGCGTACGATGAGGCGCACCTGATTCTCGCGGTCAGCTATGGCGGCCGGACGGAGATTGCCCATGCGGCCCGCGAGATTGCGCGCAAGGCGCGGGACGGCGAGCTGGATCCCGAAACGGTGGATGAGCGTACCGTCGCCGCGCACCTGTACGCGCCGGACGTGCCGGACCCGGACCTGATGATCCGCACCAGCGGCGAGATGCGGATCAGCAATTTCCTGCTCTGGCAGTTGTGCTATGCTGAGCTGTACGTGACCGATGTCCTGTGGCCCGACTTTCGGGAGGCCGAGTTCGCGAAGGCGCTAGAGGCGTACGCGCACCGGAAGCGCAGGTTCGGCGACGTCGAATAGGAGACCTCTGTGCTGAAATACCGGCTGATCAGCGGCGCCGTCATGGGCGCTCTGCTCGTTCTGGCGGCGCTGTATTCCCCGCCGCTCGTCGTGCTTGGCATCCTCGTGGCGCTGTCCGTGCTCGGGCAGATGGAGTTCTACGCCATGGTCCGGGCCCAGGGCCTTCCCGTTTCCCGCACCGTGGGGGTTTCGGCCGGCGTGTGCCTGATTGTCTTCACGTTCCTGACGATGGGGCCGGAGTCGGTTCGCGCGGCCGCCGCCTACCGCCTGGAAGACCTGGTGATGCTGCTGTGCTTCTTCGGCCTCATGTTCAGCCAGGTGCTGCGCCGTGAGCGCCACCAGCCCCTGGTCAACGTGGCCTTCACGATGCTGGGCGTCTGCTACGTGCCGTACTTGCTGAACTTCTTCACGCGCCTGGCCTTCGAGTGGGCCGGCGACTCCACCGGGCTCGGCATCGGGGTGACGGGCTGCCGGCTGATTCTGTTCCTGGTGCTGGTGGTCAAGATCACGGATGCGGGCGCGTACACGTTTGGCCGCCTGCTGGGGCGCCACCCGATGTGCCCGCAGCTGTCGCCGAAGAAGACCTGGGAGGGGGCGATCGGAGGCGTGGCCAGCGCGGTGGTGGCGGCATGTGTGTTTGCGGCCGCGACCGGCGGGCAGTTTGGGTCGCTGACGCTCAGCCTGACGGATGCCGCGGTGCTGGGGGTGCTGCTTTCCCTGGCCGGCCAGGTGGGCGATTTGTTCGAGTCGATGGCCAAGCGCGCCGCCGGCATCAAGGACTCCGGCCGTTCGATCCCCGGCATGGGCGGGGTGCTGGACGTTCTGGACAGCCTGCTGTTCGGGGCGCCGGTTCTCTACGTCTACGTTCGTTTTGTCCTATGCTGACCGTCAAACACGTCGTGATTCTCGGGAGCACCGGGTCCATCGGCCGGAGCGCGCTGCGCGTGGTCGAGTCCTGCCCTGGCCGGCTCCAGGTGTGCGGGCTCGCCGTGCAAGGCGACGCGGACGGCGTGCTTGAGCAGGCCGTCCGCTACGGAGTTCGTGACGTGGCGGTTGCGGATCCGGTTCAGGCCGCCCGCGCGGCCGCGGCGGCGCCCGAGGGTGTCCGGGTGCACGCGGGCCCGGAGGGCGTGACCGCGCTAGCGGCCCTGGCGGAGGCGGATGTGGTGCTGTGCGCCGTGGTCGGCACGGCCGGGCTGCGGCCGGTGCTGACCGCGCTGGAGGCCGGAAAAGATGTGGCCCTGGCGACAAAGGAAGTGCTGGTGGCGGCGGGCGCCCTGGTGACGGAAGCCGCGCGCGCCTCGGGCGGCCGGTTGCTGCCGGTGGACAGCGAACACAGCGCGATCTTCCAGTGCCTCGGCCCGGCCAGCGCCGGGCTGTACCGGACCGAGGGCGTTCGGCGCCTCATTCTGACGGCCTCCGGGGGCCCGTTTGCGGGGCGTCCGGAGCTGGACCTGTCCCGGGTGACGCTGGCGGAGGCGCTCGCGCATCCGCGCTGGAGCATGGGGCCGAAGATCTCGATCGACTCCGCCACCCTGATGAACAAGGGGCTGGAGGTGATCGAGGGGCACTGGCTGTTCGGCGTGCCGATGGACCGCATCGAGGTGGTGATCCACCCCGAGAGCATCGTGCACTCGATGGTTGAGTTTGCCGATGGCAGCGTGCTGGCGCAAATGAGCCCGCCGGACATGCGCTACGCCATCCAGTACGCGCTGCTCTTTCCGGAACGGGTGGACTCGGGGCTGCCGTCGCTCGACCTGGTGGCCATGGGGGGGCTGTCGTTCCGCAAGCCGGACGAGGCGCGCTTCCCCTGCCTCGGGCTGGCGCGTCGCGCGGCTGCCGGCGGCGGCACGCTGCCGGCGGTGCTGAATGCCGCGAACGAGGTCGCGGTTGAGAAGTTTCTTGAAAAGCGCATCCCGTTTGACGGAGTATGGAGAGTTGTTGAGCGCGTCATGGACCGGCACTCGCCGGTTGGCGCTCCCGACCTGGAGCAGATCCTTGCCGCCGATGCCTGGGCGCGGCGGGAGGCCGCTGCGGTGATGTGACGGCGGACGTGCCGCCGGTGGGGGATCGCGGGATTTGTGATCGGTTTTGTCCATAACCTCGGTGACGCCCTCATCCTCCTGATTCTGTTCGGCGCCACCATCTTCGTTCATGAGCTTTGCCATTTTCTCGTGGCACTGCGCCTTGGGCTGGTGGTGGAGACGTTCTCCCTGGGGTTCGGCCCCGCGCTTTGGCAGACCAAGCGCAACGGGATCGTCTACAAGCTGGGCTGGATCCCGTTCGGCGGCTATGTCGCGCTCCCGCAGCTGGATCCCTCGGGGATGGACAAGATCCAGGGCTCGCAGGAGGGTGATGCCGAGACCGGGCGCCGCGAGCTGCCTCCCGTGTCGCCCTGGAAGAGGATGGCTGTCGCGGGCGCGGGGGTCGTGGGCAACCTGGCGCTCGGCATCGTGCTGGCGTGGGTGGTCTATGCGTCCCCGGCTCCGGTCCCGTCCGAGCGCGAGGCGATCGTCGGGCACGTGGCCACGAATGCCCCCGCATACGCGGCGGGACTGCGGGCCGGCGACGAGGTCGTCGCCGTCAACGGCGAGACGGTCAAGTCGTGGCATGACTTCACAATCTCCTGCGTCCTGCAGGGCAACGGGACGCGTGATCTCGACCTGGTCGTCCGCCGCGGACCCGAGCCGCAGACGCTGCGCGTGCCGACGACGCGCGGCGAGATGGGTGAGTGGAGCATTGAGGGGGTGTCCCCGTTTTCGACCAGCGTGGTGACCGGCCTGCAGCCCGGCGGCGCGGCCGCGCAGGCGGGTGTGCTCGAAGATGACATTGTGCTGGCGCTGGATGGTGTGCGCATCGCGAGCATCGAGCATTTCATTGACCTGGTGGCCCAGCGCGACGGCAGCGAATCGGTCCTGCGGGTCAAGCGCAAGGGGCGAGATGTTGAGCTGCCGGTGACGCCCCGGATGAATGCGGGCCTCGGGCGGGCCGTGATCGGCGTCGAGCTGAGCCCGGCCGAAATCGGCGTGCTGCCGTGGATGCGCTACCGCAACCCCTGGGACCAGATTCGCGGGGACGCCACTGAGATCGTGAGAATCCTGCGCGCGCTGGTGACGCCTGCTGAATCGCGCCAGGCCGCGGGCGCCCTTGGCGGGCCGGTGATGATCATCACGTGGCTGTGGGTGTCGATCAAGATCAGCATCTTCAACGCCGTCGGGTTCCTCCGGTTTCTCAACATCAACCTGGCCATCCTGAACCTGTTGCCACTGCCCGTGCTGGACGGCGGGCACATTGTCTTCTGCCTGTGGGAAGGCATCACGCGGCGCCGGGTGCACCCGCGGCTGGTCAACGCGCTGACCAACCTGTTTGCGGTCCTCCTGATCGGCGCCTTTGTCCTTCTCACGTTCCGGGACTTCCGGCGCGCGCCCCGCATGTTCAAGGGACTGCGCGGGCTGTTCGGCCGCGAGGACGCCGCGGAGGTCCAGCAACGCGAGCCGGCCGTCTGGCCGACCAATGCGCCGGCCGGCGGCGATGGATCGCCCGCCGCGGCCCCCGACCGATGAACCCCACTCCCCAGATCCCGAGGCGGGCTACGCGGCGCATCCTGCTGGGCGGCGTCGCCATCGGCGGGGGGGCTCCGGTCAGCATCCAGACGATGACCAAGACAGACACCCGCGACGTGGCCGCGACCGTTGCTCAGATCCGTGAGATTGCGGCGGCGGGCGGAGACGTCGTCCGCCTGGCGGTGGTGGACGAGCAGGCCGCTGCCGCGCTGGCGGAGATCTGCCGGCAGGTCACGCTGCCTGTGGTGGCCGACATCCACTTCGATTACCGACTGGCGCTACGGGCCGCGGAGGCGGGGGTGCAGGGCCTGCGCATCAACCCCGGCAACATCGGCTCGCGCGACCGCGTGGCCGAGGTCGTTCGTGCGGCGCGCGAGCGCGGCCTTCCCATTCGCATCGGCGTCAACAGCGGCTCGGTCGAGGCGGACCTCCGGCAGCAGTACGGCGGGTCCTCGGCGCGCGCGCTGGTTGAGAGCGCCCTGCGGCATACGCGCATCCTGGAGGATCTCGATTACCGGGAGGTCAAGATCAGCGTCAAGGCGACCGACGTGGCCCGGACCGTCGAGGCGTATCGCCTGCTGTCGCAGACGACCGACTATCCGCTGCACCTCGGGCTGACCGAGGCCGGCACCTTTCTGGCCGGCACGGTGCGCTCCTCCGTGGCGATGGGCATGCTCCTGGC
>CAZJBP010000061.1:14409-20146 GCA_964544115.1 uncultured Victivallales bacterium | reverse complement strand
GGGCGCGCGTAATCCCTTGCGCGCCGTGGTCGGGCGGCCTAGAGTGGGAGCAGGCGGACGGCAGAGGGAGTACAGGAGTCCGGCGCCGGGAGGTCTCACCATGCGCAAACGACAATTCACGCTCTATCTCGAGAACAAGCCGGGCGTGCTGGCAAAGATCACGGACCGGCTGGCCAACGCGAAGGTCAACATCGAGGGCATCTCCGTTGCGAACAGCTCCGACGTGGCCTTGTTGCAGATGGTCGTCAGCAACGCGACGGCGGCCAAGCGGGTCTTTAATGCGTTGAACGTGGCCTTCACGGTTCAGGACGTTGCGCTGATTCCACTGGCCAACAAGCCCGGTTCGCTGGCGCGGGTGGCCGAAAAACTGGCGGAGGCCAGGATCAACATCAACTACGTCTACGCCACCGCATGCGATTGCGCCGGGGATTGCGCGTGTTCGTGCTATGCCGTCATCAGCGCCCCCGACCTGGATCGCGTCGAGGACGCCTGGCGGAAGGCGAGCACGGCGAAGAAGAAGTAAGGGCTCGGTCACCCGGTCCCGCCCCGAACGATGAACATCCCGAACCTTCTGACCCTCTCCCGCCTCTTGGCCCTGCCCATCGTGATTGCGCTCTTCCGGGGCGGACACGGCGTCGGGGCGGCGGGGGTGTTTCTTGCCGCCATGCTCACCGACTGCCTGGATGGCTGGGCGGCCCGGCGCCTGGGCCAGGTTTCCAGGCTTGGCGTGTATCTGGACCCTGTGGTCGACAAGGTGTTTGTCCTGGTCCTGTTCTACGAAATTGCCTTGGCCGGCGTGATTCCAGTCGCGATCCCGCACCTGCTGCTGACGCGCGAGTTCCTCCAGTCCGGCGTGCGTGCGGTGGGTGCGCTGAACGGGAAGGTGGTGGGGGCCAACTGGATGGGCAAGGCGAAGGCCGTACTGCAGACACCTGTGCTGACCGCCGCAATTGTAAGCAGCTCCGTAGCAAACGGTAGTACATTGAATGGTGTTGCGCTCTTTGCGTTGATCGGGGCCTGGTTCGTGACGGCGATTGCATGGATCTTCTTCGGGTTGTTTCTGTTCTGGAACAGGGATCTTGTGCGCGGACGGGTGGCTGGTGCGGAGCGGGTTCCTGCGTGAAGAGAGCCCCTCCAGCCTCGGACACGATTGCAGCCATTGCGACCGCGCCCGGCCCCTCGGGCATCGGCGTGGTGCGGGTCTCCGGCCCTGAGAGCCTCGCGGTGGCCGACCTATTGTTCATGAGTTCGGGCTCTGGAGCCGCACGCCGTCCTTCCGCCTGCCCGGGCGGCACATTCATGCACGGCTATGTGAAGCGGATTGAGGATGCCGTGGAACCGGCTGGGCGGGACGAGGCGCCGGCGGATGAGGTGGTGCTCCTGATCTATAGGGCGCCTCACAGCTACACGCGCGAGGACGCCATCGAAATTCAGACCCACGGAGGTCGCCTGCCAGCCCGGCGCGTCCTCCGCCAGGTGTTGACGTGCGGTGCCAGCCCGGCAGAGCCCGGCGAGTTTACCCGGCGGGCGTTCCTCAACGGTCGCATCGATCTGACCCAGGCGGAAGCCGTGATGGACCTCATCAACGCCGAATCCGACCGGGCGGCCTCTTCGGCTATCCGTCAGATTAGAGGAGACATAAGTAACTCAATAATAAAGATATATGATGACATGACGTCATCTCTCGCATATATCGAGGCGACACTGGACTTCCCGGACGACGAAGTTCCTCAATCCGTGCTGACTATTGCAAGACAATGTATTGCACAGGCTGTGGCCGACACGGAGCGCCTGCTCGGTACCTGGTATGAAGGGCGCGTGTTGCGGGAGGGGACGCATGTGGTGATCGCCGGTCGGCCCAACGTCGGGAAGTCAACTCTGCTGAACGCCATCCTGAAAGCCGAGCGGGCCATCGTCTCCGATGTTCCTGGAACCACGCGCGACACGATCGAGGAAACCGTCATCGTCTCTGGCTTTCCGGTTCACCTCGTCGACACGGCCGGGCTCAGAGACGCGGAATGCCAGGTCGAGCGGCACGGAGTCAGGCGATCACAGGAAATGATCCGGGGCGCGGACGTCGTTTTGTACGTGCTAGACTCCTCAGCCCCGCTCGCCGAAGAGGATCGGCGCATGATCGACGATCTGCGGATGGCTCAGAGCCAGCGCAGCAAGGAGCCGGAGGACCGCAGCACAAAGATTCTGCTGGTGCTGAACAAAGTCGATCGCGGCAGGGAACTTGGACCGGGGGATTTCGCCGGGATCGAGTGCGTGGAATGCTCTCTGCTTGAACCCACGGGTGTCGCACCTGTTACCGGAGCACTTGAGGCCATTCTTGGATCCGTGGCGGAGGGTCCGCCGCATGCCGTCATTTCCGAACGCCACTATCGGACCCTGAGCGTCGCTGCGGACCACCTGCGCGCCGCGGCCGCGGTGATGGAGACGGGATCGGACGAGGCTCCAGCTTTGGCGGCGGTCCACCTTCGCAGCGGACTGGACCAACTCGGGCGGTTGTTGGGCAAGGATTACACGTCGGACCTTCTCGATGAGGTCTTCTCCAGGTTCTGTATTGGGAAGTGATGCGCGGATGGAACGGCCGAACAGGTACGACGTAATCGTGGTCGGAGCGGGGCACGCAGGGTGCGAGGCCGCGCTGGCATCCGCCCGGATGGGGGCTCAGACCCTCCTGATCAGCATGGATCTGATGCAGGCCGGGTCCATGCCCTGCAATCCGTCGATTGGCGGTGTGGGAAAGTCCCATTTGGTCTTCGAACTGGATGCGCTTGGCGGTGAAATGGCAAAGGCTGCGGACGCAGCGGGCATACAGTTCAGGGTTCTGAACACGCGCAAGGGCCCGGCGATGCACTCCAACAGGGTCCAGTGCGACAAGGAGGCGTACGCCGCCCACATGCAATGGGCCCTGAGGCAGGAGGCCTCACTCTCATTGCTGGAGCAGCAGGTGGTCGACGTCATCGTGAGTGACGGAGTGTGCCACGGGGTCATGACAGCCAACGGCGAGCGGATTGAAGCCGCGGCGGTCGTGATTACTGCAGGGACCTCACTGCGGGGCCGAATCTGTATCGGGGACAAGAGCCGGCCGGGCGGACGCAGGGATCTTCCCGCCTGCGAGGATCTCTCCGCGAAGCTACAGGCGCACGGGCTGACGACGGGGAGGCTGAAGACTGGGACGCCGGCGCGACTGAGGCCGGAGAGCCTCGATTATGGCCGGATGGAACCACAGCCGGGCGAGGAGCCCCGCCCTTTCCTGTCCTGGGCCGCCCGTACCGGGAGAATGTTCCACGTGGAACACTCCGGTGAAAGGTTCCACGTGGAACATCCGCCCGCTATCGCCTGTCCGCCCTCCGAGGCGCAGACGATGTGTTACCTGACTCACACCACACCGCAGACTCACGAGATCATCTCACGAAATCTGAACCGCAGCTCGCTGTACGGTGGACTGATCAGCGGCACCGGCGTTCGCTACTGCCCCTCTATAGAGGATAAGATCGTCAAATTCCCCGACAAGTCTTCTCACCACGTGTTCATCGAGCCCGAGGGGCGCCGTGGCGCGCTGATCTATCCAAACGGTACCTCCAACAGCCTGCCGGAGGACGTTCAACTCGAAATGCTACACTCCATTCCTGGTCTTGAACGATCCGAGGTGGTGCACTGGGCCTACGCGATCGAATACGATTTTTGGGATCCGACGCAGCTGCGGCACACACTGGAGTCGAAGCTGGTTGGATCGTTGTACCTGGCTGGCCAGATCAACGGTACCACCGGTTACGAGGAAGCGGGCGCCCTGGGTTTCGTGGCCGGGTGCAATGCGGCTCTGAAGCTTCGATCCGAGCCGCCGCTCACGTTTTGGCGCAGCGAGGCGTACATCGGAGTGATGATTGACGATCTGGTCACGCGAGGCGTGGACGAACCGTACCGGATCTTCACCTCCAGGGCTGAGCGACGACTGCTGCTGCGCCAGGATAACGCGAGGTTCAGGTTGCTGCCCCACGCACTGCGCCTAGGCCTCGCAGACCCCGTGTTCACCGACGAGACGTTCGCGCTTGAGAAGCTCATCTCGGACGAAACAGCACGCTTGGAAACCGTCTACTCTTGCGATGCAAGTTTATCTCAAACTCTTAAACGACAAGAGATTACATATTACACACTACCGACGGCACGGCATGATCTTCCGGAGGAAGCCGCTCGCCAGATTGAGATCAACCTCAAGTATGCCGGTTACATCGAGCAGGAGCGCCGCCTGGCTTCCCGGATTGCGGATCTCGATGAACAATCCATCCCGGACGGGATCGACTACAGCCGTATCGCTGGGCTGAAGACAGAAGCACGCCAGAAGTTTGGCCGCATCCAGCCGTCCAGTCTGGGGCAGGCAGCACGTATTCCCGGCGTCACAGCGGCGGATATCGCCGTGCTCTCCGTGGCGCTTCGTCGCCTCCCGTCTTGAGATCCCAACGCACCCTATTGCAGTGGCTGGCGTTATCGGGCATAGTTGCAAGCGTGAAGACGGCGACGAACGCTGCACGCTCCTGTGGCAAATGGCGCCTGCGCTGCGGAGCGGGCTTTCGGCTGCTGGCGCTGGTGGTCGCTTGGACTGCCGCAGTACGGATCTTGCCCGCCGCTGACTCCGTTGCCCCCACCAACGCGCGTCCGCCATCCATTCTGACCGACTCGGAGTGGGCTTGGCTGACCAGCAAGAGCAACATCCTCGTCGTCGGTGTGGACCCGTCCTGGGCCGCGGCCGACCACGAACAGGCACCCCAGGCTCCACTGGGTATGGAAATGGACTTTGCCAGGCGCATGGCAGAGAAGGTTGGCGCGTCCCTTCGAGTGTACCCCGCCACGGATTGGCCGTCGGTCCTGGCCGCGGCCAAGCGGGGCGATGTCGATTTTCTGGCTTCATCTCGGCGCACGGCTGACAAGGAGGATGAATGGCTCTTCACGGAGCCGTACATGGACATCCCTATCGTCATCCTGGTCAAGAAGGCGCATAAGAGTTCCCTCACGCTCGACGAGATGAAGAACATGCGGTTGTCGGTGGGCCACAAGTTTGCGGTTGAGGAATTCGTGTCCGCCAGCTACCCGATGCTGCGGATCATTCCCAGCAAGTCCGATTTCGAGGCGCTCCTCGACCTGTCGCTGGGCGACCTGGACGTGATCGTCATGGATCTCGCCACGGCGTCCCACGTCATCGAACAGCACAACATCCCGAACCTGCGGCTCGCCGGCCGTGTCGGCCCCCGATACGAGTTCAGCATGGCGTGCCGCAAGGACAACCCGCTGGCCTTCAGCGTGGTCAGAAAAGGGCTGGCCGCCATCAGCGAGGCGGATCGCAAGGCGCTGCGGGACCCGTGGTTGCGATTTGGAGAACCCCCTTTCTATATGAACCGGCTGTTCTGGATCTGGGTCGGAGGCGTCGCTGTCTGCGTGTTGAGCGGCTTTCTCGTGGTCATGATTTGGAACGGTGCTCTCAAGCGTCGAGTAGCCCAGACGACCGGTGCCCTGGTCCTGGAGTTGACAGAGAGAAAACGTGCCGAGGCGGAGCTGAGCCGGGCGCATTCCGAGCTCGAGGTCCGAGTTCAGGAGCGCACCGCCGCATTGGCCCAGGCCAACCGCCAGCTTGAGCGCGAGGTCCGAGAGCGCCGGCAGGCCGAGCACGAGGTCCTTGAAATCAGCAGCCATGAGAGGAAGCGAATCGGCCGGGACCTGCATGATTCGCTGGGGC
>CAZJBP010000061.1:0-14309 GCA_964544115.1 uncultured Victivallales bacterium | reverse complement strand
ATCAGCAGCCATGAGAGGAAGCGAATCGGCCGGGACCTGCATGATTCGCTGGGGCAGCAGCTGGCGGGCGTCTCGCTCCTGTCTGAAGCGCTGGCGCAGCGGCTCGGAGCGACCGAACCTCAGGCGCCGGTGGTGGACACGGCCCGCAAGATATCCACCCTGATCAACGAGTCGATCCGCCACGCCAAGTATATCGTGAGGGGCCTCATGCCGGTCGAGATTGTGCAGGAGGGACTGCGGCACGCCCTCGTGAGGCTGGCGGAGGAGACGACTCGGGTGTCCTCGGTGGCATGCACATTCGAGAGCGATGGTCCGGCGCCGGTGCACGACAACGACGTTGCAACAAATTTATATCGCATTGCACAGGAAGCGATTAACAATGCCATCCGCCACGGCGGCGCACGCGCGCTGAAGCTGCGGTTGAGCGCCGACGGGCAGCGGGGGTGTTTGGAGGTAGAGGATGACGGCCGCGGCATGCCGGCCCCGGAAGCTCCGTCTGCCGGGATGGGCCTGAGGATCATGCGCTACCGCGCCGACATGTGCGGAGGGGAACTCCACATCACCGCCCGCCCCGGTGGCGGCGTCCTGATCCGGTGCACGTTCCGCGACCATGCGCCAGATTCCGCGGGCCCGGCGCCGGCTGGCCCCGACGGGCAGGTGGCCTCGGGAGCCGCCCCGGGCACGGCGTGGTGATCGCCGCATTGCACCAGCGGCGCGCTTTTGGCTGGCTTTCGGCAGCCATCCGCCGACAATCCAACCCGCCATGCCCGTAGAACTCCAGACTGAGGCCTCCCGCCCTCCTGCCCGCATCCTGCTTGTGGATGATCACCCCATCCTGCGCGACGGCCTTGCGCAGGTGATCGCCAATGCGCCGGATCTCGCCGTCTGCGCCCAGGCCGCCACGGCCGCGGAGGCCCTGATCGCGATCGAACAAGCCCCGCCGGATCTGGCGATCGTCGACATCTTTCTGGAGGGCTCCAACGGAATCGACCTGACCAAGTCCATTCGCGAGCGCTGGCCGGACGTCAAGGTCCTCATCCTGTCGATGCACGACGAGGCGGTGTACGCCCTGCGCGCCCTGCGTGCCGGCGCCATGGGCTACGTGATGAAGCAGGAGGTCTCCGGCACCATCCTGACCGCCATCCGCCGCATTCTCGCCGGCGAACGCTACCTCAGCGCGACGATTGCGGCAGCGCTCCAACAGGAGGAGGCCGGGGGCAAAGACGCCTCGCAGGCCGATAACATCCTCGCGCTGCTCACCGACCGCGAACTGGAAATCTTCGAGCTCTTCGGGCATGGCCACACGCGCACGGCCATCGCCACGCGCCTCGGCGTCAGCGTCAAGACCGTCGAGGCGCACCGCGAACACATCAAGGAGAAGCTCCGGCTCAAGGACGCCACCGACCTCATCCGCCGCGCGATGCTGTGGGTGGAAGTCGAGCGCAAGCAGGCGTAGGTCCGCCCGCGCCCCGCTCAGATGCCGCCGGCGCGGTCGCGCCGCGCAAGGGCTGCCGACACGGCCCGCTGCAGCGTGTCGATGGTGAACGGCTTGCGGACAAACCCGAGCAGGCCCTCCGCCTCGAGATCGTCGATGCGCTTGTCGCGAGCGTATCCCGACACCACCAGCACGGCGGCCGCGGGATCCATCCGCCGGATGGCGCGAAAGCACTCATCGCCGCTCATTTCAGGCATGATCATATCCAGCAGGACCAGGTCGATGCGGCCGGCGTGCTGGTGATAGAGCTCCACCCCCCGCCGCCCGTCGCCCGCGAGCAGCACCCGGTACCCCAGCCGCGACAGGGTCGCTTCCAGCACCGTGCGGACCACGGCCTCGTCATCCACCACCAGGATCGTTGCGGTCTTCGGGTCGCTGGGTTCACTGCGCGGCGCAGCGGGCTCCGGTATCTGATCCGGAATCTGGGACGGCAGGTAGATCGAGAACACGCTTCCATGCCCCACTGCGCTCTTCACCTGGACGGCCCCGCCGTGCTCGATGACGGTGCCCTGAACGGCCGCCAGCCCCAGCCCGGTGCCCCTGCCGATTTCCTTTGTGGTAAAGAACGGATCGAAAATGCGCGGCAGAATATCGTCGGGAATCCCGGTCCCGGTGTCCTCGACACGGATGCAGACATAGGAACCCGCCCTCAGCCGCAGGCCCACCGGCTGGGTGGTGCCGGCATCGAACGTGATATCGTCGGTCGTTACCCGCAGCGTGCCGCCCTGCGGCATGGCATCGCGGGCGTTGATGCAGAGGTTGAGAACCGCGTTTTGCAGCTGGGCGGGATCGCCGATGACCTGTCGGCGCGCGGCGCGCAGGGCGGTCTCCATCCGGACGAGGCGGTCGACGCTGTGGCTGAACAGCTCCAGCGCGGACTCGATCATGGCGTGGATGTCCAGCGGCTCGGACACCAGTCGGCCCTTGCGCGAGAACGCGAGCAGCTTGCTGGTGAGGTCCGCGGCGCGCGCCGCGGATTTTACGATGACGTCCACAGCGGGTCGTCGCGAATCGTCGGGCGCGAGGTCCAGGCGCAGGACCTCGGCCGCGCCGAGGATGCCGGCGAGCATGTTGTTGAAGTCGTGGGCAATGCCGCCCGCCAGCTGGCCGACGGATTCCATGCGCTGGGACTGCCTCAGGCGCTCCTCCAGGCGCCGCCGCTCGGTGATGTTCCGCACGAACGCGCAGGCGTATTCGAGGCCTTCGAAGCGCGCGAACTCCAGCAGCACCTCGGCCGGGAACGGCGACCGCCCGCGCCCCAGGAACGGCGTCTCCTCCCGCAGCGCTCCCGAGGCGTGCAGCGCGGCCCAGTGGGCGCTCCACACGGCGGCAGTCCATGCCGGAGCGAGCGTGCCGATGCCCACGCCGATGAGTTCTTCCCGGGAGCGCGCGAACTGCCGGCAGGCGGTTGCGTTGACCTCCCGAACGCATCCGTCGGCGCCGAGCCACAGCACGCCGTCCGAACTGTGTTCCACTACAAAGCGGGTCAGGCGCAGCATGCGCTCGGAGTGGTGGCGACGCCGGGTGAAGACGATCGCGCTGACGAGGAACGCCACCAGCGCCGCCACCAGCGCCAGCAGGAGGACCAGCATCGGCTTGCTGACGCGGTAGAACCGCTCGGGCGCGTTCGCCACGACGCTGCCGGCCGGGACCTGCGAGGCGGAAATCCGGTGGCGGCGCAGCTCGGCCTGGTCGAACATGAACACGTTCATGTCGTCGCGAACCACGGGCAGACGGCCCGCCGGGGTTCCGTCGAGCACCTGCTGGGCGAGGGCGCCGGCTGCCGAGCCCTGCTTGAAGCCGCTGACGCACTTGCCGCCGGCTTCGCCCTTTCCGATCATCCATTCCGACCGCCCGAAAATCGGCACGGCGCTGGAGCGGAACACCGGCGCGAGCTGGTCGGGGCTGATGACCTCGCCGGCCGCGTCGGTCCAGAAAGCGACGAAGAAGGCCGCGTCCCGCGGGTCCGCGCTGGCCATGCGCTGGTGCAGCTCGTCCAGCGTGAGCCGGCCGAGATCGACCATCTGGATCCCGCTGAAGCGGGCGGCGAGAACCTGGTGCAGGTTGGCGAGATTGACGTCGCTGGTGGAGGTGTCGTCGTGAATCACCAGTAGGCGCTGAGCTGCCGGGCGCATCTGGAACGCCACCGTCAGGGTCTGCTCGAAGTCCCCCTCCTCGAGGACCCCCGTCATGTCCGGGTTCGTCCGCAGCATCGCCTCGTCGAACGCGTTGACGCCGCAAAACACGATCGGTGCGCCGGCAAAGACGTCCCGCTGATGGCGCGTGGCAAAGTTCAGGGCATCATCGTCCGAGACGATGATCACCTTGAACGGGACTGCCGCGTACTTCATGCGGTAGATCCGGGCCAGCTGGTCCAGATACTCCGGGGTGCGGAGCTTCTTGGTGTCCATGTACTCGATGTGGACATCGGTGCGAGGTCGGGATCCCAGCACCGACTGGATGCCATCGCCGATGCGGTCGGTCCAGTCGCCCCGGTGGTAGGAGTGAAGAATCAGGACCGGGTCGCGCGGGGCGGATGCAGCAGATGAAGGCATCGCGCCGGCCAGCCCGAAGGCTGCGGCGCACAGCAGGACACACAGGCTGCGGACGGCGGACACCACGTGCACGCATTCTCCCTTCCTGCCCGGCGGGCGACAACGACCCGCGTTGCCTGCCCGGCGCAGGATGACCCCGGTATCATAGGCGAACGCGAGCGGGGACTCAAGTGCCACCGTGGCGAACGCGTCTGAACCGGTTTTCCACTTCGATTCGGAGTACCTCCCGGGCGGCGTCGGAATCGACGACATCCCGCGGGGCCGCTACCTGTCGGCGAAACCGATGGGCTTGCGCGGCGGATCGGGCGGGCTCATGAGGCGGCGAACCGCGTCAAAAACCATCCGGAAGCTCGCGTCGTACTTCTTTTCCAACTCGGCGACCTTGCGGGCGAGGCCCTCGACGGAAAGGGCCATGCGCCGCAGGCGCACGAACGCGCGCACCACCGCGACGCTCATCTGGATCGCCTGGGGACTGTTCAACACCGTGGCGGCCATGATGGCGCCGTGTTCCGTGAACACCAGGGGCAGATACTTGCGATGCTGGCCGCGTTCTAAGGTCGCACTTTGCGACCTTAAAGAACTCCATTCCCTCGTGGTCAGTTGGAAGACGAAGTCCCCGGGAAACCGATTCGGGTTGCGGCGCACTTGCTCGTTGAGCCGTTTGACGGCCACGCCGTAAAGTGCGGCCAGATCGGTGTCGAGAATGACGGCATGGCCCCGGATGCGGGTAATGACGTCCTGGGGCGCGAGACGGGCGGGCAGGTTGCTCATGGATCCCTCGACTGTCGCACGGTGGCCTCCCTCGGCAGGGGATTCGCCCCTCCACCCAGCTAAAGCAACGACAGCCCTTGATTTCCGGCCGAATGCCACCGTGGACTTGCGCGCGGCGGCGCGGGCTGCTACGTTGCGCCCCCGATGCCGACCGGGCCGCGGGCGCGCGTTGCGCGGGCCACCGGGCCGGGGCGTCGGACCCATTCCCATGAGCAGCAAACAGCGTCAAGAGTACGACGAGAGCAAGATCAAGACCCTGTCGTCGCTGGAGCACATCCGGCTGCGCACGGGCATGTACATCGGCCGCACGGGCGACGGATCGCAGTACGAGGACGGCATCTACATCCTGCTGAAGGAAGTCGTCGACAACGCGATCGACGAGTTCATCATGGGCCACGGCGCGCGGGTGGACATCTCGCTCCAGGACACCACGATCTCCGTGCGCGATTTCGGCCGCGGCATCCCGCTCGGCAAGGTGGTCGAGTGCGTCTCGCGGATCAACACCGGCGCCAAATACAACGACGATGTGTTCCAGTTCAGCGTCGGCCTCAACGGCGTCGGCACCAAGGCCGTCAACGCGCTGTCCTCGCGCTTCGTCGTCCGCAGCCACCGCGACGGCGAGGCCGTGGAGGCGATCTTCGAGCAGGGCCGGCTGATCAAGGAACGCAAGGGCAAGGCCGGCGCCGAGAAGAACGGCACCTTCGTGCAGTTCACGCCAGACCCCGAGATCTTCGGCAAGCACGCCTACGATCCGGAGCACATCCACCGCCGGCTGCGGTTCTACGCCTACCTGAACGCGGGGCTGAAGATCCAGTTCAACGACGAGACGTTCGTCTCCGAGGGCGGGCTGGTGGACCTCATCCGCGACGAGAGCCACTTCGAGAAGCTCTATCCGCCGTTCCATTACCGGGACAAGATGCTCGACCTGGCGTTCACGCACACCAACCGCTTCAGCGAGGACTACTACTCGTTCGTCAACGGCCAGTACACCAACGACGGCGGCACGCACCTCAGCGCCTTCCGCGAGGGCCTGCTCAAGGGCATCAACGAGTTCGCCAAGGGCAAGTTCGAGGGCGAGGACGTGCGCGAGGGTATTGTCGGCGCCGTAGCCATCAAGCTGAAGGACCCCGTCTTCGAGTCCCAGACCAAGAACAAGCTCGGCAACACGGAGCTGCGCTCGACGCTGGTGGCACAGATCAAGGACATCGTCTGCGACCTCATGCACCGCGAGCCCACCTCGGCCCAGCGGCTGGTTGAGAAGATCGAGGAGACGCAGAAGATCCGCAAGGAGCTGCTGGCGGTCAAGAAGGCGGCCCGCGAGCGGCAGAAGTCGATCTCGATCCGCATCCCGCAGCTCAAGGACTGCAAGGTCCACCTGGACCTGCGGCGCGGGAAGGGCGTCGAGTCGATGATCTTCATCACCGAGGGCCAGTCGGCGGCCGGCACGCTGACGAGCTGCCGCGACGTGAGCACCCAGGCGGTCTTCACCCTCAAGGGCAAGCCGCTCAACACCTGCGACCAGCAGCGCGACACGCTGTACAAGAACGTCGAAATCTACAATCTCATGCAGAGCCTCGACATCGAGGAGGCGCTCGAGAATCTGCGCTACCAGCAGGTCATCCTGGCGACCGACGCGGATGTCGACGGCCTGCACATCCGCAACCTGATGATCACGTTCTTCCTGCGCTTCTTCGAGGGGCTCGTCCGCAACCATCACCTCAAGATCCTGGAAACCCCGCTGTTCCGCGTGCGCAACAAGCAGGAGACGATCTATTGCTATTCCGAGGCCGAGCGCGACGCCGCGATGAAGAAGCTCGCCCGCGGCTGTGAGGTCACCCGTTTCAAGGGGCTCGGCGAGATCTCGCCCGCGGAATTCAAGGCCTTCATCAGCACCGACATGCGGCTGAAGTCGGTCGAGCTGCGCGGGGAGCACTCCATTCCCGAGGTGCTCGAGTTCTACATGGGGCGCAACACGCCGGAGCGCCGCGACTACATCATGAAGAACCTGGTGATTGAGGAGGCGCCATGACGAAGCCTCCGCAACAGGAATTCAGCTTCAACGGCGAAGGCTGGACCGTCGACCCGGCGGCCGGCAAGGAGGCGCGCCCCGCCCCGCCGGCGGGCCCAACCCACGACGGCATGCACGAGGAGGGTCCGGGCCCGCTGCGCCGCATGATGGACTCGAACTTCCTGGCCTATGCCTCCTATGTCATCTGCGACCGCGCGATTCCCGGCGTCGAGGACGGCCTTAAGCCCGTCCAGCGGCGCATCCTGTATTCGCTGCACGAGCGGGACGACGGCCGCTTCATCAAGGTGGCGAACATCGTCGGCCACACCATGCAGTACCACCCGCACGGCGACGTCTCCATCGCCGACGCGCTGGTCAACCTGACCAACCGCGAGTACCTCATCGAGGGCCAGGGCAACTTCGGCAACATCTACACGGGCGACCCGGCCGCCGCCTCGCGCTACATCGAATGCCGCCTGACCGAGCTGGCGCGCAAAGAGGTCTTCAACGACGCCCTGACCGAGTTTGTGCCCAGCTACGACGGGCGCAACCAGGAGCCGGTGACGCTGCCCTGCAAGCTGCCGCTGCTGCTGATGCTCGGGGCGGAGGGCATCGCGGTGGGCCTCTCCACGCGCATCCTGCCGCACAACTTCCCCGAGCTGCTGCAGGCGCAGATCGCCATCCTCCAGAAGAAGAAGTTCATCGTGTACCCGGACTTCCAGCAGGGCGGGACGATGGACGTGGCGGAGTACGACGACGGCAACGGCCGCGTGCGGGTGCGCGCGCGGATTGAGCCCGGCAAGGGCTGCCACCTGGTCATCCGCGAGCTGCCGTACGGGCAGACGACCGAGTCGGTGATCGCCTCGGTCGAAGACGCCGTGCGCAAGAAGAAGGTGCCGGTCCGCTCGATCAGCGACTTCACCGCCGAAAGCGTGGAGATCGAGCTGGCGCTGTCGCCCGGGACCGAGCCGGCGAAGGCGATCGAGGCGCTGTACGCGTTTACCGCCTGCGAGTCGTCCGTCTCCAGCCGCCTCGTCGTGATCCAGGGGCGCCGTCCGAAGGACACCACCGTGTCGGAGGTGCTCAAGGAAAACACCCGGCAGCTGGTGGACCTGCTCAAGCGCGAGCTGGAGCTGGCGCGCAGCCGCCTGCTGGACGACTTCCACGCCAAGACGCTGGCGCAGATCTTCATCGAGAACCGCATCTACAAGCGCATCGAGCAATGCCGCACGCCGCCGGCCGTGGTGAAGGCCGTGTTCGACGGCCTCGCCCCCTTCCGGCACCTCCTCAAGCGCGACGTCACGACGGAGGATGTCGAGAAGCTGCTTGAGATCCGCATCCGCCGGATCTCCCTCTTCGACATCGAGAAGAACCGCAAGGAGATCGAGACCATCCTCCAGGACTTGGACGCCGTGGAGAAAAACCTCGGCCGGCTCATCCCCTACGCGATCCAGTACCTCAAGGGCCTGCTCAAAACGTACGGCGAGCGCTACCCGCGCCGGACGCGGATCGAGCGCTTCGGCACGATCGAGATCCGCGAGCTGACCGCCACCGAGCTGCAGATCGGCTGGGACCGCGAGAGCGGCTACCTCGGCCACACGGTCAAGGGCGACGCGGTGCTGGAGTGCTCCTCGCTGGACAAGATCGAGCTGATCTGGAAGGACGGGCGCTACAAGGTCATGTACCCGCCGGAGCGCCTGTTCGTCGACCAGAACCTGATCTACTGCGCCAAATACGACCGCGACCGCGTCATGACGGCCGTCTACACGCAGGCCCCGTTCACGTTTATCAAGCGCTTCACCCTCGGCGGAGCGATCCTGAACAAGGACTACCTGTGCACCCAGCCGGACTCGGAGATCCAGCTGCTGGTCGAGGGCACGCCCGAACGCCTCTACCTGAAGTACAAGGCCGCCAAGGGCCAGCGCATCCACCAGCAGATCTTCAAGCCGGGCGACGTGCCGCTCAAGGGCGTCAAAACCCGCGGCAACCAGATGACCGCAAAGACGATCGACAAGATCGAGACCACGAAGCCCCGCTGGTGGAGCGACGACGACGCGACGCCCGAGGGGCGGCTGACGTAGCGCGCGGGTGCTTTCGCGTTGCGCTGCCCAGCCGGACGCCAGCCTCGATGTCGGACAGATAGTGTTTCGCGGTGACCTGCGGCCTCAGCGAGGCCATGCGTCTTCACAGAAGGACCACAGGTCCCGGATCCTCTGCAGATCCTTCCGGGGCCCATTCACCGGCATCAGCTCGGTAATCGCCAGGCAGAAGGAGCGCCCCTGGCACTTCGCCAGCACCTCGCGAATGCGCTTCTGCGCGTCCGGGAACGGGCAGCCCAGCGCCTCGCGATACGGGTGCAGGCAGACAATCAGATGGGTGGTTGGAAAACACTGCAGCGCCTTGTCCAGGTCGGACCACGCGGACACATGCATGTACGACCATTTCCCGACGGAGGCGATTGCTTCCATGAGCGGCGCGGTGTTCCCGCAGCTGTGGAAGCCGACGTCCCCGCCCATGAACTCCCGGCATTCCTGGTCGTACGGCGTGATCATCCGCCGGTAGATCTCCGGCGGAAAGTTCTCGGCAGAGACCTCGTCGTTCCAGAGGGTGCCCCCGTTGGGCATGGGCACCCCGAGATAGGCGGCCCGGTCGGTGAGCCACTTCTTCATGGCCTCCATCCCGTAGCGCATCAGCGCGTGAAAGAATGGCGGATCCTGGTACAGGCTCATCAGCGTGCGCTCGGGGCCGGCCAGGTAGAAGGCGTTGCCCAGCGGGCCCCGGCACCAATCCGGAAAGGCGACCGAGAAGGAGCTCCCCAGAAGACGCTTCATCTCGGCGTGCATCTTCAGGAGCGCGGGCATCATTCCGGCGGTCTCGAAATCCGGAAGGGGGCGCCCCTCGAGGTCGGCGGCGCAGCGGATCGGCGGCTCCCCCGAGGCCCAGGGCTCCTGGTCCTTGCGCGGAGTCCAGGGCACCCCGAGCACGGTCGCGGACAGGGCCACGCCGAAATCCGGCCATACCCAACGCCCCATGCTTCTGCGGTTCCCCGGGATATGGGCCCGGGCAAAGAGCTGGGACCGGAGTTGGAACAGGATCTGATCCTCGGCGCTGCCGCTGTAGTAACGCCCGAGGTCGGCACCGAGGAATTGCGCCATCAAGGCGCGTTCAATGCCCAGCCACACCTTTCCTTCGAGTGGGGACGCCGGCGTCGTGTCGGCCTGCTGAGCGAGCATCCCGGCTTCAAACTCCGCAAGACAGTCGCCCAGCGCGCTCACGCTCTTCTCCCGTCCCGGCGCAACGCCGGTGGGTTCCTGCCCAGAATGGCGGCGATCCGCCGCATGTCGAACTTGGAGCTGCGGTCGTAGGCGTAGATGCCGTTCTGCTCCTGCTCCACGTCGGTGAGCTGCGTGTAGCAATACTCCGGACGTGGAATGGTTTTCTTGTGGGCCGTTGGCATGCGGTTCCCCCTTATCTCAGCGGGCGGACGTCGATGGACGCGGCGGCACAGGTGTCGAAGGCCAGCCGGTCGCCCGTCAGCCCCTGGCAGCGCGTGGCGAGGGTGCGGCGCTCGTTGATGCAGACGTCGACGATATCGCCGACAAGGATGATCTCGAGGTTGACCGGGCGGTCCAGACCTTCCACGGCGTCACTCTCAGTGAAGGGCGCCGCGTCGGTTCGCGCCCCCTCGGGGAACAGGAATGCGGCGGTCCGCTGGATCGGATCGAAGCGCAGGCCGAGGCCGCTGCCGGGCGCCTCCGTGCCGCGCAGGCGGAGCGTGAACGGCGCGGTCGCCGAGTGCGGCTGGAGTGTGGCGTTAACCCGCGCGTCCCGCGGCACGCCGGCCAGCGCGCCGCCGACCTTCGCCAAGGTGACCGGATCGCCACAGGGCGGCATCATCTCGGGAACGAACTTGTCGCCCAGCGTGCCGTCGGCGTTCTGGATCAGCTCATGGAACACAAGGTCCCCGCCCCAGCCTTGCTCGCCGAGCCAGCCGACCGCGAACGCCCGGTCGCCGAACACGGCGCTCTTCGGAACTTGCATGGGAACGAGCCGCGCGGGCGAGTTCTCCTGCCACGGGCCCTTCATGCTGCTGGACATCCAGAAGCGGTTCTCCATCCAGAGGTAGTGCCAGCCGTTCCACTCGAAGTAGTGCGGGCAGCAACCGAACATCTCGTGGAAATGCTTCGGCTGGAGCGTCCACGGCCCGTGAGCCGGGTCGGTCGTGGTGTAGTCCAGGAGCCCGTTCTTGCCGTCGGGCCAATTCGTCGGCCACTGCTGGCCTGAGCCGGGCGTCAGCAGATGGTACAGCCCCGTCGAAGGATCATACATCGTGTGGGAATCAAAGCCCCGGGGCGAGATCTTGCCGGTCTTGGTGAAGTGGATGCCATCGTCGCTCTCGGCCATGCAGATGGAGAGTTCATGGTAGGGCGAGTCCTTGAAGTGGCCCCAGGCGGAGAAGTCCGCATAGTAGGCATAGATCTTCCCCTTGAATTCAATCAGGCTGCCCGTCCCGTGCGGACATTCCCATCCGTGTGTGACGGTGAGCGCCAGGGGGTGCTCTTCCCAGCGAACGAGGTCGGCGGTGGACCAGTGCCCCCACTCGTGGGCGCCGCGGCCCCACTTCGAGCCATGGTGTCGCCGGTCAAAGAGATAGAACAGATGCAGCCGGCCTCTGAAGAACTGCAGCATGCAGTCGCCCGCCGACGTGTTGTATCCGCGCGGACGCCAGTACTGCGGCATGGGACGATGCGGGCCGAGGATCTCCAGGTCGCGGCGGGCGATCTCCCGGGCGCCGCCCGACAGGCCCGCGACCTCCGCGTCTGTCAAAGCGCGCTTCCACATGGCTACGTGGTCAATCAGCCCGTTGAACCCCGCGATCTTCTGTCCGTCCCGCCATGCCGCGCCAATCAGGAACGGGCCGACGAACTCGTGCAGTTCGCCGTGCGGCCAGTTCTCATCCACCAGGACCCCGTCCACGAACAGTTCGATGCTCGGAGCCCGAAACCGCATGACGACATCGTGCCAGCCGCCGGCGCCGATCATCGCCACCGGCGCGTTCAGGCGCATGACGCCGTTCAGGTAGTCCTCTTTCAGATAGTCGGGTGCGTCGGTTGAAGGCGTCGTTGTGCGCTCCGCCGCCGGCGTTGTGCGCCACACGTACCGAAGGTGGCCGTCGCTCGCCGACAGGATCGTGCCGTAGGCGTCGTGCGGGTTGTCCTTCGCGAGGAGCGGCGCGTCCCAGGCCTGCGATGTATCCTTCAGCCGCATGCACAGCGTCATCTCGGGGCCGGTGACAGCCAGTGCCGCGTCTCCGACTGTCAGCCATCCGCCGTTGACCTGCGCCACGCGGCCATCCCCACCCCGCGCGAGCGAGGCGTCGCGCTCCGCGCCCTCCAGGGGGATCCCCAGCGCAACGTCGCCGTGAACGGCTAAACCGTCCGCACCGGCCATGTGCCAAACCGCAACCGCGTCGTCAAAAGGTGAATGGGTTTTCATGCTCCGCATCTTACGACGAGATCGCGGTTCGTCAACGTGAGACGAAGAGGATTCACGGCGCGCCGGCTTTCCCGCGTTATCCATCCGCCTGCGGCGAGAACGTTACGGCGAAACACAACAGACGGATATCGGAAAGCCGTAGAAGCCCAGCATCGGCATGGCACGGTCCATGTCCATCGGCACCGGTGGAGGATTGTGACCATAGCCGCCGTGGGCAACGGCCTTGCCGGAGAGCGGGCGGGCAAGGAGGAGGCGGATCGTTGCGGTGCCTGTGTATTCGATGCGCTTGATTTCGACCACGCCGTCTTCATCTTCAACCCGGAACGGAATGGCCACCGGATCAATGCTGTCCATCCGGCCAATGACATTCTCGAATTCAATCTCAACGGCGATCCCATCCTTCATGACGCGGGCCGTCGCCGGCTCGGGGGCGCGGTGGTCGACCTTGAACCCGTACACCATGGCAAGCGCGCTCTGCGCTGCGCGTTGTGCAAGGAGCATGTTGCCGAACGGCGAGATGTGAATGCCATCGGTGATCGAGAGATCAAATGTCGGAATTACGCTGACGTTCTTCAGCCGTTTCGGCACAAGCCGTTGGGCATCGCGCAGAACAGTCCATGCTTTATTCACGGCCTGTTCTTCGTCCGCAGGGGCCGGTCCGGTCCAGTGGCTGAGCTGAACCGTCAGCACGGGCAGGTCCGGCTGGCTCATGGCCTCACGCCACGCGCTTACTGCAGCCATGAAGCGGTTCGCGTAGGTATCCGCGGTTGCCACGGTGGCGGTCTCGCTACAGCCCTGGTACCAAAGGATGCCGCGCACCTTGCCGCCGACCGCCTTGTGAACACGCATCATCAACGCGTAGAGCGGATGATCCCCCGGTTCCGTTGGGTTCCATGAAACAAGGGCTGATCCGCCGAGTGAGACCTGCACCAGGCCGATGGGATGGTTGACCTGCTGTTTGACCAGCCGCGCGAAGTGTATCCAGGGACCGTGGCCGCTGGCCCCTTCGCAGTTCTCAAGGTGCATGGATCCTGTGGACTCGTTCAGTGGCTGGGAGGCGAGAACCCATGTCATCGCGTTGTTGAACAGGTGGAGGCCGAGTTCAGGCGGTTCGAAGCACGGCCCTCGGCCGTAACCGGCCGCATTGCTTTGGCCGGCGATGATCCACAGGTCGCCCACCCCGAGGAAATGGCGTATGTCGCCGCGCTGGGACCACTCGACCGGATGGCTCATGTCCGGGCGTACGTGGGTTTCAAGCCTGTACAGGCCGCCGGCCGGCACGTTCTTGAGCGTTGCTGACCACGTGCCATCCTTGTTGCTGGTTGCCGTCTGCCAGTCGAGGTGGGTGGCAACAGGCAAGCCATTATCCTCGCGGACGAGGCGCAGCACAACGGCGGCCTTTGGGGCCCCGGCCCCCTCCCACCTGCCGGCCACGGAAATGTCGGCGGCGCCACTTGCGTCCTGCTGGAAGACCTGCCAGTCCGACACGCCGGAATCGATCATCGCGCCATAGACATGATCCATGAAGTGCCTCCGCCAACGTGCCTGCAAAACAGCCCCGAAGTATCCGCATCCTTCTTCCCGGGCGCAACAACATCTATCATGATGGCCACGCGCGGCCACAGAAGTCATGGCAGTTCACCACGTTGTGACACTGCCAGCATCCCGTCTTCACGGGCTCGGATGCGGCGAGTACGACAGACAGGGGACGTGGTTCCAGCGTTTGCGGAACGAGATGGTTGCCCGTCGTCGAGGCCATCGTGGGCCATTCCAACCCCGCCATGACGCGACTCTACACCCACACCAGCGACGCGGCCACCGGCGCCGCAGTCGCGTCGCTCCCTGACGTCACCGGCCAACCCGCCGCCAAGCCGGCTCTGCCGGCGGCGGCTCCCGCCGGCCTCGACTGCGCCGTCGTCCGCGCCCTGGCCGAACGGCTCACGCCGGAGAATGCAATGGCAACACGCGAGAAACTCCTCGAACT
>CAZJBP010000060.1:15161-20212 GCA_964544115.1 uncultured Victivallales bacterium | reverse complement strand
TCGGGCCGTAACGTGGGCTTGCCTAACGGTGTTTGCCCGTGGATCATGCACGACGACGCTGAGGGAGGTCGGAATGGCAGCCCTCTCGCCCCTGTGATCAACCGGAGGAAACCAGATCATGGACATTCTGCTCAGTCCGGTCGAAGCCCGGGTTCTGGCTTCGCTGATGGAAAAAGCGGCTACGACACCCGACTACTACCCGCTCTCGCTCCACGCGGTGGTCGCGGCCTGCAACCAGAAGTCGAACCGCGACCCGGAGATGGACCTCGATGAGGCCGCCGTGTCTGCCGCCCTCGAGGAGCTCCGCTACCGCGACCACCTGCTGTGGGAGGTCACGCTGCCGGGCAGCCGTGTGCCCAAGTATCGGCACGATATCGGCGCCCGACTGCCCATGGACCCGCAGGAGCAGGCCATCCTGTGCGAGCTGATGCTGCGAGGCCCCCAGACCCAGGGAGAGCTGCGCACGCGCATCGAACGCATGTGCGGCCCCGTCACCGCCGATCAGGTGGCCGCCTTCATTGATGGCATGATGACGCGCGACGGCGGCCCTCTGATCACCCGGCTCGCGCCCGGGCCGGGCCGGCGCGAGATGCGCTATGCCCACCTGCTGTGCGGCACCCCCGAAGCCGTCCCGGCCGCCCCGGTCCAGGCCATCACCGCAGCCGACGCTCCCGCCGCCTCGCCCATGCAGAAGCAGATGGCAGCCCTCGAGCAGCGGGTCGCCGCCCTGGAGTCCGAGCTCGCCGCGCTGAAGACCCAGATCGCAAAGGCCCTGGGCCCGCTCGAGTGACATGCCCCTGCCCCCCTCCATGCCACCCGTCCCGGCGCACCTCTACGTGCATGTGCCGTTCTGCACGGGCCGCTGCGCGTACTGCGCGTTCTACTCGATCCCCCACCCCGACCGCGCCGGCAAATGGCTGCCTGCGCTGGCGCGCGAACTCGATCTCGCCCCGCAGGGGGAGGCCCCCCGCCCAACCACCGTCTACATCGGGGGCGGGACGCCCACCAGCCTTCAGGAGGCCGACTTCGCCGCGCTGCTCGACACGGTGGCCGCCCACATCGACACCGGCGCTGTGCGGGAATGGACGGTGGAATCCAACCCCGACACGCTGACCGCGCAGGCTTGCCGCCTGATGCGCGACGCGGGCGTCAACCGCATCAGCGTGGGCGCCCAGTCTTTCGACGACCGCGTGCTGGCCGCCGCCGGCCGCCGGCACGATGCGCGCTCGATCGATACCGCCGTGGCCACTGCGCGCCGTGAAGGCTTCGAGAACATCGGCCTGGACCTGATCGCGGGACTGCCGGGCGACACGGCCGACACCTGGGCGATGTCGCTCCGCCGGGCCCTGGAGCTGCGCCCGGCACACCTCTCGGTCTATGCGCTGAGCATCGAGGAGGGGGCGCCCCTGTCCGTGCTCTGCGCGAGCGGTGCGCTCGCCCACCCCACCGAGGACGAGGAGATCCGGCGGCTGGACGAGGCCGAGGCGGCGCTGGCCGCCGCCGGGTATGACCACTATGAGACGTCGAACTTCGCACTCCCGGGCCGGACCTGTCTTCACAACCTGGGGTACTGGCGCGGCAGGGACTACCTCGGGGTGGGCCCCTCCGCCGCCTCACGCTGGGGACAACGGCGCTGGACCAACGCTCCGGACCTTGAGGATTACCAGAGCGCACTGGCGGCCGGCCGACTTCCGCCCCGCGACGAGGAGGCCGTCTCCCTCGTCGTGGACCGGACGGAGCGGCTGATCTTCGGATTGCGGCTGACGGAAGGCGTGTCCCTCGAGGAGGCTGCCGCGGGCGACGCGGCGCTGCGGGAGCACTGGACGCGAACCCTGGTGTGACTGGGCCGCCACGGGCTGGCCGTGACCGCGGGTGACCGGTGGACGCTGACTCCGACGGGGCGGCGCATCGCCGACTCGGTCGCCGAGGAGCTCATTCCGGATCGTTAGCACCTTATCCCTCCGGATCGCTGATAAAGAACAAGATGATTACCACGGATAACACGGATAGCACTGATATGAAGTGGGTTGTGCTTTGTCATGTTGGCTTCCCCATCCGTGCCATCAGTGTAATCCGTGGTTGATTTTGGGTTGTGGGCGCAGCCCACTTTGGAGAAGGGGCAGGAAAGGGGGGCAGGGCTCGGGGTTCAGGTCTCAGTCGACCTCTCCGCCCTCATCGACGTCACCCCGGCCCATAACGCAGATGCCGCGCTTCGAACCGGCGGCAAACTCCGCCAGTTCCGCGGCCGGGCCGGACGGGTATAGCCGCCGCAGTTCGGCGACCGCCTGGGAGACGTTGAGACCCGAGCGGAAGAGCAGCTTGAACGCCTGGCGCACGGCTTGCCGTTCCGCCGCACCGATCCCCGCGCGCCGCATGCCCACCACGTTCAGCCCCGCCACCTCATTCAGCGCCGTCGGGCACATCGTGCAGAAGGGCGGAACATCCTTGCTGATGCCACAGCCACCGCCCAGCATGGCCAGGCGCCCGATGCGGACGAACTGGTGAATCACCGCGTTGCCGCTGATGAAGCATCGCTCGCCCACCTCGACGTAGCCGGCCAGAAGCGCGCCGTTGGCCACGATCACGCGCGGCCCGAGCACGACGTTATGCGCCACGTGGGAAAACGCCATCAGGAAGCAGTCGTCGCCAATCACCGTGCTGGTGCCGGGCTTCGTGCCGCGGTGCACGGTCACGCCCTCGCGCAACACGCAGCGCTCGCCAATAACCACGGCCGACTCGCCGCCCGCAAAGCCCAGATCCTGCGGGACGTCGCCCAGGACCGCGGTGGCATGCACCCGGCAGCCCGCCCCGATCTGCACGCACCCGTAGACCGTCGCGTGGGCGCCGATGCTGCATCCGGCCCCGACGCGGGCCCCGGCCGCGATATACGCAAAAGGCCCCACCTCGACTCCGGCGCCCAACACCGCTCCGGGCTCCACCACCGCCGTCGGATGCACGTTCCTGTTCTCCGTCACGAGGCGCCTCCCCTCCGCGTGTCGCGCTGCAGGTCCCCTCAACCGAAATCCACCAGTCCGTTCTCTCGCAGGCTGACGAAGTCGTGCGCCGTTCCGGCGCGCGGCTTGCCCAGCACCACGTGATCCAACACCTTCAGGTCCATGACCCGCCCGGCGTCCACCAGCTGCCGCGTGATGCGGATGTCCTCCGCAGACGGCGTAGGGTCCCCCGACGGGTGGTTGTGAACCAGAACCACCGCCGCGGCCGAATGCTCCACGGCCGCCTTGAACACCTCGCGCGGATGCACGAGGCTGGCGTCGAGCAGGCCGGCCGACACCTGCACCGGGCGCGTCTTCAACGCGTTCCGGCGATCCAGATACAGAACCCAGAAGTGCTCCCGCTCAAGCGTCCGTGCCTGCTCGCGCAACAAGCCCGCGGCATCGCCCGGCTGCAGCACCCGCACCCGTTCGGGCAGCCGCTCATCGGTCAGCCTCCGCCCCAGCTCCAGCGCGGCCTTCAGCATCTGCGCCTTCACGCGGCCGACGCCCTTGACGCGCGTCAGATCCTCCACTGACGATGCCGCCAGCGCGGTCAGGCTTCCGTGGCGGGCCAGCAGGGCCCGGGCCACGTCCACCACGTTGGCTCCCTTCGAGCCGGTGCGCAGCAGCAGCGCGAGCAGAACCTCGTCCGGGGCTTGCTGCACGCCCTGCAGGTCGATGATCTCCCTCGGCCGCATCCGCGCGGGCAGGTCGCAGATCCGGTATCCGCAGCCTGGAACGTCGATCCTGCGCGAGTCCCGCCGCGCCGCGCTTCCGTCACTGATCTCTGGCGATGACAACTGGTCCATGGCGCTCCCATTCCCCCTGAACGCGAGCCGCAGTATCCCCGATTCGGTCGCCGCCGTCCAGTTCTACCCATGCCACCGACGCCTGGTGCCGGAACCATGTCCGCTGCCGCTTGGCCAGCCTGCGCGTGCGCGACGCACACTTCGCCTCGGCCTCCCCGCGCGTGCAGCGACCCGCCAGGAGCTCAAGCGCCTCGGCATAGCCGATCGCCTGCCGGGCCGTCCGGGACCACTCCGGCCACCGCTCGCACAGCCTCCGCGTTTCGTCGGGAAGCCCTTCGGAGAACATGCGCGAGGCCCTGGCTTCGATGCGCTCTGCCAGCCGCGCGGAGTCGAGGGAAAGGCCCACCATCGGGGTGCTCGCGCCGCGACCACGAGGTGGCACGACGGGGGCGAGGACGTCGCCCTCGGACGCAGCCATTTCCAGCGACCGGATCAGCCGCCGCGGGTTACGCGGATCGGCCAGGGCGGCGAACCGGCCCGGCGCGCACCGGCGCAGTTCTTCCTGCAGAGCCTCCACGCCGCGGTCGCGGCAGAGGGCTTCCCAGCGCCGGCGATCCTCCGGCACGGCGGTGGCGCGCGAGTCCAGCCCGTCGGTCAGGCTCCGGACGTAAAGCCCCGAGCCGCCCGCGACGATCACGTCCACCCCGTCCGCCCAGCAGGACTCAAGGAACTGCAGCGCGCACTGACGGTAGTCCCAGACGCTGAAGTCGCGGTCGGGATCCACAAGGTCGACGCCGCCGTAGCGGACGCGCGAGCGCTCTTCCGCCGTGGGCTTGGCGGTGCCAACGTCCATGCCCCGGTACACGAGCATGGAATCCGCCGAGAGCACCGCCCATCCGAGCCGTTCGGCCAACGTCTGGGCCACTGCGCTCTTGCCTGTGGCCGTGGGGCCCACGAGGAAGAACGCATGACCGGCCCTCACGGCCGCGCCTCCGGGGCTGGCGATTCCGCCTGCGACCCCGATGGCTCCGCGCCACCGCTCGCGGGCGTGCCCGCGAGGGAAGGAAAGACCTGCGAGAGCATATAGAGGCCCACACCGGTGCAGATGGCGGCATCGGCCACATTGAATGAAGGAAAGTGTACGCCGCGCCAGTAGAAGTCGAGGAAGTCGACGACATACTGCAACTTGATCCGGTAACACAGGTCGCACACGATAACCACGACCACGAACCCCAGGGCGCCACGGTGAACCACAGTGGCGCCGAGGAAGTGCCGGTGCGGGGCCTGCGGGTCGAGATCCCGGGTGGTG
>CAZJBP010000060.1:0-15151 GCA_964544115.1 uncultured Victivallales bacterium | reverse complement strand
CATTGAATGAAGGAAAGTGTACGCCTCGCCAGTAGAAGTCGAGGAAGTCGACCACGTAACCCAGCCGGACCCGATCGATCAGGTTGCCGACGATGCCGGCGCACATCAGGCCCGTGGCCACGCGGTGACAGAGCGTATCGGTCAGGAAGTGCCGCCGGAAGGCGATCAGCAGGATGAGCATGACGACCGAGAGCACGATCAGCCACGACTGGAAGCCGGCCAGAATCCCCCAAGCCGCGCCGGGGTTGCGCACATGATTCAGGTTGAAGAAGCCGTCGACAACCGGGATCGTGTCGCCTGGCCGCATGCTCTTCTGCACCAGGAATTTCAGAACCTGGTCCAGAAGCGCAACGGCCATGCTGATGAGCAGAATCAGCATCGATAAGCCAAGCCTAGCCTACTCCAGCGGGCGGAACCGCGGACGGTTGCGTTCTGACTCGGACTGGCAACGGATGCACAGGCGGACGAACGGTAGCGCCTTGAGGCGAGGCATCTCAATCTCGCACCCGCAGTCCTCGCAAGCGCCATATTTCCCTGCATCCAGCCGGCGGATGGCGTCATCGATGTCGAAGATCGCATCCTGCTCCGAACTGGCCACCGTCAGGGCAAACTGCCGGTCGAAGGCGTCGGTGCCGTCCTCGCTGGTGACGATCTCCTCGCGCTGCTGGAGGGACTCCTGCTTGAGGTTTCCCACCTGCCGCGACAGGCGCTCGCGCATGGCCAGCATCATGGCTCTCAACTGCTTCTTCTCCGCGGCGGTCAGCCCCTTGGCATGGCCTACGCGAGTGCTGACCGACGGTGCCTCCGGCGGCTTCTGCCTGTTCAGACCGTAAGGAGCGCGCACGGCGAGCTTCATGGCCATCGGGACCGCCGCCTTGCGTGCGGCAACCTTGGAGGCCGGCTTGGACACAGCCTTCCTGGCGACAGGAGCTTTGCCCTTGGGCGCAGCCTTCGCGGCCTTGGCCACCGGCTTATGGACGACCACAGGGGCCTTTGGCCGCGCCGCCTGCGGGGCAGCCCGCTTCGCCGCCGGCTGCTGTTTCGCAGGGGCCTTCTTCTGGGGTTTCGAAGCGGCCTTCTTCTGCACTACAACGGCCTTGGCGGCGGGCTTCCGCGTCACAGTGGAAGCCTGCTTCTTCGGGGCTTTGCTCTTGATTGCCATAGTCCACCTCTCAAAGTAGAGCGCGGGAACATAGCAGCAGCCACCCGGACTGTCAACTTATACGGCAACGGTCCAGCGGCCAGCGGACGAATTGCGCCCCAACTCGCGCGGGGACGGTGGCGTTCACGCCACCTCAGGCTTCGACCAGCAATCCGCCCTGGAGCCGCAGGACGCGGCTGCAGCAGCGGGCGGCTTCTTCGTTATGCGTCACCATCACGAGCGTGCGGTCATGGCGGCGCGTGAGGTCAAACAGGCACTGCAGCACCTGCTGGCCCGTGGCGGGGTCGAGGTTGCCCGTGGGCTCGTCGGCCAGCAGGATGCGGGGCTGGTTCATCATGGCCCGCGCAAGGGCCACGCGCTGCTGCTCGCCGCCGGAGAGCTCCATCGGCGTGTGGTCCCAGCGCTCGGACAGCCCCACCGCCGCCAGCAGGTCCACCGCGCGGGCCCGGCAGTCGCGCGCGCGGGTCACGTAGCCGGGCCGGGCCATGGCCGGCAGGATCACGTTCTCCAGCACATTCATCTCCGGCAGCAGGTGATAGGACTGGAACACGAACCCCAGCGTCTCCGAGCGCAGCCGAGACCGCTCGCGCGCGCTGGCCCGGTACACGTCGCAGCCGCCGATCCGCACCGTCCCGCGGTCGGGATGGTCCAGGGTCCCCAGCACGTGCATCAGGGTGCTCTTGCCGGCGCCGCTCTTGCCGATGATCGCAACCGTGTCGCCCTCGGATAGCGTCAGCGAGACGCCGCACAGGACTTCCACGCGCGACGCGCGCAGCATATACGCCTTGTGCAGGTCATCCGCCTGTATGAGCACACTCATTCGGTTCGCGAATCCCCTCTCTCTTCGCCCACTACTCGTTGCGCAGGGCCTGCACCGGGTCCAGCCGCGACGCGCGGTGCGCCGGCAGCAGGCTCGACAGCGTGCAGAACACCATCACGAACAGCGCCACGCGGGCAATCTCGCCCGGGGAGGTGCTCCAGGGGATCTCGTCCAGCCCGTAGATCCCCTTCGGAAACACCTCCACGTTGAGCTTCCCGAGCAGCTTCACGATGCCCGGCAGGTTCACCAGCACCAGCAGCCCGCCGGCAATGCCCGCCACGGTGCCGACCATGCACTGGATCCAGCCGTGCCACACAAAGGCCCCCATGATCTGCCACGACGAGAACCCCAGAGCCTTGAGCAGGCCGATCTCGTTGGTTTTGTTCACGGTGATGACGATCAGCGTGTTGGTCACGCAGAAGATGGCCACAATGGTGATGAACACCAGCAGGACGAACATCATCGTCTTCTCGTGGCTGAGCGCGTCGAAGAGCAGGCGGTCGATCTCCTTCCAGGTCCGCACTTCGTAGTACGGCCCCACCACCCGCTGGATCTGCCGCCCGGCGGCCTCGAACTGGAACGGGTCGCTGATCATCACGTTGAGCGACTGCGCCCCGGACTCAAGCCCGACCAGCTCGCGACCGGCATCCATCGAGGTCAGGATGAACCCGGTGTCGAAGTCGCGCATGCCCATGTCAAAGAGCCCCGTCACGGTGAGTTCCTCGGGCAGGTAGAGCTCGTCGCGGGTCACGACGTTGCGCGGCGAATACACCAGCACCTTGCTGCCCACGCCGACCCCCAGGGCCATCGCCAGGTCGATGCCGATCACCGCGTTGCGGTCGCTGATGTCGAATCGGCCGATCGTGACCGAGCGGGCAACGCGGCTGACGGAGGCCGCCCGCGCGGGGTCGATCCCGACCACGATCGGGGCGGCGGTCCGGCCCTCGCACTGCATCAGCACGCGCGTTTCCACGCTCGGGGCGACGCCGACGACCCCAGGAATCTTTTCGATCGCGCGGCAGAGCAGCTCCGGCTCCTCGATCGTCCCCTGCCGCCCCTGGACCATGATGTGGGGCTTGAAGCTCAGGATCTTCTCGCGCCACATGTTATCGAAGCCGGTCATCACCGACAGGACGATGACCAGGATCGCCACGCCCAGGAGGACGCCGATCACGGAGATCAGGGTGACGACGGAGATGAACGACCGGCGCGCGCGCAGGTACCGCAAGGCCAGGAACAGCGAAAACGGCAGCATGCGCTCCTTCCCGGCTCCCGCCGGCGCGATGGTCAGGCCTGGGCCCGCGGCTTGAGCTGCGGGAAGAGGATGACGTCGCGAATGGCCTCGACCCCCGACAGGATCATGATCAGCCGGTCGATGCCCACGCCCATCCCGCCCGCCGGCGGCATGCCGTGCTCCAGGGCCAGCAGGAAGTCCTCGTCGATCTTCTCCGCCTCGGCGCCCGACTGGCTCTCCAGCCGCCGCCGCTGCTCGAGCGGGTCGTTCAGCTCCGAGTAGGCCGGCGCAATCTCCTGCCCGCCGATCACCAGCTCGAACACGTCGACCGACGCGGGGTCGTCCTCGCAACTCTTGGCCAGCGGAATCAGCGCCGCGGGCAGCCGCGTGACAAAGGTCGGCGCAATCAGCGTCTTCTCGATGAGCTTCTCGTAGACCTCGTGGCTGATCAGGAGATGATCCCAGGCCGGGTCCACCGACAGGCCCTGCGCTTCCGCCCGGCTCCGGGCAGCGGCCGCGGGCAGCGTGTACCAGTCCGGCCCCATCCGTTCGGCGATGAGGTCACGGTACGCCACCTCGCGCCACGGGGGCGTGAGGTCGATCGGCTGCTCGGCCGTGCCCGCCTTAAGGGTGCCGAACACCGTCTGCGCCACGTGCGTGATCATCGCCTCGATCAGCGCCTTCATGCTGCGCAGGTCCCCGTACGCTTCGTAGATCTCCAGCATGGTGAATTCGGGGTTGTGCGTGCGGTCCAGCCCCTCGTTGCGGAAGTTGCGGTTGAGTTCGAACACCTTGTCGAACCCGCCCACGAGCAGGCGCTTGAGATACAGCTCGGGCGCAATCCGCAGGTACATGTCGGTGCTCAGCGCGGTGTAGCGCGTGACAAACGGCCGCGCGGTCGCTCCGCCGGCGTGCGGCTGCATCATCGGCGTTTCGACCTCGCAGAACCCCCGGCCGGCGAGGAACGCGCGGATCTCCTGGATGGCCTGGATCCGGCGGTTGAAGCGCAACCGCACTTCCGGGTTGGAGATGAGGTCGAGGTAGCGCTCGCGGTAGCGGGTGTCGACATCCTGCAGGCCGTGCCACTTCTCCGGCAGCGGCAGCAGGGCCTTGCTCAGCAGCGTCCAGGTCTCGGCCTTCAGCGACTGCTCGCCCGTGCGCGTGGTGAAGAGCGTTCCGCTCACGCCGACGTGGTCGCCGATATCCAGCAGGCGAAACGCCGCAAAGGCTTCAGGACCGAGGGCGTTCTGCTGCACGTAGACCTGCAGGCGCTCGGACCCGTCGTGCAGGTCGGCAAAGACGCTCTTGCCCATGTCGCGCACGCGGATCATCCGGCCGGCGATCGACACGCGCCGGCCCTCCTCGAAGGCCGCGCGAACCTCGCCGATGCGACCCGTGCGCTCGAAGGCCGCCCCGAACGGCTTGTGCCCCAGCTCAGCCAGTTGACGCATGTGCTGAAGCCGGTTCTCCCGGTATTCGTTGGTCTCAGATTCGCTCATCCCCTGCTCCATCGCGGGCCGGCTACACCCTCCACGGGAACCGCCGCCCACCTCAGACCCCGCGTAGGATGCACGAGGCGGCTCGGGGAGTACACAAAAAACTCGGAGGAACGCGCGCCCGGGGTGCATCTGCGTTTCGGTGCACGCCGTACAGGGGGCAGGCGCTCGGAGAGCGCCGCCCTACGCGTACGCACCTGTCCAGCGAGATGGCCAGTGCAACAGAGTAGGCCGCGCCTCTCCGAGGCGCAGGCCCGCGCGGGGACGCGACAGGCAATGAAACACAGATGCGCCCGCGCGCCCGGGGTGCATCCGTTTCGTCGTGGAACGGCAAGGGGCCGCGGCACAGCGCGGGCTACGAACGCGCTGGCTGGCAAACCCAGCAGGCTCGTAGCGCCTGCTGTACTGTGGCCGTTCTTTGCCGGCCGCCCCTTGCTCACCCGGAGACAAGCAGGCCCCAACGTGGGCGCATGCTCGGTGGAGTCACTGACGCTGCACCTTCACATCCAGCGTTAGGTTGGCTCTGCTGTTCGCCCAGATGGACAAGCGCCCCTCTTGTTCCGCCGCGACTTCGAGACAGGGCAACAGCGTCTGGATGGTCCGCCACCCGTTCCATGTGCGCACTTGCGATGGCTGAACATACTTGCCGTCCGAGTCGAACCAATACTCCTTGCCCGGCTCGCCAATCCTGATCTTGAACATCATCCTTACGTACGGCCCTTTTGTGGTCACCTGTGAACGTGGCGCACACTGAACAACCACTTTGTCCCCCTTCTTCACCGGGGGCATCAGCAGGTCTTGCCATCTCTGCACCATGACCATCCATAGAGGCTTGGTGTAGGTGCTCACGCCCCCTGCCTGCGCTGATGCGGCTGGGGGCTTGACGGGCCGTTTCTCCTGGACGGCAGCGGGCTCCTGCGGCAGATGCGATTCCAGATCCGCCAATTCAAAAGCCACCCTGTCCCGCTCCGTCTTGACGGCGCCGGCGTCCGGAATCTTGCCGGCCTTAACCAACTCTTTGATTTGCCCATCGAGTGCCGCAACGTAGTTCCTCTTCAGGCCAACGGTTTGTCGAGCCAGGTCGCTGCCGGCATCGCTCACCGCCTTCTCGTAGGCTTCGCCGAGGGCCTGAAGAACCGGGGCAGGCGTCGTGGGCGCCGTCCCTTCAGCGCGGAAACGCTTTCTTTCCGCTTCAACCACAAGGTAACCGTCCAAATCGCCCTTCTGCTTGAGGGTCGCCAGCAGATCCTCCACAGCCTTGCCGTATTGCTTCAAGGCGTCTTCATTGCTCTGCTCGTGGGCCGTTGTGAGGCTTTGGCTCTCCTTGTCGTAGGTGGCCTTCAGCGACTCGAGGGTGTTGGTCTGTCCAGCGAGAGACAGACAGGGGAAGAAGAGTATAACGGACACCACGGCTGGCAGAAACCGGCTGCTTCTGATGATCGCCACAACGCCACTCCTTGCATCGGTCGTCACACCGCCCCAAGCATCTATCCTGACACCAGAGTCGAGTCAACCCCGCACTATCCTCGTATTACGCACCGGCGGCTGACATGACATGACAGCCGCCCTCCCGTTGAAGCGCTGGCTCGCCGAGTCCTGAGCGCCGCTGTCATTCGGCGGTGAGACCAATGAGGAAGGGCATCACGCGGGCGTGCCGGTTGACGATGCAGACGGATTCTATGACGACCGCGGGATGAGGGTTCACCCAGGTCTGGACGTAGAAGCGGATGCGGCCGTTGACAGGAAGACCCCGCGTGTCGTTGCATTCCCAGGCGACAGGCGACTGGACGGGCGGAGCACCAGCGCGGACGTATACGCTGGCGATGTCGCGGCCCGCGACCACGTCCACAGTTTCGACGGTTCCGTCTTCGTAGCCGATTTCGTATACAGCGACGTTCTGTACTGTCCCGAGAGACTCCCCATTGAGGGCTCCATGCAGAAATTGAAGGCGTTCGCACAAGCGCCCGACGACGATGCCATGCACCCCGTTTGGGATGCCCTCCTCCATGCCGGGCGGGGCCGTCAGCACGAGGCCGCGAACATCGAAGTCGTGGCCGGCGATGCGCTGGATGTTCGTGGTGAGTTGCGCGACGCAATTGGAGGCATCGGGCGTCCGGCCGAAGATGACGCCGAGCGGGATGTTGTATGCCCCGCCGAGATCGATGGCTCCCTCTGGCAGGGCCACGCCGGGCCTGGGCAGTGGAATGCCAAGCGCGGATTGGTTGATCTCGTTGCGGAGCCTCCTCAGGCCCTGCTCATAAGACGCGCGAAGGTTCTCATCCCAGAAACGCCCCAGGGCGTGGGACATCCGCTGGGGAATCCCGGGCACGCTCTCGTCACGCAGGGCGGTCGCAAAATGGCGGAAGGACTGGGCGCAGTCGGCGGGCAGGAACGCGCAGAGCGCATCGACCTCGTCATCCTGGAGCGCGGCCACCGTGCAGCCAGCCCGCAGGGTCAGTTCCCCCAGCATCGCGTCTTTGTCAAGGAACGGCTGGATATCGCGCGTGAAATCCGCCGCGGACAGGCGCGTGAGGGCAAGCGTTGCGACATCGCGGGCGAATCGCGGATCGACGCCGGAGCCGATGGAGGCACACAGTTGCAGCGCCAGTGGACCAGAGCTGGGCGATTGCGCGAGCACCTCCAGCTCCTTTGCGACCAGTCTCTGCAGGCCGCACAGGCGAAGAGCCAGAGCGCGAAGGGCCGTGGCAGCCCACGATCCGGCGGGAGCCAGCCGACAATCCTCGACGAGCAATTGCGAGGCCGCCATTGCTAAGATCCCGCCAGTCAGCTGCGGCGGAAGCCTTGACGCCTCGGGAGGAATGTGCAGCACCGATCCCGTGGACGTGGAGGAACTTTCAAACAGCGCATCCAGGTCCGCCGCACCGAGGCCGGTGAAGATCTTGTCCAGAGCCGATTCGGCCGTCCGCCATTGTTGAGACGTCACCCGCGCAAGCGTGCTCGTGGAAAGAATCGGAAGCTGCAGAACTTCCGGACCTGCGAAGGACACAAATGAGGCGATGGGCCTCGCCGGATCATACAGATTGGTCCAACCCGAGCCTTCCTTCCGGATCCTCTCAGCCGCTCGCAAAAGCGCGCCACGCTCGACGTGGGCCTCGATACTTACGTCGTCGTGTTGCCCCTCCAGTTTCCGAAGTCGCCCCGATCCGGCGTCAAAACGGGCGGTAAGATTTGTGCCTGCGATGACGCACGTATTGCCGTCGAGGCGGGTCATTGGGTTGCACCCATAGGCGAACGAGGCCAGCACCACTGGATCCACAGTGACCTGCGTCCGCAGCGGGGTTCCTGTTCCGGCGTTTCCGGCTACGCCGACTCCACACTCGAAAGATTTCCATGCGTCACCCGCCTTAACGTCCTTCGCGGTCAAGGCGAACATCGCGGTGACACTCCGTGGCGAGGGGGGCGCAATGAATTTCCGGTGACGCCTCGGAAAATAGACACCCAACTCGCCGCCCGCGAGCGCCTGCAGTACGGCGAGATCGTGCCCGCTTGCGTCCGCACGATCCCGCAGCAGCGCTTGAAAGCCCTGCACGGGCGATACGATCATCGAACAGGAGAAGGAGAACCCCGTCAGAGACGAGAGCGAGAACGACCCCACCACGTCGTCGCCGTTGGTCTTGAACGCCTCCATCCAGTCGCCAATGCGCAGACAACTTTGCGCAACGTCCGACAGGTCCTGAGTCAGCGGAGGCATTCCCGGAGCCTCGGCAATCCGGATCGTCACGCGTGATCTTCCGCCGGCATCGGGCGACGACGGCACAATCCGACCTGCGATCAGGCGGGCTGATTGACGCAGCGACCGCTCCTTCTCCGCGACAAGCGATCGCGTGATATTCATGCCGGGTGTCAGGCCGGTGAATTGGATTACATCCTCTGGCCTGTTGGTTACCGCTCCGGTGACCTCCAGCGCGCCGATCACCAGCGGCGGCCCCTCGGACTTTACATCCACCACCAAATCGGCGCGGCCCTCCGCCAGACGCTTCTGCAGCCGCAGATCGAAATCACAGAAGAAATGCCCCAGTTCAGCAAATGCGTTGCTGACCGCGGCGCGCAGCTGCCGCTGCGCCCACGGATCGAAGGGCGCGCCCCGTTCCGGGGTCCAGCCGACGAGAGTCATCGCGGTGGAGTCATTCGGTGCGTTCGTCCTGCCGGCCAGTCTGTCGAACGCCGAGCCTGCGTGCTGGTCACTCCTGTTGGTCCCTGCGACACCGCCTGAGGCGGGAAGCAGAAGTCCACGCAACGCCGTCGATGAGACCTCATGCAGCGAACCGGTGACGACCAGGTCGCCGCACAGGTATCGCTGCCCCTCGTTGATGCTCACAACGATATTGGTGCGGCCGTCGAGACGGCCGCGCACGTCTGCCTCCGCATAGCCATCGCGCAGATAGCCAGCCTTGAGAAGGCGCCGTATAACCTCGAGCCGCTGGTCCGGCGGCGCGGTTGCTTTCACAATCTGGTATTCGAGGTTCCATGAGAGACTCCGCTCCAACGCTGTGGGCGTGTACTTCACGCAGCCCTCGTACCGCACATCATCCGACGCGCCCGAAGCCAGAGTTGCCGAAACGGCGGCCATACACACCACGATTGCTTTCTTCACGATCTCACCCATCCTTCCCGAGAACCACCGGCGACACGCGTTGGTTCCCGCTCGGCCAACCGGCCTGCTGACCGGAGTTTGACGCAGCGCGACCGGGAGGTCAAGCGCGGCAGCGCACCGATTCCGACGCCGCCCCCGACATGGTGGAATCTGATCAGGCCCACGCATGGGCACCACGGCCCTGAAGGGGAGACGCGGGCGCATCTGCGTCTCAGTGCATCCGGTGATCCGTTTGACCCGATCCGCGACACATCCCTCGTAAGGCACGGAACAGCTGGTCCGGCCGTTCCAGCGCGTTCGTAGCCCGCGCTGTACTCCCGCAGGTGGCCAGCGCAGCATGGTCCCAGTCTTGCATCCGGCGGTGTTCTTCTGCTATTCACGACCCTTCCATCGCGCGGAATCCGCGTCCGAACCCGGTCGTGCGGTGGGGAGGAGAGGCCCATGATCCGGATTTGCGACCTCAAGCGCGGCGGCACAGTAGACATCGACGGTGCGTCCCTGATCGTCGAAGACATTCAGGTCAGCACCCCCAGCGCGCGCGGCGCGGTGAGCCTGTACCGGTTTCGTTTCCGCAATCTCGTCACCAAGCAGAAGCTCGACAAGACCTTCAAGGGCGACGACGTCCTGAAGGAGGCGAACTTCGAACTGCGCCCGGTGCAGTACTCCTACGAGCGGGACGGCGCCTACACGTTCATGGACCTCGAGACCTTCGCCGAGTTCACGCTGACGCGCGAGGATCTGGGCGACGTCCTGGACTATCTCACCGAGTCGACCGAGGGCATGCGCGCGATGCTGGTCAACGACCGCGTCGTCGGCATCGAGATGCCCGCGTCGGTGGACCTTGAGATCACCGAAACGGCCCCCGCGCTCAAGGGCGCGTCGGCGACGTCGCGCAACAAGTCCGCCACGTTGTCGACGGGCCAGGTCGTCCAGGTTCCGGAGTACATCACCACCGGCGAGCGCGTTCGCGTGGACACCCGCACCGGCAAATTTATCCAGCGCGCGTGACGACCTCGGCGCCGTCTGACGCCCTTATAGAAGAGGCTCATGGATCTCAGCACCCTCTGGCTCGCTCTCTCCGTGTTCCTGCTTGGCATGTCCAAGGGCGGACTCCCGATCGGGGGCGTCGTGCTGCCGCTGCTGATCCTGGTCTGGCCAAACCCTTCCGACGCCGCGCGTGCCGCCGTCGCGTTAATGCTGCCGGTACTCTGCCTGATGGACGCGGTGGCGGTGGCCTTCTACCGTCGGCACGTGGACTGGCGGCGGGTCTGGCCTCCGATGCCGGCCACGGTTGTCGGCGTCGTCATCGGCAGCGTTCTGTTCGTCTCCGCCCGCCAGTCCTTTCTGGCGGTCTCAGAAAAGACCCTGCGCGTCTGCATCGGCGCCGTGGGCCTGGCGTTCGTGATGGACTACGTGGTGCGCAACCTCCTGCTGAAGCGGGCCGCGCAGGCCTCCGTGCCGGGGCCGCTCAAGACCCACGCCTACGGCCTTGCGGCCGGCGTGACCTCGACTCTGGCGCACGCCGCAGGTCCGATCATGAGCATGTACTACCTGCCGATGCGCATGCCGAAGATGCAGTTTGTCGCCACGACAGCAGCGTACTTTTGGCTGCTGAACGCCCTCAAGCTGATTCCGTTCGTCGCCTACGGCCAGATCAAGTCCGACACGCTCTCCTCCGTGGGCGTGGTGCTGCCGGCGATCCCCCTCGGCGTGGCGGCCGGCTATGGCCTGGTGCGCGTCCTGCGTCCGCAGGTGTACATGGGGATGATCTACGCGCTGCTCTTCGTCACCTCGCTGACGCTGATCATCAAGGCGTTCTAGGCGCCCCCCTACCCTACGCGCGGCCGCTCGACCTCAGGCGATCCCGCTCGCACAGCCAGACGGCGGCCAGAACCGCGGCGCCGCCGGCCAGAAGCGGCAGCAACGGCGGGCGCTCGCCGAAGACCGCCAGCGAGGCGATCACGCCGAGCGGCACCTTGGCGTTGTTCATCGCCGCCAGCGTGCCCGACGCGACGCGACGCGCACCGGCGTTCCACAGGAAGAAGGCCACCCCCGACGGCACGAGCCCGAGGTAGGCCAGCACCACCCACTGGCGGGCCGACACGGCGGGCCACGCCGCGACCCCCGTCAGCGGCAACGCCGCCAGGGCCATGGCAAGGGCGCCCAGATAGACCCACGCGAAGACGCGGTGGTCTTCAGCCACGCCGGCGGTGCGCATCACGCGCCGATATGCCAGCTGGCCCGCCGCAAAGCACAGGTTCGAGGCTTGGACGAGCAGGAAGCCGCCAAGCGTTCCCCACGTGTCCCGGTGCCCCGCCACGATGACGGCGCTGCCCGCCGCCGCGAGGCAGGCCGCCAGCAGAAACAGCCGGTGGAATCGCCGCGTCCCCGCATCGTGCATCAGCGTCACGTAGACCGGCGTCAGGACGGTGAACAGCGCGACCTCGGCGCCGCTCAGAAACCGGTACGCGAACAGGTAGAATACGTACATCAGCCCGTGCTGAACCGCGCCGACACCCGCCAGCGCCGCGGCGTCGCGCACGCGCACGGCACGCGGCTTCAGCACCGGCGCGAACAGCAGCAGCGAGAGCAGGAGCCGGACGCAAGCCACCCACGCCGGCGGCAGCCCCACGAGGTAGTGCTTGATCAGTCCGAAGGAGAACGCCCACAGCAACGAAGCGATAACCAGAAAAGGCATTCGAACCATCTCCTCCCGGCCGGGGTTTCTACGGGATCGGCGGGGGAGATGCAAGAGTCGCGCGCGTAAACGCCACCGGACTCCTCGCTTTTTCTTGCAGGCGCCCGATCCACTGTGACATCATTAACGGGTCGCAGGCAGAAGCCGAGACATACGGAGACGTAGCAATGGAAGAGCAGATCCGGGCCAAATTGGATGAACTTCGAACGATGCTGCAGGCTGACGGCGGCGACCTCGAGGTCGTCGGAATCACAGGCAGCGACGTGAAACTCCGCCTGAAGGGCGCCTGCGGCGGATGCCCGCACGCAACGATGACGATCAAGCAGGGGCTGGAGCGGATTCTGCGCGAGCAGGTGGACCCCTCGATCACGATCGAACGCGTGGCGTGATCTGCTCGCGAAGCTGATTAGAACGCGAGCACGATCTTCTGCGGAGCGGCGCCCGGCGGCAGCAACGCTTCCGCGCGCTGCTCGCCGTAACGCGCCTCAACGCGATACGTTCCATTGGAAGGAAGATACGCTTCCAGCGTGTCGTTGAGATCAAAGCGGTCGTCCTTTGAATCCCCCTCGAACGTCGCCGCGGAACTGGACGCCTCAGCCACCCGGACACGCGCGGCCACCCGGGAGCCTCCGGCCTTGGCCAGGACGGTAAAGCTCACCAGGCGCGTTCCATCAGGGGCGGGAGTGCTGCCGCGCGTGTAGCGGTCCGTCACGTTAACGGCCGAGACCAGCCGGTTCGACGGCGCCCACACCATGGGGAAGTACAGGGGCGTGCGCCGGAAGGAAGCCGCGTAGATCGCCTGCTGCGGATCGTCGCGGCGCGCCTCCGACGCCCGGCGGATAAACCACGACTGATCCAAGGCGTCGCCGCTGGGCTCAGCCGCACCCGTGAAGTGCCAGCCGTCGGACGACCAGACCTCCACCCAGGAGTGATTCCCGCTGCCGTCCGCCCACAGCGGCGTCCCTGCGAAGCGCGCCGGAACGCCCACTGAACGGCAGGCGGCGATAAGCAGGATCGAAAGGCCCGTGCAGGACGCCTTCTTGTACTCGATGGACTCGTACGGGCTCTGGTCTGGCTTCAGTCGCTCCGGAGAGTAGTAGACGCCGAAGGTCCCGAACACCTTCTGGTTCAGGCGCGCGGCGGCCTGCGCCGGCGTCGTGCAGTCGCGCACAACGGGCAGAAAACGCGCACGAAAGTCCGCCCGCCAGGCGTCGCGGCGCTCATTGACCACCGCGTAAGGAAGGATGTTGTTGAGGAAGACCTCGCTGGGGACGCTATGCCCCCAGGGGACCTCGTCCATCACCGCATACGCGTTCGTCACGTTCGCCACGAGGAAGTCGGCGCTCAGGGATGCCAGGTCGTCCTGAGGCATATTGGCGATTAGGAACAATACGCCCTCACGCTGCGCCAACGGGACACGCGTCACGGCGGCTTCCAACTGAGGCCGGTTTGTCCCGGCGAGGGCCAGCGCTTTCTCGGCGTCCTCGGGCAGAGGCCAGCCTGCCGCAGCGGAGGAGATGCCGACGAGGAAGGCCAGCAGCAGCGCGGCGGCGCCCAAACGGCAGGCGGCTATCCGTTTCATGCGTCCACCTCCGGCCTTCACGATCCCGACACCACCCACGTGTCGCCGTCCTTCTTCACTGTGATCTCCGCCTCGAAGCAGTAGTTCGGATCACCCCGCTCCTCGAGGGTGCGCTTCATCGTATCCAGGTTCGGCTTCGCCCGAACGGTAAACGCCGTGCCGCCGACGGTCACGGTCACGGGCTTCGACAGGTCCAGCATGCTGCCATTCAGAAGCAGACGCAGCCATCCGATCGTCTTGTCGATGACGATGGCATTGGCCGCCTTGTCGATGTGCACGTCGATCTGATCGTTCCCGATCGTGCCGTCACCCGCCCCGCTGATGTCCAGCCAGTAGAACAGTTTGCCCCGGTTCGTCGTGGGCCAGAGTTTCTCGCCGGTGCTTCTCACGCCGGACCGGTCGGCGCGTGTGACGAGATCCCAGATCACCCGCGTCGGCCACGGGTTGCGCACATACTGCCGGACCCATACGATGGCGTTGGCGTTCACCTGCTTGGTGGTGCGGTCGCCCTTCTCCAGCCAGGTCCTCGGGTCCGCGATCACCGTCTGCGGCGTCTCCGCCGGGTCGCGCTCGACGATGCCATGCCCCTTGTCCAGGTGCAGGAAGCAGTCGTGCACGAAGCCGCCCCCGCACTCCTTCTGCAGCGCGTCCATCCCCAGCGAGTAGCTTACCGCAACCTTGTGCCGGTCGTAGGAGTCGTCCATCTCGCCCATCTGGATCAGGAACGGCAGGTTGTAGAGATTCCAGGCGCTGACGCCGTTGGGGTGGCCGGCGGACATGTTCGCCGCCGCAAGCCGATCGGCCATCCGGGGCGCAACCTGGTACACGCCGTCTCCGCCCGCGGAATAGCCCAGCAGGTACACGCGGTTCGGGTCCGCGCCCTCGAACAGGATCATGTTCTCGATCAGCCTGTCGTATAGAGGGAAGGAGTCCGGCAGGGAGTGCAGGTTCCAGACGTCGGCAATGCCGCGCGGCGCCACGTAGAGGCCCTGCTTGATGCTGCCGAGATACCAGCTCGACATGCTCTGCCATGCCCCGTCATTCACTTCGGCCGGGGTCGTGCCGCCGCCGTGCAGCGCGATGTAGAGCGGGTAGCCCGCGGCCGGCTTCTCCCCCGCCGTCTTGCACGAGTAGCGCATGACGGAGCCGAAGCGGAGCTGGCCGGACGTGTTCTCCTCAATCCGAACGGGGTCCTGCACCTGCTCAGCCCTGTACTTCTGCCACAGCTGCTCGCGCGTCGCCGCCACGTCTTCCTGTCGCAGGGCCGCGCCCGCCTGCGCGGACACCGCCATCAAGATCACGACTGCCCACTTGGTCATGCCAGCTCCTTGCGTTGTCGATTGCCGCATGAAGGTGCCGGAATGGGGCCCCGAGCGCAAGCACGATGGAACGCACGCTTCAGCTGTGGCGGCGAGGATCGGGGAAAGACAGGATGGCAGGATTGGCGGGATGGGCAGAGGGCTCAAGGCGACCGTCGCTGTAATCCCGACAATCCTCTCAATCCTGTCCGCCCACCCCTTGCATTCAACCGCTCGTACCCGCCC
>CAZJBP010000059.1:0-20313 GCA_964544115.1 uncultured Victivallales bacterium | reverse complement strand
TCCGGTGAAGCCTGTCGCCTTCGCACTTATTTCGAACCCCCGCGGCCGTGATCTTTGTACGCGTACCCGTACGCGTTCACGACGCGCCGGAGGATTGGTTTACGTGCACGTGTACGTGTACGGCAAGCGCCGTCCCCCTTCGTCCTGCAGCGGCCCACCCACAAGATCCTGGGCAGGCACCTCTGAGCGTTGAGCGTTCCTGTACACCAGTCCGGTCATCCCGAACGCAGTGAGGGATCTCACTTCGCTTTCACGGCCCTTTTCAGATCCCTCACTGCGTTCGGGATGACCCGCGCGCTTTCAGAGATGACGCTCACGAGCGAATCGAGGACGACGACGAGGACGAAGAAAGCGCCGCAATCGCGAAAATCCGGTGAAGCCTGTCGCCTTCGCACTTATTTCGAACCCCCGCGGCCGTGATCTTTGTACGCGTACCCGTACGCGTTCACGACGCGCCGGAGGATTGGTTTACGTGCACGTGTACGTGTACGGCATAACGCTTGAGACAGCCCACCCACAAGATCCTGGGCAGGCACCTCTGAGCGTTGAGCGTTAAACGTTGGGAGTTGAACGCCGCTTTCAGCTTTTCCCCGCGTGCCAGCGGGTGCCAAGAGTTTGCTGGAACGTGCAATAAATCCAGCCGTGGAGGTGTATCTTCCGTCCATGTCATTTCAACCGCAGGAATTTGTATGAAAGCCAAAGACCGCGTCTTGTCCGCCTTGCGTTGTGAGAAGCCGGACCGTGTGCCCTGGGTGCCGTTTGTCGGCTGCCATGCGGCCGCGTTGATCGGGAAGACGGCGCAGGAGTATCTCCAGTCGGAAGCCCTTATGGTCGAGGGTCTTCAGGCGGCCATAGAACGCTATCGTCCCGATGGTATTCCGGTCAGTTTCGACCTCCAGCTTGAGGCCGAGGCGCTGGGCTGTGACCTGGTGTGGGCGGATGAGAATCCGCCGTCGGTGTCCGGTCACGTCCTGGGCCGGGGCAAGACCCTTGAGGAGCTGCAGCCGCTGGATCTTTCTGCCGGCCGCATCCCCGCCGTCCTGCAGGTGACCCGCCGCCTTCGCACGGCCAATCCCGATCTGGCGCTTTACGGCCTCATCACCGGGCCTTTCACGCTGGCCCTGCACCTGCTCGGCACCGACATCTTCATGAAGATGTTCGACGATCCGGATTACGTCAAACGCCTGATGGCCTATTGCCGCCAGTGCGCCGAGGACATGGCGGTCGCCTTCGTGGATGCCGGGTGCGATGTCGTGGCCGTGGTGGATCCCATGACGAGCCAGATCGGCCCGGACCAGTTCCGCGAGTTCGTCACGCCCTATGTGTCGCCTGTGTTTGACCTCATCGCGGCGCGGGGCGCCGTGGGCTCGTTCTTCGTCTGTGGTCATGCCCAGCAGAACATCGCCGCCATGCGCGAGTGTCATTGCGGCAACATCTCGATCGACGAGAACATTCCCCTGGACTACGTGCGCGACGTGTGCCTCGCCAAGGGCATCAGTTTCGGCGGCAATCTCCAGCTCACGTCGGTGCTGCTCCTGGGGTCGGCCGAGGAGTCCCAGCGCAATGCCCTGGCGTGCCTGGAGGTTGCGGGCGGCAAGGGGTTTGTCCTCGCGCCCGGCTGCGATCTGCCCTACGGCGTTCCGCCGGCTAACCTGGAGGCGGTGGCGCGTCTCGCCCGCGATCCCTACGAGCGCGATGTGCTCAAGGCCAAGGCGTCTTCCAAAGCCGCCGCGGACCTGCTGGACATGACGGACTACGGCGGGGCGAGCGACAAGATCATCGTGGACGTCATCACGCTCGACTCCGAGGCCTGCGCGCCCTGCCAGTACATGGTGGAGGCCGTGCGCAAGGTGACGCCCGCGTTCGAGGGGATCGTCGAGTGGCGCGAACACAAGATCAAGTACCGCGAGTCGCTGGTGTTCATGACCTCGCTGATGGTGCGCAACGTGCCCACGATCTGCATCGACGGGCAGATCACGTTCGTGTCGCGCATTCCGCATCGCGACGAGCTGATCGCGGCGCTCCAGAAGCGGATCAACGAGAAGCTTCGCCTCAAGATCGCCCAGCGCAAGGCGTCCATCTACATCCTGGGCGATGGCGGGGAGGGCTGTCAGCAGATCCGCGGAAACGCCCAGCGGGCTGTGACCGAGCTGGGGGCGGACGTGGAAATCGTGGAGGTCAGCGATCTTGAGAAGATCCTCGCCTACGGGCTGAGCCCCTCCATGCTGCCGGCGGTGGTGCTGGCCCGCTACCAGGTCAAGACCACCCGCGTGGCCCCCGAAACGGCGATCATCAAGGAATGGTTGAAGGACCTGTGAAGACCGAGGGCCAGATCCCGAGCCGCCCCATTCCGGTCCTGATGCTGACCGGCTACCTGGGCGCGGGCAAGACCACGCTGCTCAATCACCTGCTGGCGCTGCCGGGCATCCGCGACCGGCGGCTGGCCTTGATCATCAACGAATTCGGGCCGCTGGGGATTGACGGCAAGCTGGTGGCCCCGGGGCGCTACGCCAAGTTCGAGCTGAACAAGGGCAGCGTCTTCTGCATCTGCATCAAGACCGACTTCATCAGGACGCTGGAAACCATCGCCCGCGACGTCGGCCCGGAGCTCGTCATCGTGGAGGCCACCGGCGTGGCCGATCCCTGTGATCTGAGCCAGCTCATGGATACGCCCCTGCTGGCCGAACGGTTCAGGGTGGGGGCCAACGTCTGCCTGGTCGATGCCGCCGGCTTCACCGCCGTGGCGGCCTTCCTGAGGACGGCCCCGCGGCAGGTGCAGTGGGCGGACGGGCTGGTGATCAACAAGAGTGACCTCGTGACGCCGCACGACATCGACGTGTTGCAGGGGGTGCTCAGGTCCCTGAACCCGGCGGCGCCCCACGTGGTGGTGAGTCAGGGCCGTGTCCCGGAAGCGTTTCTCGACAGCTTGCAGCACCGGGAGCGCCGCGGGACCGTTGCCGTGGAGCCGCTGGAGGGGCTGGTCTCGGCGTCCTTCCAGACGGAAGCGCCTGTGGATGAGCAGCGCTTCTTCGCCGCGATCGCCGCGCTGGGCGGCGGGCTATTGCGCCTCAAGGGCACGGTCTGTTTTCGTGAGCGCACGCGGTTTGTGGAAGTCGTGAACGGCCGCGTAACCGAAAAGGAGCCGCCCGCCGCGCTGCCGCGAACCGCCTTCACGGCCATCGGCTGGCAATGCAGCCGGGAGCACCTTCAGGCCACCTTTGGTAGCTGTTGGTGAGCTGCGCGGCGCGCGGGCCGGGTCGTCGCCGCGAGGTCCCTCGCGTCAGCGATTCAGGGAACAGCCGCCTGGATTGCTTTCTTCATCTCGGCGTCCCATGTGCCGGCAACCGTAACCCCGTACTCCTTCAAGCCGCCGGTGGCCATGGGCCCGGTCAGGTAGGGCCGGCAGTTGCGACCGTCCTCCAGCAGGTCCTCGGTCGCGTAGTCCGTCCGCAGGAAGTGGAGGGCCAGGCCGGCGCGGTCGGACTCCGTGCGGTTCGGGCCGGTGCAGTGCGCCGTGCCGTAGCAGAAGAAGGCCACGCCGCCGGCCGGCAGCGTGGCTGGCACGGCCTGGTCCTCGGGCGGATAGCATCGGATGTGGTGGTCGCTCTCGGGGTCGCGCGAATGAGGGTAGACCTCGCGGTGCGAGCCCGGGATGAGGCGCATGGTGCCGTTGGCCACGTTCGCATCGTGCAGCGCCGTCCACATGGCGGTGCCCATCAGCGGGTTGGAGACCTTGAAGTAGGCGTTATCCTGGTGCCAGTTGGTCGGCGCCCCGGAGCGAGCCGGCTTGAGGAAGATCTGGTCCAACTGCTGCAGGATGGGGTCGCCGATGAGCGCGGAAATGGCGGCAGTGACCTTGGGCACAAATGGCACGGCCCGGAACAGGGTGCTCGTATGCCAGATCGGACAGATCTGCAGATTCTGCAGGGTCTTCGAGTGCGTCTTGCCGTCACCCTCCGTCGTGACGTTGCGCAACTTTCCGGCGCGCACCAGGTTGCTCAACTCGGCGCGCATGGCGGCGATTTCGTCCTTCGTCCAGAAGTTCGGGATGAGCACGTAACCGTCGGTCTTGAATTGCTGAATGTGTTGAGTCGTCAGTGTCATGTTCCTGTCTCCCCCAGGGTTGAAGACGAATACGGTGCCAGAACGCCATCGACGAATCAATACCAATATGGTGGCAGTTATGATGGGGCGCGTGCCCGTGCGCGTGCACGACGTGCCGGAGAATTCGTGTACGTGTACGGGCACGTGTACGGCATGGCGGCCGAGGACGAGGGCATCGCCGTCCGCTCCGTCAGCAATCCCGACAATCCCGAAAATCCTGTCGGCCGGGGCGGTCATATAGGGAGGGCGCGCCCGCTTGTCCAGGCCCCCCGCGGCCGTGATCTTCGTACGCGTACCCGTGCGCGTTCACGACGTGCCGGAGAATTCGTGTACGTGTACGTGCACGTGCACGGCAAGATCCCGGGCCGGCAACTCTGAATGTAAAGCGTTGAGCGTCCCCGCACGCCAGTCCGGTCATCCCGAACGCAGTGAGGGATCTCACTTCCTTTCACGGCCCTTTCCAGACCCCTCACTGCGTTCGGGATGACAGGCGCGAGCGAATCGAGGACGACGACGAGGACGAGGGAAGGCGCTGTACCGGCGGCCTCTCTGCGATCGCTACGATGCGTCTATCTGTTGCGTCTATCTGTTTGCGGTCCTCTGTCGGGGTGTGGTAGACATAGCGGCATCGTGATCTGAGCGGCTGCGGGTCCTTGCCGGGGGGCTGGGGTCTCTTTGCGCGGCCGGGGGTGAAGGGTGTGTGAGGCGCGGGCGTGGCCCGCCTCTGGGGGTGTCCTTTGCGGGGTGAAGGACGAGGCGCGGGCTTGGGCCTGTGGGTATGGGTTCTGGCGGCGGGTGCGGCTGCGGCCGAACCGCGCACGGATCACGTTCTCTCCGGCCCGCGCGAGGGCTACGGGGAAAGCGTCACGGTCCGCTGGTCCCTGACGCTCGTCAACCGCTCCGACGTCGTCCTTCCGCGTCCGGAAATCCGCTGCCTGGTCCCGGTCCGGCAGACCTCCACCCAGCTCTGCCGCTCGGTCCGGGCGTCCGAATGCGGCTCGCTGAGCGAAGACGCCTTTGGCAATCAGGTCCTGGCGTGCCGCACTCCCGACCTGCCTCCGCTGGGGCGGGCCAGGATCGCCTTCTCGGCCGCGCTGGACCTCGCCTCCGAGCCGGTGCCGATCCCCGCAAACCGGGCGGGCGATGGTGCCGGCTTCCTCGCGCCTGAAGCCGGGATCGAGTCCGACGCCCCCGCGGTGCTGGCGCTGGCGACCTCGCTGGTCGGCGATGCCGGCAGTTCCGGGGATCGCACGGCCGCCTTTTCCTCGTGGATAGCGAGCTCCCTGCAGCACACCGGCTACAACGCAACCGACCGCGGCGCGCTCTGGGCCCTTGCGAACCGGGGCGGCGATTGCTCGGACTATGCCGCGTTGCTGACCGCCCTGTGTCGGGCTGGCGGAATTCCTGCGCGGCGCGTGCTCGGAGTCGCGTTGCCCGCGTCGGGCGGCGCCATCGCCCGCGGCGATCTTCACGTGTGGGTGGAGGTCCTGCCGGGGGATGCCTGGCGTCCTCTCGACCCGCTGAAGCGCCTGTCGTCCGACCGCCGTCCCATTGCCTTCGCCATCCTGGCCCCGGACTCGCTTCCGGTGACCGCGCTGTCGTCGAAGCTGTTCCTCTGCGACACGGCGGATGTGGAAGTGAGGCTGGATACATGAGCCGGTTCGGCTGTTCTCTGGCGGCATGGGCCTGTGCAACCGCGGCCTCGGCCGACGTCTGGATTTCCTCCAACACCACGCTTTCTGACGGCGACAGGCGCTGGGAGGGGTCGAACCTCGTGGTCAGCGCCTGCACGCTGACCGTTGACGGCTCTCACGCCTTTGCCCGCCTGGCGCTGACCAACGGCGCGGTGCTGACGCACTCGGCCGCCACGCTGACCACGGCCCCGCGGCTGATGCTGACGGTGTCGGGCTCGCTGTTTGTCCCGGCCGGGTCGCGTATCGATGTGACCGGCAGGGGGTATCTGCCGGGGCGCACCCTGGACAACAGCACGGTCGGCGCAAGCAACGGCGATTCAGGCGGCAGCCATGGCGGCCCGGGCGGCGACCGCTACGGGACGGCTGGCGCTGTCTATGGCAGCGCCTTCGAGCCGCTCACACACGGCGGCGGGGCCGGGAGCGCTTCGCGTGGAGGCGCAGGCGGCGGCGTTGTGCGCATCACGGCCGGCGAGATCAACCTGAGTGGGGCGATCGTGGCCGATGGCGCCGCGGGGTACAAGACCGGGGCCGGCGGCGCGGGCGGGAGCATTTGGCTGGAGACCGGTCTGCTGCGCGGAAGCGGCCGCATCGGGGCCGACGGCGGCGCAGCCGGAGCGTCGGGCACGGCCGGTGGCGGTGGCGGCGGCCGCATCGCTGTAACCTATACGGATGTCGAGGCCTTCGACCTCGCGGGCGGGCTGTCCAGCCGCGGAGGAACGTCCCCGCACAAGAGCGGCGCCGGTTCGGTCTACACACGACGCCAGGGAGCCGGCGGCACGCTGACGTTCGACAACGGCGGCCGGCCCTGGCAGCGCCCGACCCCGTTCGTCCTGCGATCCACCGCGGGTGCGCCCGACACCCTGGTCATCAAGCAGGTCGGAGCCTATCCATCGGATCCGTCGGCGGAACTGCTCGTGTCGAACCTCACCGTGGGGGCGGGTGGCGTGTTGAGGCTCGTCCTCGCTGACGCCACCCCGGAGCCCGGGCTGCGCATCGTGGCCGTGGGCGATGTTGAAATTGCGGCCGGAGCTTCAATCGATGCCTCCCGCACGGGCTACGTCGCCGGTCACACGCTGGGCGACGCTACCGCAGGCGCAAGCACCGGGTGCGCGGGGGGGAGCCATGGCGGCCTGGGCGGCGCGTGGGGCGGGACTCCGGGACCCACGTTTGGAGATGCGGCGTGGCCTCAAACCCGGGGAGCGGGGGCGGGCCCCATCAATGTCGGGGGCTGCGGCGGTGGCCGGGTGCAGTTGTCAGCCCGCTCTGTGAATCTGTGCGGATCCATTCAGGCCAACGGGGAAGCCGGCACCATCAGTGGAGGCGGTGGTGCCGGGGGCAGCGTGTTGATTGACGCCGGCGCGCTGACGGGCACGGGAACGGTCCAGGCGCAGGGCGGGGCCGCCGCCCTCTACATCTACAGCGGATCCTACTACTCTGGCGGCGGTGGGGGCGGACGAATCGCCCTCCACGCCGGGGCCGATGCAGCGTTCAGCCCCGCAAGTGTGTCGGTCGCGGCCGGCGTGGGAAGAGGAGTGGCGAGGGCCGGAACGGTGGTAAGATCAGCCAGCGTGGCTGCGTTGACGGTGGCAAGCACGGACGTCAGGGCCGGGCCATCCGGCAGCATCACCGGCCTCGTGGTCCGCTTCAATACGGGCGTGAACCCGCTGTCGGCCACGACGGCTCGCTTCACGGTGAGCGGACCGGCGGGGCCGGTTGAGCTCGCATCGGCGGATGTGCGAGGCTTCAGCGCGCTCCTCGTTCCCGTGGAACCGATCGATCTGGATGGCGACTACGTGCTCAGCGTTGCCTCGGGCCTGGTCTCCGTGGCTGGCGCACGGCTTGAGAGCAGCGTGGCCGTGCCCTTCACGCTGGACCGCATCCCGCCGGCTCCGCCGCAGGTCAGCGGACTTTCGCCGCTGCCGGTCGCGACCACGGTTCGTGCGTCTTCGATCACCCTCACTGGAACGCGCGATGACCGCACCTCTGTCTGGATCAGCCCGGTGGAGGCGGTCAGCAACGGTTCCGGGCCCTGGACGACGACACAATCGCTACAGGAAGGGGTTAATGACCTGGCGGTCCATGGCCGGGATGTCGCAGGCAACGCCTCGTGCACCAACGTGTACCGCATCGTGTCGGACACGCAGCCGCCAGCGGCTGTCGGCCTCGCGCCCACCAACGGCGCCTGCCTCGCGGTTGCGCCTGCCCGCATAGAAGTCGTCGTCGCCGAAACAGGCAGCGGTCTAGATGAATCGCAGTGCGAAGTGACGCTTGAGCGCCAGGGGTGGCCCGTGCCGGGAGACGGCGCCCTTGAGGCGAGCGGATGGGTGTGGCGCCCGCAGGGCAGTCTTCTGGATGGCGACTATGTCATCCGCGTACGGCTGACCGACCAGGTGGGGAACGTGTCGCCGCTGCTTCAGTCGACGTTTACGGTCGATCGGGTGCCGCCGGCTGCGCCAACCGTACGCCCGGTGTCGTCGCCGACGGCCGTTGCGCACCAGACCGTTTCCGGGCTGAAGGAAGCCGGCGCGGCGCTGCGAGTCGATGGGGTTCTACGCGTGGCCGCCGGACCGGAGACAGCGTGGAGCCTGGACCTGCCGCTGCACGGCGGACGCAACGTCTTCAGCCTGACGTGTCAGGACCGCGCCGGCAACGTCAGCGCGGCGACGGCGGTGGAGATCGTCTTCGATGACCAGGCGCCAGGCGCCGTGAGCGGATTGGTACTCCGGCCGGAGGGCGATGGTCAGACCGTTGAAGTGGACTGGTCCACGTATGACGAGGACGCCAACGGTGCGGACATCGCCGCCTATGTCGTCTACGTGTCGTCGTCACCCTTCACCGACAGGACGCTGGCTGCGCCCGCTGTCACCAACGCGGCGGGGATGAAAAGGACCGTGCTCCGCGACTTGCCGCGCGGAGCGACGTCGCACCTTGCAGTTGCGGCGTTCGATCTCGGCGGGCGCGCGAGTCCGGACGTGGCATCCATGCCGGTCGTTCCCGTCGACGTTCAGGCCCCGGGGCCTGCGCGGAGTTTGTCGGCGTCGTGTGACGAACACTCGATTGCGCTGGCCTGGCTGCCGCCCGAGCCGGTGGCAGCAGACCTGGCCGCGTATAGCGTTTCCGTGGATGGCTCGGAGGCGGCTCGCGTCCTCCCGCCGGCCACGCAGCACGTGATCGCAGGCTTTCCTTCCGCCACCCGGGCTTCCATCAGCGTACGGGCGCTCGACGGCACGGGGAACGCCTCCACCGCGGCCGCCGTTACGGGCTGCACGTGGCTGCCGCAGGTGACCGGCCTGGTGGTGGAGCCCGGACACGAGCGCGTAACGGTCAGATGGACAGCGGTGGAGCCCGCCGCCCATGTGGCCCGCTATGCAGTCTACCTTGGCGAGGTGCCGTTTGAGACGGTGAGCGGCCGTGCGCCCGCCGTGACGGGGCCGCTGTGTTCGGCCGTTCTGTCGGGCCTGCCAAACGGCCGTACGAACCACGTGGCGGTCACGGCCGTGAATGTGGCCGGAGCCGAACGGCCGCACGTGGTGTGCGTCCCGGCGGTGGCGAAGGCCGACACGCTTGGCCCGCTGCTTTCGTCGCTGCGGTGGAACGGCCAGCCGTTGCCCGCCGTGGCCACCGGGACCGGCGTCCTCTCGGTGGATGCGGCCGATCCGGCCGGCGTGGGGACCGTCGAGTTCTCGGCCGACGGCGCGCCGTTGGAAAGAGAGCCCGGATCCGGACCGCAGTACCGGTGCTCCTGGCGCGTGGCGGCCACACGCGACGGATCTCACCGCATCGAGGTGCGGGCGACGGATGCGCTGGGAAATGCATCGAGTGCCCAGGGAACGCTCGACGTGCGCCTTGAGCCGCCCGCCCGCCCCGTCCTGCTGACGCCCTCCGCCGGGTCCGTTCTCGGCACGAGGTCGGTCCTCGTCACGGGGCGCGCGGACGCGAACAGCGATGCGGTGAGGCTGGTCGTGAACGGCGTCGTCGCGGCGGGGTTGCCGGCAGTCGACCGCGCGGGCGCGTTTTCCGGGGACGTCCTGCTGGGGGAGGGCACGAACGCCGTTCGGGCCGTCGCGACCAATCGCCCGGGCGACAGCGGCCCTTCCGATCCTCTGACGTTGATCGTCGACACGGCGCTTCCGGTTCCGCCAACCGGCGTGCAGGCGGCCTCCCGCGAACTTGGAGGGGTGCGGTTGACGTGGGCTGCGCCCTCGGGGCTGCTCCCCGCAGGCTACCATGTCTATCGTGCGTCCGGATCGTTCACGGAGCGGGCGTCGGCGGCGAGGGTGACCGCGTCCCCGTGCGTCGGGACCGCGTTCTCGGATATGCCGCCATCCGAGGGCCAGCATGTCTACCGCGTCGCGTCGGTGAGCCGCAGCGGCCTGGAAGGTCCGCTGTCGGCTGAAGCGTGGGGCGAGAGCGATGCGACGCTGCCGGAGGCGCGATCGATCGACTACGCGTCCACCGGCCCGCGCTCGGGAACGCGCTTTGGTGCCGGCGCGATCGACATCCGCCTTACCGTCAGCGAGCCGCTGATGACCGTGCCGTTCCTCTCGTTTAACCTGTCGGGCCAATCGCCCTGGTGGGTGCCGCTGGTCCGCGGGACGGGGGAGGTCTACGTGGGTCGCCTGACCGTGATGTCGGACACGCCGAACGGGACGTGGTATGCCAATCTGGCCGCGCGGGACCGCGCCGGAAACGGCGGATCGGCCATCCGGGCCGGCGATCGGATCGTCGTCGACACCACCGGGCCGGCCCCGGAACGTGTCGCGCTGTACCCCGAGCCTCCGGTGCGCAACGACGCGGCAGCCCCGACGTCGCTGGTCGCGGTTGCGGTGTTCGCGCCTTCCGACATCCCCGCCGTTCAACCGGAGTGCGAGGTGCGGCTGCAGCCGTCGGCACAAGACTGGCGGCCTGTGGCGCTGGATCCCCTGACTGCGGCATCGTGGTCCGGGTCGATCGCGTTTGATGCCGCGGCGGGCGCGCAGCCGCAAACGCTCGAAATGCGGGTCACGGCGGCTGACGATTTGGGGAATATCGCCACCACGCGGGTCGATCGAAGCCATTGGATCGTCTACCAGGGCGACCTGCCTGCGCTTCCTCCGCCTGCGCAGGTGGTCGGGGCGGCTCGGCCTGGCGGACGGGTGGAAATGAGCTGGGGCGCCATGGATGGAGCGTGCGATTTCGAGGTGCGCCGCCGCGGGCCTGGCGCCGCCGAGGCCGTTGTGTGCGGCCGGACCGGTGGTGCGACGAGCTTTGCGGAAGCTGCGCCCGAAGGAACCAACCTCTACGCCGTCAGCACCGTCCGCTGTGCGCCCGCGGATGAATCGGTCGGGCCGGCCTCGGCGGAACTGGCGCTGGTGGCCGATGCCACGCCGCCCGGTTCACCGATGGGATTGCGGCTGGCGCTCGGGGGCAGCGGATTGCAGCTGAGCTGGACGCCGCCGGCTGCGTTGGATGTGGTGAGCTACAATGCCTATCGATCGGTGGACCGGATCACCGCGACCTCGGTAGCCAACCTTGCGCCGATTCTGCGAGCGGCTTCGGGGTGCGGAACTCTGGACGCGGATCCGCCGCAGCGCCCGGTATTCTATGCCGTCACGGCTCTGGATGCGGCTGGCAACGAGTCGGAGCCGTCCGAGGCCGCCTACACCAACCTCACGCTGGTGCCCGTAACGGGGTTGAGCGTGTCGCGGGAGGGCGATGGGCCGCCCAGCCTGGAATGGAGGCACGCGGCCGCGGAAGGGATCTCCGGCTACCGGGTGCACGCGGTCGATGCGAATGGCCGGTGCTTGCTCTCCGGTGAAGTGCTTGCGCCGGCGATCACCCGTTTCACCGATGTGACTTGCGGCCGCGCGGGTCGCGTGTATGAAGTGAGCGCTGTCGATCTGGCGGCGGGGATCGAGAAAGAGAGCGCGGCGCGACGCGTCAGCCTGCCGTGGCTGGACGTGTCCGCCACGCCTGACGCCCTTCTGTTACGGGGCCTGATGAACCGGCTGTCGTTCAGCGTCCGCAACGCGGGGCCCGGGGAATTGACCGACGCCGTGCTGACAGCCACTGCGGGCGGCGTGTCTTCGGTGTCGCCGGCGTTCTCTGTTGCGGAAGGCTCCACGGGCGAAGTCAGCGTGGTGATGCCCGGAAGCGCCAGTCTTCCAGACGTCGTCAGCGTGACGGCACGAGTAGATCAGGTGTCCATCGGTGGGGGTGAACGCGCCACGGTGATCGGAACGCATCGCGTGCCCGCAGGAAACGGTCTGCTGACCGCCGAATTGAGGCACGGCGGCGTGATTCGCGGCGGCGTGGCGGGGGTCTCGTTCGTGCTGACCAACCCGGGCGCCGAGGATGTCGAGTTGATCACGGCGAGGGGCAACGGCTCGCGACCTTCCGATGAGGTCCGTTTCTTCCTTGAGACGTCGGACGGCTTTGTGCTGGCCGCGGCGCCTCTGCGCGAGGTCTTGGGAGAGCAAGAGATTACGTTGGGTGATGGGACGACGGTGCTGCGCGTTCAAGCGGGAGGCAGCGCCTGTGTCGGCGAGACGTCGTTGAACGTCCCGTCGACGGCCGAGGGTCGCGTGGTGCTGAGGCTGACGGTCGACCGGCTGCATCACGGTCTCGGAAGCGACCACCCGCTGAGAGTGGAGGGCTTTACCACCACCTGCGAGGCGGTGCTGACGGACACGCCATACACGGCCGTTGCAAGGGAGGCTGTGCCCAACGTGTCGCGCGGCGGCGATGTGCGCCTGCGGGGCGAGGCTCTGAGGCGGGATACAGGTGAGCCGGCGGCGGATTGTCCCGTGGCTGTGACCGTGCGGAATGGGGCGACGACCCACACGCTCTCATGCACGTCGGGATCCAACGGTGTCTGGGAATGCGTCTTTACCCCGCCCGCCCTCAGTTCCGGCGCGTTCGACGTGTGGGCGGGCCATCCCGATGAGCGCGCGAGCCTTGGGCAGTGCTCGTTCAGCGTCAATCGGATCGCCGTGACCCCCGACGCCTTCGACGTGACGCTGCCCCGGAACTACGAGCAGCGGCTCAGCGTGACGGTCACGGCCGCCGACACGCTGTCGCTGACGAACGCGCGGCTGGCGTGCCGGAAGGAAGATCAGCTGCCGCCGGGGCTTCACGTAGAACCGGCGGCAGGCCGGTTCCTGCCCGCGGGAGAGGCCGCGACTCTGGGGGCGACGCTCTGGGGCGACAACCGGGCGTCTGCCACCGGACGCGTGGTCTGGAGCGTGGTGAGCGATGGCGAGAGCGAGCCGTGGGCCTCGGTGCCGGTGCGCTATCGCCTGACGGAAGCCGCTCCCGCCCTGACCTTGCTGCCCGAGCGCCTGCTCATGGGTGTGACCGCCGGGGCACGCAACACGAGTGAACTGCGAGTGGGGAACAGCGGTCAGGCCGATCTGGAGGGCGTGACGGCCGCGGTGCGCCTTCCGGATGGCGGACCCGCACCGGCCTGGATCCGGATTTCGCCCGCGGCGCTCGGCGATATTCAGCCAGGCGCGTGGCGTGATGTGGTGCTGAGCGCGGAACCCGACGGCAACGTTGTCCCGGGCTGGCTCGAGTGTCAGATAGTTCTTTCCGCATCGAACCATGCGCAGGCCAAAATGGGCGCCGCCGTCGTCGTTTCCGAGTCCGGCGCGGGCGACTTCCTGTTCCGCGTGAGCGATCTCTACTACGGGCAGGTGACCGGCGCCTCGACCAATACCGGCGTGAGCGGCGCGACGGTCCGCGTGCGCCGCGCCGCCAGCCTGGATGCCGAACAGACGCGGGTGACCGACCGGCGCGGGGAGGCGCTCTTTCGCGATCTGCAGGCCGGCACCTACGACTACCGCATCACGGCGGACGGTCACGACGCGGTCAGCGGCTCGGTGCGCGTGGATCCGGGCGTCACCGGCAGCGCTGAAGTCTTCATGCCCTGCCGCGTGGTGAGCGTCGAATGGCGCGTGGTGCCGACCCTGATCGAGGACCGTTACGAGGTCGTCCTGAGCGCGACGTACGAGACGGACGTGCCGGCCGCGGTGGTCGTGTGCAATCCCACGTCCGTCACCCTGCCGGACATGAGCCGCGGCGATGTCTTCCGGGGTGAGATACGGCTGAAGAACGTGGGGCTCATCCGCGCGGACAACATCCGTCCGGCGTTCCCGACACCGGACGCGTTCTTCCGGGTGGAGTTGAGCGGGCCCTGCCCGACGGTGCTGGCGGCGGGACAGGAGGCCGTGGTTCCGTACCGCGTGACGTGCCTGTCGCCGACTTCGGGCGAGGGTGGGGCTGCCGGCGGCGTGTATTCCACGACAGCGCAGTTTTCGTATGAAAGCACGTGCGCCAAAGAGCAGGTGCAGCGGTCGACGGCCCAGTTCTACGTGCTGGGCAGCACCGACAGCCATGGGACTCCGGTGGTGTGGGATCCCGGGCCGCTGGTGGTCACCTCGCCGGGCGGCATCGGCTCCTCGTCCAGCTCGTCGCCCCGGCCCCCCGCCACGTCCGTCGGCGCCAACCGCTGCACCGAGGACCTGAATGTGGGGCTGGAAATTGAGGAGCCGGACCTTGCCGTGGGCTGCGGCGTCACGGTCAAGGTCACGGTTGACGGCTGCATCGACGAGGGCTGCCCGGCGTCGCACTCGGTGCAATTGTTCTGCGACCCGTCGGCCACCATCACGCCGCGCGTTGTGAGCGTGCCCGTGGGCGGCACGGCCGAGGCGGTGCTGCGCGGCGTCTGCGGGTCGAAGCAGGTGCGGACGGATCAGGTGACGGCGCTGCTGGGGGACAAGACCGTGCAGGTGCCGTTCACGGTCGTCGAGATTACCGGGGTGGAAGCCGAGAAGGAGGTCGGCGTGGGCTGCTCGACGCAGGCGCGGGCCGTGGTGCTTCCCGAGGGCTGGCCCGTGAAGTGGTCGCTGGCCGACCAGTATGGCCGCAACGGCGATGTGCTGGCCACGATCGACGAGAGCACCGGCGTGGTTCGCATCGACAAGCAGAGCGCCTACGGCTGGGTGTCGGCGCGGGCGGAGGCCGCCGGCGTGGCGTGCCCGGAGCTGTCCGGCAAGCAGGCGAAGATCGAGATCGACTGCGTAGAGTGCCCCTCCTGCGACAAGGTCGGCGGCAACGGACACGCGGCGCTGTCGAGCTTCCACGTGAACATCTACCTCGGGACCGATTCGGAAGGAGAAACCGCCGGGCGCCTGTATGTGTTCGAGGAGTCGCTCGGCACAAATGCCTGGACGCCGTCGGGACTGCGGGTGGCCGTCGACAGCGACGCCGTGCGAGTGCTGCACGATACAAACGGCTGGGTGCGTCAGGTGCTGGCGCCCGACGGCGCGGCGGATGTGGTCTGCACGAACGCCTCGGGTTACGTCGTTCGCTGGTACGGACTCGACCAGTCTGCGGGGGTGGCGACCAACGGTGTGCACCTGTTCGACGGTGAGCCGGTCAGTGAATGGGCTATCTCCAGGGTGGGCTCGGGCGACGGCGGGACCACGCGGGTGGATGTCGTGAAGACGGAGGATGGGCTGTCGGTGACCAACGCCTTTGAAACGCGGGACGCGGGGGGGACATGGATTCTGACGCAGGGCAACGGGTTGACCCGCACGCGCCGGGTGAGCGAGTGGGCGTCGGCGGACACGCGGGTGATCAGGACGGAGGTCAGCGGGGTCGACTCCGGCGTCGTCAGCCGCACGGTCGAGTGGGAAGCTGTGTATCCGTGGGGACGGGAGACCGTGCGGCGCGAGGTCGATGCCGGAGGCGAGATCCTGGTGTCGACCTGGGCGTACGGCACGGACAGCTCCGTGACCGGCCAGTACGGCCGGGTGCTGGCCGACACGGCTCCGGGCGGCGGGTGGACGCGGTATGAGTATGATGCCACCGGCCGGCTCTCCAGGGTCGTGGAGTGCTGGAAGGATCAGCCCTCGGGGACGCCGGCGGAGCGGGCGAAGGTCACGACATACGGCTACGCCCCGGTGGACCCGCGCGACGACGGCAGCCTCTGGCCCTCCACGGCGCGCTCGACGCGCACGGAGGTGTGCGGCGTGCTGACCGAGAGCAGCTATGCGGCCTACTTCCTCGACGCCGGCGGTCGGCGGGTGGAGGTGTCGGAGGCGTGTGTGCAGGCTGGAAACGCCTACGGAACGCCCGGGAATCCGCGCACGGTCACCACGTATCAGCCGGAGGACGGCACGGCCGCGGCGGGCCGCGTGGTGCGCGTTGAGCAATCCGATGGGGCGCTCGAGACATGCGCCTACGCATACGGGACGTGGACGGCGTCGGTGGCGCCCGGCGAAGGTCGGTTCGAGGAAGGCGCCGGTACCGCCTGGCGCCGGGAGCGCGTGCGGGGGACGCTGGCCGATCCCGCAGGTCTTCCTCTGCGAACCACGCGCGACGTGACGATTCGTGACGCCACCGGGCGGACGGTGATGGAAAGCACGGAGGTCTTCACGGGTGAGGATTACCAGCGGGTGGGGTGGACCGCGCGAGCCTTCGACAACCGGGGGCGTGAAGTGCAGGTTGTGCGCTCGAACGGCGAGACCACCGAACAGGCGTGGGGTTGCTGCGGCAAGGAGCGCGACGTGGACGCGGCGGGCGGAGTCCAGGTCTACGCGCTCGATGCCCTGTCGCGGCAAATCGGAGTGCGGCGGATGGGGGTTGTGGACGCGGAGTTTGGATCCCAGCCGGATCTGACAACGGAGTACGGCCTCGACGCGGCAGGTCGGCAGGTCTCGCTGACCCGGAGGTCGGAAGACGGAACCGCCTACCGCTCAACGACGGCGTACGACCTGGCGGGGTACGCGACCAACCGGACGACGGAAGCGGGCGTGCGGATGGCAATGTCGCGGCTCTCCGGCGGGCGCATCGAACGCACTGTTCTGCCCGGCGGGCTGGAGCGGGTGGGCGAGGCCTACCGGTCCGGGGCGGCGAAGTGCACCACGGAGGACGGGCGCCTGGCAACGTGGAGTGACTACGGAGTGGCCGCCGATGGCACGACATGGGCGACGACCTGGGCCGGCCCGCAGGGAACGAATGCGGCGGCGTGGGAGCGCACCGTCAGCGATGCGCTGGGGCGGACCGCACGGGTGGAGGCGCCGGGCTTCGGCGGCGGAATAATCCTCACGAACGTCTTCATTCACGACGAGTCCGGCCGCCGGGTCCGCGCGGCGGCGCCGGGCGTGGCCGACACGCTGTATGCCTATGACGAGTTGGGTGAGCAGGTTCGCACGGCGCTGGATATCAATGGCAATGGCCGCGTCGATCTGGCCGGGCCGGATCGCGTGTGGGAGTCGCGGTCGCGGTACGAGCGGGGCGAGCGGCTGGCGGCGGGAGGTGGAGGCGCCGGTTGGTGGCAGGTGCAAACCGAGATGTGCTATCCGTTCGAGAACAGCGCGACGCCGGTCACCAACTCAGTCCATCGGCAGCGGCTGACGGGCTTCGACGCCGGATGCACGTCGGAGGAGGAGTTTGTCGATGCCTGGGGAAATGTGACGGTCCGGCGGCGGGAAGTTGACCGAACGCGCCGGCTTGTGCGGACGACGGTCGACACACCCGAGTCATCCACGAACGGCGTGCAGGTGGAACTCAACGGACGCCCCGTGTACAGCGCGGCCCCGACCGGGGTCGAGCTGTGGCACGCCTGCGATGGCTTCGGCCGGCGCGTGGCGTCAACCAACCCGGCCACCGGCGGGACGCGCACGGGGTATGGGTCTGACGACCGGGTGCTGTGGACCGAAGACGGTGAGGGGGCTCGGACGACGTATGGTTTCGACCCTGACACGGGCCGCGTCGTGGCATCAACGAATGCGCTGACGAACGCCACGTATGTCGCCTATGACCTGTGGGGCCGCCCCGTTGCGCAGTGGGGCAGCGCGTATCCCGTGCGGTGGACGTACGACTCGTTCGGGCGCCGGGCGTCGATGGGCACGCTTCGCGATTGTTCGGTGCTGATCACCAACGCATCCGATTTCGCCCAGCATTCCAATGCGCTCGACGTGACCCGCTGGGTCTACGACGAGGCCACGGGGCTGCTCCGCGAAAAGTGGCTTCCGGATGCGGGCGGAACGACCGGCCGCAACGCACGGGTGCGGTATGCGTATACCGCCGCGGGCCGATTGGCCGCTCGCTCCTGGGCGCGGGGATTGATGACGCGCTACGCCTACGACCCGGCGTCGGGGCTGTTGACGAACATCGAGTATGAAGGCGGCGACACGCCCGGCGTGTCGGTTCGCCGTGACCGCATGGGGCGGCCGGTGTGGGTGCAGGACGGTCAGGGCGAGCGGACGATGAGCTATGGCGGTCGCGGCGAGCTTGAGGCGGAGGCGGTTGCAGGACCGGATGGCTACCGGATCGGCTACGGCTATGCCGCTGCGGGGGTCGCGGGCCGGCTTGAGGCGGTGACGACCGACGCCGGCTGGAGCGTGACGTACGGCTATGACGGAGGCGGCCGGTTGAGTGCGATCTCGGGCGAGGCGACAACAGAGAACGGGCACAGGGCCCGCACGGCGACCTATCGGTATCAGGCGGGGACAGATCGGATTGCGGGCTGGGAGAGCGATGACGGGTGGTCTGTCTCGCGGACGTATGAACCGCGACGGCCGTGGCTGGCCTCGGCGGAGAGCGCGGCGGATGGCGTGGCCGCCGTGTGTCACGAGTACCGCGCGGACTCCGTCGGGCGGCGCACGGAGCGGAAGGACAGCGGGGCGCTGCTGGTTGCCGCCGTGACGAATTCCTTCGGGTACAACCCGCGGAACGAACTGGTCAGCGCGGCTGACGGCGCCCATGCCTACACATACGCGTTCGATCCTGTGGGTAACCGGCTGTCTGCTACGGTTGACGAGATCGAGACGCGCTATGCCGCCAACGCGCTCAACGCCTACACACAGATCGTTACCGGCGCCGAGATGACCGGTCTTGCGACCGATGCGGATGGAAACTTGCTGTCGGACGGCACGTGGCGCTACAAGTGGGACACAGAAAACCGGCTGGTAGCGTGCGATCCGGTGGTCGAGACTAACGGGGCCCGGCGGCTGCGGTTCGCCTATGACCACGCGGGTCGGCGGGTGAGTTCGGAGGTGGATGAACTCGCGGCCGGATATTGGGTGGCGCGGCGCAGCACGCGCTTCATGTGGGATGGATGGCACATGCTCGGCGAGCGGACATCAGGGGAAGAGGCAGGCGGTGAGGGCACCTGGCAGTTCCATGTGTGGGGCCCAGACGTGTCCGGCGTTCCCGGAGGCGTCGGCGGAGTAGGGGGGCTGGTTTTCACCCTGGCCTCAGACGGATCCGTCTTCGAGTACGGCTACGACGGCAACGGAAATGTGTCCGCCGTGCGGGAGTCCGTCAGCGGAACCTTGACCGCGCTGGACTACACACCCTTCGGTGCCCCGCTGTCTCCGAAGCCAGGCACCCTCCCCCGCTTCGGTTTCTCCACCAAATACACCGACCCCGAAACCGGCCTGTGCTACTACGGCTACCGCTACTATTCCCCCGCCCAAGGCCGCTGGCTCTCCCGCGACCCGATCGGCGAGGCTGGGGGTGTGAATGTGTATGGGTTTGTGGGGAATGATCCGGTCGGTGGCGTGGATAAGTTTGGGTTGGATGCTTACATGTTTGGCGGCACTTGGATTGATGAAGACGATCCAAGCAGTAAGTTCTATGTCGAGTCAAACGTTTCGGAGATGAGAGCGCTCTATGCCGGAGAAGTTCATTACCAGCCCGGTGTGGGTACTGGTGGCGGCGCAGACTCAGTCGCTGGGGGTGTATTTGGCGCGGGCGGCCGGGCCCGCCTTAAAGAGATGTATCAAGATCTCGTGGCCGCCTATAACACTCCAGATGAAACGGGAGCACGCCAGCAGATTGACATCTACGGCTTTAGCCGCGGCGCTGCCTTCGCCCGGGAATTTGCGAACATGATTAGAGATGTTGGCATCCCTCTTGAATGTGGCGGCCATGTCGAGGGTAAGGATGTTAATATCCGTTTCCTTGGTACTTTCGATACTGTTGCTTCGACTGGTTGGCCCGGAAATGATGTCAACCCGGGCATCAGACTCGCACTTCCTGATACTGTTGGTGCTGCGGCTCATGCAGTGTCACGTCACGATGTCAGAGGTAAGTTCCCTGTCACTCTGTTTGCGGACGATCCGCGTGTTTCGCAGGTCTATCTTGCTGGCGTCCACGCCGATGTTGGAAAAGGGTACAAGACAGGTGTAGTACAAGGATATGTTGCACTCTATTGGATGTGGATTCAGTCAGCGGAAGCCGGAGTTCCTGTGGGAGACTTTCCGGATCAGTATTATGGAGCAATTCAACGCTACCGATCGCGTATCGGGTTTGAGCAGCCCCTGTGGAGTGCAAACCCGGGGGATATCAAGGCCGAGCCGATGCATGATTCAGCCACAGGGGTGCTCTACGCAGGTGATCGAATCAAGCGCTGGATCCGGGGGCTCTTCGGTGATGATCGCTACAAGAGGACAAAGTATGTGCATTAGAAACCTCATGCTCAATGCAGTGTTCGCGGCTTTTTGTGTGTCACTGGTGGGGTGTG
>CAZJBP010000058.1:0-20499 GCA_964544115.1 uncultured Victivallales bacterium | reverse complement strand
CGCCATGCACAACACTTGGCGTGATCTTGATTTCATCGAATGGAAGGTCACGCAACTGAGCCAAGGAAGCACTTTCAATATCAACATCATTGAACGACAACCGGAATTGCTGCTGGCGCAGTCGGGTTAGAACTTCACGTGGAGTACTCAAGTCCTCCTTCAGACTGTTCGTCGGCAGTTCCAAATCAACCAGTTGCGGCGGCACCCCTGCTTCAGCCGCACACCCGACAACCACATCCACAAACTCTAACGACACCAGATTGCCCGCCGACAGGTTGACTCCTACCCGTAGCATAAGCCCTGCTTCCTGCCACACCTTGGCTTGAGCAAGCGAGTTAGCCAGTATCACCCGGGTCAGGTCATTGATCAATCCGTGCGCTTCCGCCACACCGATGAACTGGTGGGGGTATACCATCCCATCTTGAGGGTGAAACCAGCGCGCCAGCGCTTCCACACCAACCACTTGGCGGGTGGTGATATCCACCTGGGACTGATAGTAATTCGCCAGTTTGCCGGTGGTGATTGCCTCTCGCACCTCGTCTGCGCCGTAAATCTTCGCCGCACGGCGCGCGTTTTCCTTCGATAGTGTGTTCATTTTGCCAACGCCTCTCTAGGGTCTGCATCGCCTCTAGCGTGACCGAGGTTACACGGGAATTCGCGTTTGTCAATTCCGAGGAAGGAAGCATATCGGCCCTGACCTCCTCACTTCTCGGTCGGCACGATGATGCCGCGCAGGATCACCCGCTGGCAGAGGACGAAGACGACAAAGGTGGGGATCGAGGCGATGACGATGCTGGCATAGACGACCGCGCGGCCGCTGCGCTGCTGGAGCCGGTACAGCCAGACCATCAGGGTCCACATCCGCTCGTCCTGGCAGATGAGCAGCGCGAACATGAAGTTCCCGTAGGCGGCACAGAACGCCCCGAGCGCAATGACCGACAGGATGGGCTTCGACAGGCTCATGGTGATCTGCCAGAAGATGACCCATTCGCTCGCCCCGTCGATCGCCGCGGACTCGTACAGCTCGCGCGGCAGGGAGTCGAAGAACCCCTTGAGCAGGAAGATCGAGAAGCCGTTGGCCAGCCCCGGCAACACGAGCGCGGCGAGGGTGTTCAGCAGGTGGAATTCGCGCAGCATCAGGAACGAGGGGATCTGCGTGACCATCGGCGGGAATGCCATCGTCATGAGCAGGAAGAGCAGGAGGGTGTAGGAGGACCGCATCTTGTGGCGGCTCATCGCGTAGGCGGCCATCGGGTTCACGATCAGCGCGGCCAGCACCGCGAGGATGCAGTAGGCCACGGTGATGGTCATCCCCCGCCCGTTGACGACCATGTAGTCGATGACGGCCTTGTAGTTGCGCGTCATGAACTCCCGGCGGAGGGCGCCTTTCGTCTCGAGAAACTCGAGATAGTGCAGGTCGCGCTGGGGCGGCAGGATGGAGAGGAAGTCCTTGAACGACGTGCCCAGCGCGGCGTTGGCCGTGGCGATGGACGCGTACTTGCGCTCGAGGTGGTCGCGGAACTGGAAATCCAGGCTGTGAATCCGCAGCAGGTTCGCGGGCAGGATGTGAAGCACCTTGGTGTCGGGGGACTGCCACCCGGTGATGAAATCGTTCCAGTCGCTGCGGATGATCGCCCGGGCGGGCGGCTCGTCAACCGGAGGAACGTCGTCGAAGCTCGCGTAGGCGGTGCCGTAGTTGCGGTTCAGGACGTCGATGGACCCATACTTCGCGCGCAGGCACTCGCGATACGGCCCCTGCGCCTCCCCATCCGCCCGGACCCACAGCAGGTTCAGCGAGTTGCGCACGAACGTCTCCCAGTCCTCCCGCTCCAGCCGGGTGCCTTCGGGAAGACGCCGCGAAAGATGGACGTCCGCATACGAGGCGTAGCGCGTGCCGTGCGCACGGTTGTACCCCTCGATCTCCGGGCCATACTTGTTCTGCAGGAACATCCGCCGATAGAACCCCTCGGGAGAAAAGTAGTAGCGCATCCCCTCCGGCTGCCGCGCCTTGAAGTCCCACATCGATCTTAGAAGCGGCGTGTCGTCCGGGATGTTGATGCGCAGCAGGTAGGCTTCGGGAAGAAAGACAAAGGCGTTCCAGTTGACGAAATTCGAACCGATCCGCCGGTTCACCGCCTGCATGTCGCGGCCATAGGCGTCGGCGACGTGCGTCTTGAACTCCCGGAAATAGCGGGGCTCGGTCCGTGAAAGGGGGGTGTGGACGTAACCCAGGGCATAGGCATAGAGCGGGGGCGGCGAGGCCCTGAGAAAGGCCCGCCATTCGGAGACCAGCTTCCGGTTGGGCTGCGCCGGCGGTGCGAGCCACTCGAACGACGGCACGCCGTCCTGGTAGGCGCAGTTCATCGCGTCAAGCGACTCGTTGAACAGCCCCTCGACGTGCTTGCGGTACAGCATCGCATCGTCATGCCAGAAGGTCGGCACGGCCTTCGATTCCCGGCTGTCCACGCCGCTCTGGGTGCTTCCGCCGAGCATCAGCAGGAAGGGATAGACCATCGTCACGGCGCCCGCGATGAGCGCGAGGTAGATCGCGCCGTGCAGGGCCCGCGTGCGCGGGTGGCGATAGCTGGCCTGGGAGACGATCGGCATCCGCCCTACTCCTTGCTGCCGGTGCTCTTGAACTCGAAACGGGAAAGGATCCGCAACTGGTACACGGTAAAGCCGGTCAGCATCGCGCCGAGGAACCAGGCCATCGCCGTGGCCTGGCCCAGCGCGAGGTACATGAACGCGCTGTAGAAGATGCTGAGGTCCGCCACCCGGGTGTTCGCCCCGCCGCCGGTCATCACGAGGATGTTGCCGCTCGCGTTCCAGGAGCCGATGAACACGCCCACAAAGTTGATCATCAACAGGGGCTTGAGCGTCGGAAAGACGACGAAGAGAATCTTGTCGATGAACGTGGCTCCATCCATGTCGGCCGCCTCGTAGGACTCGTCGGGTATGCACTTGAGCGCTGCCAGGTAGACCAGGCAGCCGGGGCCCACGCCCGCCCACAGCATCGGCAACACGCAGCAGAGCATGGCCGTGGACGGATCGAGCAGCCAGTTGCGCGCCTCGGGCAGGGCCATGAACAGCGCGCTCCACACAGAGACGCCTTCCTGGGCGAAGATCGGCCACGCCAGCGCACAGCACGTGTACGCCGCCAGGGCCCCGCCCGCGGCGATGCACACGGCCACGCCCCGGCGCCAGTGCGTCGCCAGGCGCCACGCGAAGGCCAGCGCCAGAGCCAGCAGCGCCAGCCCGGTCGCAAGGTAGGCGATGGCTGGGACGCGCATCAGGAGGGCGTTGAGGGCGCCGTACTCCGAGCCCTCGTAGAACTGTTTCCAGAGGAGCGTGATCGCGAGGCCCGAGGTGACGGCCGGCAGGTAGTAGATCGCCCGGAAGAGGGTCTTGCCCCGCGGCACCTCCTGGAGCAGGACCGCCAGGACAACGGGGGGCAGGAACGTCAGGAAGATGATCAGGAAGCTGTACCGCGCCGAGTTCCACACCGAGATCCACCAGTCGCCGTCCCAGAGCACGTTGCCGAAGTTATCCAGGCCGACCCACGTGGAGCCCCCCATGACATTGTAGTTCTGGAACGCCATGACAGATCCCCGGAGCAGCGGAATATACTGCCAGACCAGCACGCTCAGCATCGCCGGCAGGAGGAGCAGGCCGACGGCCGCCCGCCGGCCGAGACTCCATCTGGCCGTTCGCTCGCCGGGCGCGTCCTTGGGGGGGCCGAAGATGCGGGTGATCTTGAGGACGACGACCGTGAAGGCCGCGACGACGCAGGCCAGGGCTACTGCCGCCACCGTGCGGCGCGTGCCGCGCTGCTTCGGGGTCAGCTCATCCAGCATCACGACGTTCGCCTTGGCTACGCCCTCCCGGAGCAAAGCCTGCATGGCGACCAGGCGCTGCTCCGGATCCTCCGGCAACCGCCCGTCCAGCGCCTGCGCGCGCGCCTTCTGCAGGACCTCGGAGAGAATGCCGCACACGAAGTTGCTGTTGCGGCCGAACGGCTCCGGCTTGCCGGTCTTCATCGCGATCTCAAAGCACTGCTCCCACTCCGGGGGCGCCAGCCGGATGAGCTCGTCGTATCCGAACATCCGCAGGTAGCGCGGGTTCAGGAACCGACCCAGTCCGGCTTCGACGAGGGTTCGCACCTTGATGCGCATGGCGTCCTTCGCATCGAAGAAGCGCATGTACTCCCAGGCCGCATCGCGCACGACAGGATCGGTGATGCCGTTGAACATCCCCATCATCGTGCTGTTGATCTCAGCGCCGCGAAGCCCGGTGGGGCCCAGCGGCACAGGCACCATGCCGGTCAGGTCGGGGTTGATCACGCTGAACATGCTCTCCGTGAGGTAGCTCACGCTGAGCCCGATTTCGCCGTTCTCCCACTTGGTTCCCACGGCGCTCTGAGGGCAGGCGTAGCCGCGCCGCCGGACGCCGTTGCGGTCGGTCCAGGGCTCGCTCGTCAGGCGCGTATAGAAGTCGAGGGCGACGGCGGCTTCGCGGCTGTCGAACGTGCAGCGCCACCGGTCCGAGGCCTCGTCGTACACCATGACGTCGCCGCCGGCCGACCAGAGGTACGTGTACCAGAACCAGGCCTCCCACTGCTCGCCCATGGCCAGCGCGATGCCGTAGACGCCCTTGCCGGGGTCGCTGATCTTGCGGCACACGGCCAGCAGGTCATCCCACGTCCAGTTGTTGGTGGGGTACGGCACGCCGGCCCGGTCGAACAGGTCCTTGCGGTACAGGGCGGTCAGCCCGAGAAGCCCGCCAAACGGCATCGTCCACACGTGGGTGCGGCCGTCAGGGCCCTTGCGCTGGATGACCGGCCACACGCTGGGGTGGATGCGCAGGGCCTTCTCCTCCTCCGTCAGCGAGGAGAAGTAGCCGTCCTCGGGCTTGTCGAGCGGATACAGGAACCCGTTGCGGATGTAGTTGTCGGACTTGCGGAACTGCACATACAGGACGTCGGGCGCCATCTGGCCCGCGATCGCCATCAGATCGTTCTCCACCCCTTCGACCGTGATTCCGGACGCGCGTTGAAGATCGATCTCGACGTTATCCCAGTTGTGCTTCCCGTAGCGCGCGGGGTCGGCCTTGTACTTGTCCCGGTACCGTTCAGCGAAGGTTCCGGCAAAGCGGCGCTTGAACTCGGTCACCACCGCGAGATCCGCCCGCACGGTGGGAGTCGGGTCCGTCGGGTCCGGCAGGCCGAACAGCTTGAGGTGGATGACGGTCTTGCCGTCCCCGTCCTCGACCCAGCCGCCGCGGGCGGCGCTCGCAAACCCTCCGAGCCAGAGCAGGCCCGCCGCAAACAGGGCGACCGCCCGGGTCGGGATGCCTTGAGAACGCCTCGGCGTGGTGGCCTCTTCCGTCATCTGAACGCAGACTAGCGGCGAGAGGGGCCCATGCCAAGCCCACTCGCACCGGCGAGCATGTCTCAACCACCCGGGGTTTGTCGCACTCGGGGCGCATTTGCGAGTTTGCGCGGGACCGGGTCGCCATGCTGCGCCGGCCACCTGCGGGGGTACAGCGCGGGCTACGAACGCGCTGGAACGGGCCAAGACAGCTGGGCCGTGCCGCTCGAAGCACCGGTCCGTGCCTTACGAGCAGCGAATGGGCGCTCCTTGCACTGGAGCGGCCGTGATTTTCGTACGCGTACCCGTACGCGTTCACGACGTGCCGGGGGATCGTTTACGTGCACGCGTACGTGTACGGCAAGGCGGTCGGGGCCGCCCGCCCTCCAGCGAATGGGCGCGCCTTGCACTGGAGCGGCCGTGATCTTCGTACCCGTACGCGTTCACGACGTGCCGGAGGATCGTTTACGTGCACGCGCACGTGTACGGCAAGTCGGTCGGGGCTCCAGTCCATGGTCCCGCGACTCTGAACGTTGGGCGGTCATTTCAGCTTTCAGTCTTCAGCTTTCAGCTTTTTGTGACTTTGTGCTTCCCACGCCCCAAGCGGATGCGATACGAAGTCCCCCCGCATGAAGAAGTACGCCGTTCTGGTTGCTGCCGTGGTCCTCCATCTCTGCCTCGGCGGCATCTATGCGTGGAGCGTGTTTGTGCCGGGGCTGAACCGGGACTACGGCTATTCGTCCGCCATGACCCAGGGGGTGTTCGGCCTGACGATCGCGGTGCTTTGCCTGGGGTCCCTGCTCGGCGGGCGCATGCAGGATCTGCTGGGCCCGCGCATCCCGGCGTGCCTGAGCGCCGCGCTGCTCGGCAGCGGATACCTGGTGGCGGGCTTTCTCGGGGACCGGTTCTGGGGGCTCGTCCTGGGAGTCAGCCTGCTCTGCGGGCTGGGCGTCGCCTTCGGCTACATCACCTCCGTTGCCTGCGTGGCCAAGTGGTTCCCGGGCCGGCGCGGCCTGGTGACCGGCATCGTGGTTTCCGGCTACGGCTGCGCGGCCATCGTGTTGTCCACCCTCGCCGGCATCCTGCTCTCACACGGCTGGCCCGTGCTTCGCATCTTCCGGCTGGTGGGAGCTGTCTACGGCCCGCTGGCGTTGCTTGCCGCTCTGGCCCTGTCCGTGCCGCCTGCCGCCGCCCACCACGCGGCGACAGCTCAATCGTTCCGGCGGTCGACGCTGCGTGGCGACCGGCGGTTCTGGCGCATGGCCATTGGAATCGGCTGCGCAACCTACCCGGGGCTTGCGCTCATCGGCGCCCTCAAGCCGATCGGCACGTGGCACGGGTTCGACCTGTTCACGGCCACGGCGTCTATCTCCGCGCTGGCCGCGGGCAACGGGGCCGGGCGGATCGCGTGGGGAGTGATTCACGACCGATTGCAGGAGCGGAACGCGGTCCTCCTCCTGATGACCGCAGTCGTGGCGTCCGTGCTCGTCTTCGCGGCGTCCGGATGGAGCGCATCCCTGTTTATGGCGTCCGCTTTCTTCCTGGGGTTCTGCTACGGGGGCGCGCTGGCCGTCTTCCCGTCGGAGGCAGCCTCGGTCTACGGCGTGCACGTCCTCGGGTCGGTCTATCCGGCCATCCTCCTGTTTCACGGCGCGGCCGCCATCGTCGCGGCGCCGCTCACCGGACTGGGAGCCGACCTCATCGGCGGCTATTGGCCCGGCATCTTCGTGGCCTTGGCCGTGGCGGTGATCGGACTCGTGACCTGCGCCTGGATCCCTGACCGGTGACGCGACTGCCCTGCTTGACAGGCCCCCATTCGCTGTTACTCTCCCCGGCATAGTAACCGGATGCAGACGAAGCCGGAAAGGAGCGACGCCATGGGCGACAAGAAGGGCAAGAAGGAAAAGGCCAAAGGGCAGAAGCAGAACAACGCCAAACACGCAAAGGCCGAGCAGCAGTCGAAAGACAAGCAGCGCCCCAGGCTCCCCTGAGCGGTGGGTCATGGAAGAGCGCGTGCTTCACGGTCTGTACTGCGAGTGGGAATGGGCCGTGAACAGCCTGCCCCGCGCGCACCGTCAACGCTTGCGGGTCCCGGGCTTCGAGATTCGGGATCTGACCAGCGTGTGGGGGATGTGGCAAGGCGACCGCAAGACGATCGTTCTCAGCGGGAGGCTGGTGCGCGAGTTCCCCTGGGTGAGCGTACGGGAAGTTCTGCTTCACGAGACGGCGCACCAGGTGGCCGATGAGTCGCTCGGCGGCGATGACACGCCCCACGGGCCGCGCTTCCACGAAGCCTGCCGGCTCCTGCGGGCGGACCCCCGGGCTTCCGGCGATGTGGCGTCCATCCACCAGCGGCTCGAGGGGGATTCGGACAGGGACGGCGATCGGATCCTGTCGCGCGTCAGGAAGCTCCTGGCCCTGGGTCACGGCGAGGGCTGCCACGAGGCCGAACTGGCGATGGCGAAGGTGCACGCCTACATGGCGAAGCACAACGTCAGCCTCCTCGAGTGCGGGGCGAAGCCGGATTTCCTCAGCATGAGCATCGGAGCGCCCGTCTCGCGATTCGCCGCGGAGGACTATGCCATGATGGGCCTCCTCCGGGAGTTCTACTTCGTCAGCACCGTCGTGATTCCCGCCTACGTCGTATCGAAGGGCAGGATGGGTCGCGTGATCGAGGCCAGCGGAAGAGCCGAGAACCTGAAGATGGCCGGCTACGTCTACGAGTTCCTGAAGCGCACGGTGGATGAGCAGTGGACGGCGTTCGGCTCGCGGGTGGCGGGCGGGCGGCGCCACCGAAAGACCGACTTTGCCGTCGGCCTGGTTCGTGGGTTCCGGGAGAAGCTGGAGAGTCAGAAGGTCACTGCCCGCAACGCCGCCAGCGCCACGCAGGCCCTGGTGGCGAAGGGCGATCGGGAGGCCGCCGCGTACCTGAAGGCCCGGTACCCGCACCTGCGATCCATCTCGCGTCGCGGCAGAAGGGTCGATGCCGAGGTGGTGGCGGCCGGGGCTGAGGTCGGCCGGAGAACCGTCCTGTCGAAGCCGATCGAAGGCAAGCGGGCGGGCCGGGGCCTGCGCCTCGCACCGTGACTGCGGGCCGGAAGGCGTCCCGACAGATGGACGCTTCACACGGACGCACGGCGGCCCAACGTACAGCGGGCGCTACGAGCCCGCTGCCTGGGTCCGTCTCAGCGAGTTCGCAGCCCGCGCTGTACCGCCGCGATCCGTGTCGCAACGATAGGTTGATCTCCAGCCCCGTTTCAACAAGCACAGGCGGGGTGAATCACCGTTTCGGTGCACGCCGGGTGGTCGAACGCCTATATCCCCGCAGCCCTGGGCGCGAACGGCCGCGGGATCCGCCTTCAGGGCGTGGGCAGGGGCGCACCCTCAACGTGCAAGCTCAAAGATGCGCCAGGTGAAGCGACTGTCGGGGGAAGCAGCTTGACCGTCCACTCCTTTGGGCACATGATTCCCCCACATGTTCAGTGGGGGACGGGGCGCATATGGAGTGCAGGATCAGCGTCGCGATCGAGGGCGGGGAGTCCGCCGTGCTGCCGTGCGACACGCCGGTCGGCGCGCTGGCGCCCGCGCCGGCGGCGAGCGGGCTGCCGTGGATCGCGGCGCTGGTCAACAATGACCTCGTGTCTCTCTCCTACCCCCTCAGCGTCAACAGCCACGTACGGTTCCTGAACGCATCCGATGCCCACGGCTGGCGCGTGTATCGCCGCTCCCTGTGCTTTCTGCTCGGCATGGCCGTGCGCGACGCGGCGCCGGACGCCGATTTCTCCGTCGAGCACTCCTTCGGGCTTGGGCTCTACTGCAGCTTTCACACCCGCGACGGCAACAGCCATGGCATCCGCCCGGACGAACTGGAGCGCATCGACCGCCGCATGCGGGACCTCGTGGCGCAGGATCTGCCGATCGACCGCTGCAAGATCGCCTACTGCGATGCCGTCAGCGCCTTCACCCTCTCCGGGCAGCGCGACAAACTGAACCTGCTGTGGCACCGCAACCCGCCGCGCGTGGTCATGCACCGCTGCGGGACCTTTTCGGACCTGGCGCACGGGCCGCTGGCGCCCCGCACCGGCCTTCTGGACCGCTTCCAGCTCATCCATTACCCGCCGGGCTTCGTGCTGCACCTGGCCGACAGATCCGACCCGAACGTCATCCCTCCCTTTGAGGACCAGCCGCAGCTGTTCCACATCTTCCAGGAGCACAAGGACTGGGGCCGGATCCTCGGGGTCAATACGGTCGGCCGGATGAACGAGGTCATCGCCGAAGGCAACTTCGGCCGCTTCGTCCAGACCAGCGAGGCGCTGCACGAAAAGAAGCTGGCCCGCATCGCCGATCAGATCGCCGCCGCCCGCGACCGCGTGCGCATCGTGCTGGTGGCCGGCCCGTCCTCTTCGGGCAAGACCACGTTCGCCAAGCGCCTGACGACGCAGTTGCTGGTCAACGGGCTCCAGCCCGTCACGATCGGGACCGACGACTACTTCGTCGGCGAAGACCTCAACCCGCGCGACGAGGACGGCAACCCCGATTACGAGCACATCGAGGCCGTCGACCTGGAGTTGTTCAACCGCCAGCTGATCGAACTGATCCAAGGGAACGAAGTCGAGCGCCCGGCGTTCGACTTCATCCGCAAACGGCGCGTATGGACCGGAGAGGCGATGCGTCTGCATCCGGAACAGGTCCTCATTGTCGAGGGCATCCACGGGCTGAACCCCCAGCTGACGCACCTGGTGCCGGCCCTCCAGAAGTTCCGGATCTACGTCAGCGCGCTGACCCAGCTCAGCGTCGACTCGAACAACCGGATCTCCACCACCGACAACCGTCTGCTGCGCCGCCTGGTTCGCGATCACCGGCACCGCGGGCACTCGGCGCTGCACACGCTGCGCATGTGGGCCTCGGTCCGGCGGGGCGAGAAGCGCTGGATCTTCCCTTTTCAGCGCGAGGCCGACGCCACGTTCAACTCGGCGCTGGACTACGAGCTGGCCGTTCTGAAAAGGCTGGCCGAGCCCCTGTTGTGCCAGGTCAAGCCGGACCAGCCCGAGTACACCGAGGCGAGGCGCCTGACGGAGTTCCTGCTCAACTTCCTGCCGGCCGAGGACCGGGGCGTCCCCGGGATTTCGATTCTGCGCGAGTTCATTGGCGGCAGCGCCCTGTCGTACGCCCCGTCCGAAAAGCCTTTCATCGTCCGCCGCGAACCGGATTCCCGGCGAGCTTGAACACGGCGCCGCAAGCGGTTACATTTCATCCCCACTAGTGGAGTGTACCCCTGATGGACTCGTCAACACCGATGCCCGTTCTCGATGCGCCGGCCGGGCGGTTCTTCCGCCCCATCGACTGGAAGGCCTTCTGGACCGCCTTCCTCGTTTCGTTCGGCGTGTTCTTCTATACGATGGCGCCGACGGTCTCTCTGGAAGACTCCGGCGAGCTGGCCGTGGCCGGCGACTACCTGGGAGTGCCGCATCCTCCGGGCTATCCGATCTGGACGATGATCTCGTGGCTCTTCACCAAGATCTTCTGGTTCGTCACGTTCCGCGGTCAGCCGAACCCGGCCTGGGCCGTCACGCTGGTGTCGGTGGTCTTCGGCGCGCTGGCCTGCGGCATTACGGCGATGCTCATCTGCCGATCCGGCAGCGACCTGCTCGCCGAATCGCGCGCGGAAACCCACACCGCTGACGGGCGCACCGACAACCTGATCGGCTGGACCGGCGGCGTCGTCGGCAGCCTCCTGCTGGCGTTTGCGCCGGTCATGTGGTCCCAGACGACCATCGTCGAAGTGTACAGCCTGAACGCGTTCTTCCTGGCCCTCGTCTTTCTGCTGACCTACCGCTGGCTGCGGCGGCCCAACGACAAGGTGCTCTTCGTGGCCGCCTTTGTCTTCGGGCTCGGCCTGACGAACTACTAGGTGCTGCTGCTGGCCGTCATGGCCCTGATGGTGGCGGTGATGCTCAAGGATATCGACCTGTTCAGGGACTTCCTGATCGTGGGCACGCCTTTTGCCGTCATCCTGGTCATCTGCAACCTCGCCAGCCAGCCGCCGATGGTCAACTTCCCGCACCTGCCCGCGTACGACGGGGAGGGCTACGACTGGCTGCTCAGCCACACGCCCCTCTCCGCGCCTCCCGTGCTCTATGGGGGCATCCTTCTGGCTTTGACCTTCATTGTGGCCATGGCCGTGACCGCCCGTCTCACGACGCGTCCCGGCCGGCAGCCGATGCTGCCGCTGGTGCTCATGGCCGCCGGCGTGCTGGTGCTGCTGCTCCTGCTGGCGAACTTCCCCTCGGCGGCGGCGCGCCCGGACATGGACTCCTCGCAGGTCATGAACTGGCGCCCCTACTACCTCGCCTTTGCGGCGGCCATGGGCGCGACGGCCCTGCTGTCCTGCTCGCTTCCCGGCGGCTACGTGCTGGCCACGGCCCTGATCTCGATCAACCTCGCGCTGGCCGTGCTGCTGCGCAAGGGTGGACTCTTCAGCCTCTACCACCCGCTGTCGTTCTGGTTCGCGTTCTACGCGACGCTCAATGTCGTCGTCCTCGGCCTCGGGTGGCTGTTCCTGCCCCGGGGGCGCACCGTGGCCATCTCCATCCTCATGGTGGAGTTCGGCCTTTCGTTCTACGCCTACATGCCGCTGGCCTCGGACCTGCGCAACCCGCCGATGAACTGGGCCTACCCCCGCACCTGGGAGGGCTTCAAGCACGCCATCACGCGCGGGCAGTATGAGAAGATCGCTCCGGCCGACGTGTTTTCGATGGAGTTCGTGTACGTGATCGGGGATTTCCTGACGGACTTGCGGGAGCAGTTCAGCCTGCCCATGGCCCTGCTGGGCTTCCTGCCCTTTACCGTCTGGCAGGTAACGATCCGCAGCCGCCGCATACGGGCCCTGTACCTTGCCCTTCCCCTGGCGGTCGCCGCCTCGGTCCTCGCCTTCGCCGAGCGCCTCTTCATCGGCGAGATCGGCCTCCTCGCCCCGGTGTACAAGATGCTTTCCCTCGGCATCCTCCTGCTGCTGGCTGCCGGCGGGCTGGCGCTGTTCATCAGCCAGGCCCTCGAGATGATCCGCAAGCTGCCTGGCTCCGCGCGCACGCTGATGCCCGAGCGCGTTACGGTCGCGCTGGTGCTGGTGGGGGCGGTCGGCATCATCCTGCTGTACATGACCATGCTCTCGATGGGGGCCCTGAAGGTGCTTGAGCCGCTGCGCACGGGGGCGCAGCTGGCCGCCGGCCAGGGCACGCTGATCATGCTCCAGGCGGCCGGCCTGGTGTCCCTCATGCTGATTCCGGTTCTGGCCGTCATCCTGGTGGTCTGGCTGATGGACAGCCGCCACCAGTTCCGCATGACCATCGACCATGCGTCGCAGCAGTGGCTTATCTCGACCCTGTTCGGCTTCCTGGCCATGAGCCTGGTGCTGATCGCGCTGGCCAACCCGAAGGGCGACATCCAGGACATGTTCATCCAGCGCGTGAAGTTCATCTCCTCGCACGCGCTGTACGCATTCTGGGTCGGCTACGGCCTGATCTTCGGCCTGGCCTTCGTCGACACGGTCTTCCGCGGGCGCCGGGTCATGACCTGGCTGGCCGTCGGGGTCGCCCTGCTGCTGCCCCTGATGCCCATCCACCAGAATGCAAACAACGCCGAACAGGTGCGCAGGGTCGGTGGCGCCGAACAGAACGGGCATGATTTCGGCTGGCAGTTCGGAAACTACCAGCTGCGCGGGGCCGACGCGATCTCGGAAGAGCTCGAGGAGGGCGAGGAGCCTCTGCCCGACCCGACCTATCCGCCCCCGATGGGCCCCGACGCCATCTTCTACGGCGGCACCGACCCGGGACGCTTCGTGCCGACCTACATGATCTACTCGGCCCGCGTCCGCGAAGACGTGTACCTGATCACCCAAAACGCGCTGGCCGACAACACGTACATGAGCGTCATGCGCGACCTCTACGGGGACCAGATCTGGATTCCGGCCCAGCCGGACAGCGCCCGGGCCTTCCAGCGCTACGTGGACGAGGTCAACAGCGGCAAGCGGTCGCGCAACGCGGATCTGACCATCGAGAACGGGCGCGTGCAGGTCAGCGGAGCGCTGGGCGTGATGGAGATCAACGGCATCCTTGCGGAGGACATCTTCAAGCGCAACAGCTACCGGCACGACTTCTACGTCGAGGAAAGCTACGTCATTCCCTGGATGTACCCCTACCTGACGCCGCATGGGCTGATCATGAAGATCAACTCGCGGCAGCTCGACCTGGACCCCGCTCTTGTCCGGAGCGATTCGGACTTCTGGGACTGGTACACGCGACGCCTTATGAGCGACACCCGCTTCCTGCGCGACGTCGTGGCCCGCAAGTCGTTCTCGAAGCTGCGCAGCGCCATCGCCGGGCTTTATGCCAGCCGCATGCGCCTGCCCGACGCCGAAGCGGCGTTCCACGAAGCCCGCATGCTCTACCCCCTGAGCCCGGAGGCCAACTTCCGCCTCGTCCAGGAAGTGCTCATGCGCATGAGCCGCTTCGGAGAGGCGCGCGACCTCATGCAGGATTTCGGACGCCAGGATCCGGGCAACACCAAGGTGCCCGAGTTTGTCGCGTACCTCGAGCGCATCGAGGATCTCACACGCCGCATCCGGGAACTGGAGACGCGCCGCACCAAGGGCCAGGTCGACATCAAGACCGCGCTCGAACTGGCGGATCTCTATTACCAGGCGGGCCAGAAGGGCCTGTATGGCGAGATGCTGCGCCGCGTTCTTGCCAACAAGGGAATCGATCCGCGCATCTACCTTCAGGTCGCCGAAATGTGCCAGCGCTCGAAGGATTACGAGGAGATGGACACGGCGCTGACCCAGTTTATGGCCAACCGCACGGCGAATACGCCGCCGGACATCTACCTGAGGATCGCGCAAATGTACGCCGCGGCCGAGCGGCCGGACCGCATGGTCGCCCCCATGGCCGAGTACCTGAAGCTGAAACCGTCGGACTGGAAGGCGTGGCTGGACCAGGCGTCGATCCTGATGATGCAGAAGCAGACTGAAGCCGCCGTCCGCGCTCTGGAAATGGCCATCAAGACGGGAGGCAGTGAGGCGATGGCTGTCATCCGCGACGATCCCGGCTTCGCCCCCATCCAGAACAAGGCCCTCGATCGCAGCCGCAAGCTGATGGGAATTCCCCGCGGCGGTGGCGCCGACATGGGAGACGCCGACTCCATTCTGCCGCCGGAATCGCCCTGACAGGGAGAGAGAAAGGGTTCAGGGTTCGGGGTTCAGGGTTCAGGAGGGGGCGTTCTTTTCTTCTTTACGATCTTCATTGACAAAGATTTGTCATCAAAGAGACGAAACGCCCAACGCCCAACGCCCAACGCGTAACGCTTAACGCTCACGGGTGCGGGACCAGGATCCGGCAGCGGCACCGTCCGCCTTGCCGTACGCGTGCCCGTGCACGTACACGAATTCTCCGGCACGTCGTGAACGCGTACGGGTACGATAATCGCGTCCGCTAGGGCGGTAACAAGCGGGCAGGCGATCCCTTTGACGCCCGCCGAAGGGCCGGGGCGGTGGCAAACCCTCAACGTGCGAACTCGAAGATGCGCCCGGGCCAAAGTGGTTGCACGGCGGACGGCGATTCCCTCGTCCTCGATTCGCTCGTGACCGTCATCCCGAACGCAGTGAGGGATCTGGAAAGGGCCGTGAACGCGAAGTGAGATCCCTCACTGCGTTCGGGAACCCTGAACCCTTGCTCCCTCGTCTTACAGGAACCGCCGCTCGTAGGCCACGGCGGACAGCGCGTAGATCGCCGCGGTCTCGACGCGCAGCACGTGCCCGCCGAAGGTGACCGGGATCCCGCCGCGCCGGCGGGCCTCGGACACTTCCTCCGGCGACCAGTCGCCCTCCGGTCCGATCATGATGCCCACGGTCTTCACCCCGGCCAGCTGCGTCCTCAGCACGGGGCCCAACTCCAGGGCATCGGGGGAAATGCAGCACACCAGCAGCAGATCCAGCGGACCGGCGGTGTCCAGCGCCGCGGATAGCGGACAGGGGAGCGATACCTCCGGCACGATGGTGCCACCGCATTGCCGCGTCGCCCCCTCGGCGATCTTGTGCCAGCGCTCGACCCGCCCCTCCGCCCGTTCCGCGTCGGGGCGGCTGATGGAGCGAGTCGCCACCACGGGAATAACCGCGTCGACTCCGACCTCAACCGCCTTCTCGATGATCCATTCGATCAGGCGCCCCTTGGGCATGGCCTGCAGGAGCACGACTCGAGGCCCGGATGACGGCGCGGCGGCCTCGCGCTGGACCACCCGCACGACGACCTCGCTGCCGGAGGCCGACTCCACCTCGGCCGTGGCCTCGCTCCCGTGACCGTCGAACAGGCGGATGCGGTCGCCCGGCCGCGCGCGCAGCACATGTCCCACGTGGTGCGCGGCGGCGGCGGGAAGCCGGACGCGCTCCAGGCGGAGATCGTCCGAACTGACGAGGCAGCGGTGCATGGCGTCAGTGTTTGCCCATAGCGTCGCGGCGGCCAAGGAAGGAATCGACGCGCTTCTGGAACTCGTGCCCGACGGGATAGCCGTCCTCGGTCCGCTCTTCTTCAAGCTGCCGCCAGAGCTTCTTCTGGCTGTTCGACATGCGGGCGGGAACCTCGGGAGCCACCCGCACATGCAGGTCCCCGCGACCGCCGCCCTCCACGTTCTCGCAGCCCTTGCCCCGCAGCCGGAACATCTTTCCTGACGGCGTGCCCGGGGAAAGCTTGAGCCGGGCCATTCCATCGGCTGTCGGCACCGACACTTCCCCTCCCAGCGCCATGGTTTCGACAGGAACGGGAATTTCGCAGTAGAGATCGTCGCCCCGCCGCTCAAACAGATCATGCTTGCGGACATGGAGCACAACATACAAGTCGCCCGCGGGTCCGCCCCGGACGCCTTCATCCCCCTTGCCGACCAGCCGCAGCCGCAGGCCGGTGTCCGCGCCTTTCGGAATCTTCAGGTGCAGGCGCTTGCGGGTCTTCTCGCGGCCGCTGCCGCCGCACTTCGCACACGGATGCCGCACGATCTGCCCCTCTCCGCCGCACACCGGGCAGGCCTGGCGCACCTGGAAGAAGCTGCTTCCGGACACGACGCTCCCCCGACCGCCGCACTGCTCGCAGGTCTCGCGGCGGGAACCGGCGGCCACGCCCGCCCCGGCACAGGTCTCGCACGCCATGGAGACGGGGATGGTGACCTCCCGCTCCGATCCGAACAGCGCCTCCTCGAGGTCGATCTCCAGATCAAAGCGCAGGTCCGAGCCGCGCTGGGGGCCGGTGCGGCCGCCGCGTCGACGGCCGCCCCCTCCACCGCCGCCAAAGAGCTCCTCGAAAACCCCGCCCTCGCCGCCAAAGAGGCTGCCCAGAATGTCCTGAATGTCGGCCGAATGGGCCACGCCGCGCGAGCAGTCGAGCCTGCCCGGACCATCGGGAGTCCCCGGCGCGTCGTGCCCGAAGCGGTCGTACTTCTCCCGCTTCTCCGTGTCGCTGAGGACCTCGTAAGCTTCGGACAGTTCCTTGAACTTGGTCTCGGAGGCCACGTCGCCCTGGTTGCGGTCCGGGTGGTACTTCATGGCCAGCTTGCGATAGGCCTTCTTGATCTCGTCCGCCGACGCGCTCCGGCTGACCCCCAGCGATTCGTAGTAATCCTGTTTCGCAGCCACGTTCTTATGCTCCCTGCTTAGTCTCGGAAACGCCGGCCGCGGATGGCGCGCCGGCACCAGGTTCGGAAGGCGATCCAGCCGCCGGCTCCCCGAGGCTCCCCTTCGAGACCACCACCTGAGCCGGCCGCAGCAGGCGGTCCCCGAGCATGAACCCACGGCGGGTCTGGACCAGCACATGGTTCTCGGCGACGGCGTCGGACGGTAGATGGGCCACGGCCTCATGCACCAGAGGATTGAACGGGTGGCCCTCGGCATCGACGGCCTTCAGGCCGTACTTCTGGAGGGAGGCCATGAACTGGTCGCGAACCATGCGGAACCCATCCACGAACACGGCCGGGGCCTGGTGGTCGGCGGCCGAGGCCAGCGCCAGGTCCAGGTGGTCAATCACATGCAGCAATTCGCCGATCACGTCGCCGTGCGCCTGGCGCCACAGCTCCTCACGTTCACGGGCCATCCGCTTGCGGTAGTTGTCGAAATCCGCCTGCAAACGCAGCAACCGGTCCTCAACCTCCGCCACGCGCCGAACGGCCGCGGCCTCCCCGTCCACCCCAGGCCCAGCCTCCGTCCCTGGTTCCTGCCCCTCGGCCGGAACGGGGCACACCCCGTCGGCACCTCCCTGGGCAGCCGCGGCCTCCGCCGTCACTTCCGTCGCCGTCTTCTTGCGCTTGTCCTTCATCATTCTCCCGCTCGCCCTTCAGGCTTCACCTTAAGCACCACCAGCGTCATATCGTCGTGCTGCGGCAGATCGACCGTAAACTGCAGCAGCCTCTGCCGCACCTGGTCCGCCGCCTCGCTCGCCGACCCCCGCTCGAGGGCCACCGCACCAACGGCTTCGGCCAGGCTGTGCAGGCCCCATTCCTGCCCCTTCCGGTCCTGCGCCTCGGTCACCCCGTCGGTGTAAACCGTCAGATAGTCACCCCCCTGCAGTCGCGCGGCGCCCTCCTCCAGGGCCGCCTCGAAGGTGTCTGGGTCCGCCAGGCCGATGGCCATGCCCTTGGAGGCGATAACGCGTACCCCGCCACCATGCCCGGAGTGGATCATCGGCTCCATATGGCCGGCCCTCGCCACCGTCACCTCGCGCGTTCGGAGGTTGACGATCATGTAGACCATGCTGACGAACATGTCCTCGGACATATCGCCCGACATCGCCCGGTTGACGGCCTTGAGCACCACGCCCGGACTCAGGCATCCGCGCGCCTCAAGCCTCAGGATGCTCCGGCAGACGGACATGACAATGGCGCCCGAGACGCTCTTGCCCGAAACGTCGGCCACAGCGATGCCCAGGTGGTCGCCGTCCACCTGCACAAAATCGTAGTAGTCGCCCCCAACCTGCTCCGCCGGCAGGCTGAACGCCGCCAGTTCGTACCCCTCCACCTGGGGCACTTCCTTGGGCAGCAGGGCCATCTGGATCTGCCGCGCCAGATCGAGGTCGCGATCCATCCGACGCTTTTCATCCAGCGCCAGGCTGACGGTGGCGTAGTGAATCGACACCGCCGCCTGGTCGGCCAGCGCCTGCAGCAGGCTGGCGTCCGAAGCGGTGAAGGGCCGGCCGTCGATGCGGTTGACAACGGCCATCACGCCGATGATCTCCTGCCGGAAGCGCAGCGGCACCAGCAGAATCGAGTGGATGGTCAGGAAGTCCTGCCGGAAGCGCGGCACGCGCGTGTCGGTCTCGGCTTCCTCGATGACGATCGGGCCGCCGCGCGCCAGCACCTCGCCCAGAAGTCCTTCCCCAAGTCGGACTACCTGGTTGCGCACCAGCTCCTCGACGTAACGGACCTTGCTGAACGCGGTTTCGATTCCATCGTCCACGCCGCCGACGATCGGGGGGAAGATGCCCGCCACCGCCTCGGCCCGCAGCGTTTCGCCGCCGGGCTCAACCAGATAGAGAGCCCCGGCGCCCGCCCGCCCCGTCCGCAACGCGTAGGACAACACCCGCTTCAGGAGTTCGTGAACTTCGACCGTCTCCGCCCCGGCGAACACTTCGCCGACATCGTAGACGAAGCTGAAGACCACGTCTTTCTGGTTCAGCAGTTCGTTGCGCTCGTGCCGCAGGCTCGAGAGCTTGCGCATGAGGACCAGGATCGTCAGCAACAGGATGACGACGAACAGGCCGACCGCCAACACCGCTGTCGAACCGGATTGGATATCCATGACAAAGCAACACGCCCGCGCGGCGCTCCCAAGTGGACCGTCACTAAAGCGGGGCATTGTGTCAGGTTCGGCGTCGGCAGGCAAGCTCGCGCGAACGCGCGGACGCTCAGAATGCTGTACGCAGGGCCAGTGGAGCTCTGCTATGATCAGCCCGTGCCGGGAGGGGACGAGCCTTGAGCCGGCGGACAGCCGGGAGACAGGTATTACCATTGATCTGCGCGACGTGATGGAGGAACGGGCCCTGCTGGTGCAGGCGTCAATCGGGCAGCGGACCAAAGCCGATGCCGAGGCGGCGCTCGAGGAGCTGCGCCGCTTGTCCGACACAGCCGGCGCGCGCGTCGTCGGCTCCGTCACCCAGCGCATCCGGCGCCCCACGCCCGACCACTTCATCGGCAAGGGCAAACTGGCCGAGGTCCGACTCGCCGCCGAACACACGCGAGCGAATCTGATCATCTTCGACAACGAGCTGTCCCCCGCCCAGGTCAACAACCTCGACCTGGCGCTGGGAGTGAAGGTCATCGACCGCACCGAACTGATCCTGCAGATCTTTGCCCGCCGGGCGCGCTCGGCCGAATCCAAGATCCAGGTCGAGCTGGCCCAGTTGCAGTACCTTGTCACGCGCATCCCGGTCTCAGTCAAACAGCACCGCTTCACGGGCGGCATCGGCATGAAGGGCCCCGGCGAAACGCCCTTCCAGCTGCGGGCGGCCCCCATGCGCCAGCGCATCGCAGAGTCCCGGCGAAAGCTCGAGGAGATCGGCGAGCGCCGGCAGCGTACGCGCGGGCACCGCCACCAGCAGATGGTGTCCCTGGTCGGCTACACCAACGCGGGCAAGTCGACGCTCCTCAACGCGCTGTCGGCAGCGGGCACGTATGTCGACGACCGGCTGTTTGCCACGCTGGACACGAAGACCTCGACGGTCTACCTGCCGGACGCACGCAAGGTGCTGCTGACCGACACGGTCGGGTTCATCCGCGACCTGCCGCACAGCCTCGTCGCGTCGTTCCGCTCGACCCTCGACGAGGTCAACGAGTCCAGCCTGATGCTGATCGTGGTCGATGTCTCGCACCCTTCCGTCGCCGACCACTTCCGCGTCGTCATCGAAACGCTGGAGGATATCGGGGCCGTGACCGTACCGGCGATCGTGGTCCTGAACAAGTCCGACTGCCCCGCCCGCTACCCGATCCCCCCGGAGATGCTGGCCCCCTACCCCGACCGCGTGGAGATCTCCGCCCTGCGCGAGCAGGGGCTCGACGAACTCAAGGCGCTGATCGCCGCGCGGCTGCCGCCGCCCCCCGTGCGGCGGCC
>CAZJBP010000057.1:8361-20879 GCA_964544115.1 uncultured Victivallales bacterium | reverse complement strand
GAGCGTTGAACGTTGGGCGTTGAGCTTTTCTTGACCTTCGTGCGCCCCCGTCGTATGTGAGCGGGAGATGACACCGGCTGACATCAGGACCGTCAACTCCAAGCTCAAGGCGGAGTTCCTCAAGGGACGCGCGCCGATCATCGAACTGATCCAAGCGCACACGCAGGATCCCTTCAAGGTCCTCGTGGCCACGATCCTGAGCGCCCGCACACAGGACGCCACCACGGCCGACGCCTGCCGCCGGCTGTTTGCCGCGGTGAACACGCCGGCGGACCTGGCCAAACGAACTGCGGGCGAGATCGAGAAGCTGATCTTCCCGGTGGGCTTCTACCGCGTCAAGGCCGGCCACCTGAAGCAGCTACCAGGGGAGCTGGATCAACGGTTCGGTGGTCGCGTTCCGCACACGATCGATGAGCTCTGCCAGTTGCCGGGCGTCGGTCGCAAGACGGCCAACCTGGTGGTGTCGGTGGCCTTCGACCGCCCGGGCATCTGCGTCGACGTCCATGTCCACCGCATCACCAACCGCCTCGGGTTGGTCCGGACCCGAACGCCGTACGAGACCGAGATGGCTCTGCGCGACCTGCTCCCCGCCCGCTACTGGAAGACATGGAACCGCTACCTCGTGTCCTTCGGCCAGACCGTCTGCCGCCCGGTCAACCCGCACTGCCCGGACTGCCCGATCCGCCGCTGGTGCGACACGGGGCGGGCGTCTTCAGAGAGGGCGGGCAAATAGGGTTCGGGGTTCAGGGCTCAGTCGGCAATCTCAGCGCAGCCAGTTCCTGCCTGATGGATGTGTAGAGTTGATCCGCCCACGCGGGGAGCGGGGGCATGTCCCTTGGCAGATCACGAACCCGGAAATCCACGGGGCTCAGGATCAAGGCGACATTGTCGATCCCGGTTTCGGCGGCAAGGACGAACAGATCCTCGGACGCCTCGTCGCCCATGGCGAGACATCCAATGGAACAGGTCTTCCCGTGAACCATGATGTCCGATCCGAGATCGGCTCGCCCATCCTGTCTGCCCCGCCGGCGGTCTTCCGCATTGGGGTAACTCACCCGCAGCGCGAGATGGTACAGGCTGTTCGGGTTCAGGGATTCGATTCGGTAACACCCCTCGGGCACCTGCATGTCGCCCTCCTTGAGCTTCGGCCCAAGGGTGCCGCTCATGCCCTGGATCGCATAGTCTCGGAGGTGCTTCCACGCGCCATCGGCTCCCGCCACCCACACCTGAACGGTCCGTTCGGCCTTCAGCCCGACGAGCGTCACCCGCTCCGGAGGATACGCCACGTCTGCGTGCACAAAGAAGGGCGCCAGTCGCGCACGCGCCGCGTCCCCATACTGAACCAGCCGGTCAGCGATGGTCTTCTTGCCCTTCATGACTTGGATGGCCGCCACGACGGGACGCTGCACCTGCGCCCGAAACGGAATGGCGCAAACGCTGATCACCAGGAGCGACAGGAGGACATGGAATCTGTTGATCTTCTTCACGTAAGCCGGCGATGGTTTCATGTTCTCAACGCGACGCCAACATCGCGCCGACCAGTAGAGCCACCCCGAGGATCTGGATCAGAAGGGGCGTCTTCGCTCGGTCCCAGTGGGTGAAGATGAAGGCAAGCTCGGCAATGCCGCCGGAGATGAGGAACGCGATCCCCCAGAGCGGCGACTCCGCGAATCCTGCAATGATCATCCAGAGCCCGCCAATCGCCAGGCACACCGCTCCCGCGATGGCAAGACCCGCGACGTGTTTCCCGCTGACGTGCCTGGCTCCCATAGAGAGCAGCCCTGTGGGGTCCCTGCTCTCGGCGGGTTGCGTTTGCTGCGTCGCTTCTGCCTCGACGGGGATTTCCACGCCGGCAAAGTGCATGTCACGGGTCTCGTCCGTGAACTCCGCGACACTGTACGTCTGGACACCGCTCTTCGTCTTGATCGTCACGCTTCCATTCGCATTTGTCCGCAGGACGGAGCCCTCGACCAGTCCTCCGCCGTTCAGGATGAAGAAGTCAGCCGACGCTGTCAGCGCCATCGCCAGAGTCACCCCTATCAAGATCCAAGGCTTACCCATCGTTTCCGCGCCCCTTCCGTCCGACTGAACCCCGAACCCTGAACCCTACCCCTTGCCCTTCTTCTGCTCCCCCTTCGCTGCGTCCCGCAGCGCGTGCAGCAGGCGGCGGAAATCCTCAGGCCAGGGCGCCAGGAAGCGCATGCGCCGCCCCGTCACCGGGTGGTCGATCTGCAGCGACTCCGCGTGGAGCATCTGCCGGGCGGGCTGGGCGCTCAGGTCCCGATCCAGCGCCGGTCGGCCGTATTGCGCGTCCCCGACGAGGGGGTAGCCGGCGTAGGCCATGTGCACCCGGATCTGGTGCGTGCGCCCCGTCGCGATGCGCAGCCGCACCAGGCTGCAGGATCCCACGACCGCGGCCAGGCGATACGTCGTGTGGGCCTCGCGGCCTTTGCGGGCGCGGGTGCTCATGCGCTTGCGGTCGGTCGGGTTGCGCCCGATGGGGGCATCGATCACGCCGCGCGGCGGCTGCGGGCGACCATGCACCACGGCGGCATAGCGCTTGACCACCGTACGACGCCGGAACTGCCGGCTCAGAGACTGCATGGCCGCCTCGGTCTTGGCGACCACGATCAGCCCGCTGGTGTCGCAGTCCAGCCGATGCACGATGCCGGGCCTCAGCTCGCTGCCGATTCCGGCGAGGTCGTGGCAGTGGTGGAGCAGCGCATTCACCAGCGTGCCGGTGGCGTGGCCCGGGGCCGGGTGAACCACCAGCCCGGGCGGCTTGTTGACGACAATGATGTCGGCGTCCTCGTAGACGACGTTCAGCGGAATCGCCTCGGGTTTGACGCTGACGGCCACCGGCGGCGGGATGGTCACGTCGACCGTCAGCCCCGGGCGCACCTTCCGGGAGGGCTCTATCCGCGAGCCGCCCGCGGCGCACACGTTCCCGTCGCGAATCAGGGCCTGCACACGGGCCCGTGACAGCTCGGGAAGTCGCCCGGTCAGCCAGCGGTCGAGCCGCTCGCCGGCGTCTGCGGGTCCCGCGGTGAAGCGCTGTGAGGCTGCTGCTGTTGCGCGCGTCGTGTCCATGCCAGAACCATCACCCCCATTAAGAACAGACCGATGCTGACGTGCTGCGACACCGACAGCCCCTGCCAGCGCAGCCGGTCGTCGCCGCGGAACGTCTCCGTCGCGAACCGGATGACCGCGTAAGCCAGCAGATACAGTGCCGTCGTGCTGCCCTCGCGCCGGCTGCGCCGGTAGTGCCAGACCACCACCCCGTAGAGCAGCACGTTGAGCGCGGCCTCGTAGAGCTGCACCGGGTGGACCGGCAGCGTGGCGGCCGCCTCGCGCGGAATCAATCCTATCTCCATCTGGTACCACGCCACCGGGCTGCCGGCCGGGAACCGCACTCCCAGCGGGCTCGCGTGAGGGCGCCCGAAGCAGCACCCGTTGAGAAAGCAGCCGACCCGGCCAAATGCGTGAGCCAGGGGCACAGAGGTGATCACGAAGTCCAGCAGCGACATCAGGCTCTCCCGGTGCCGCCGCGCAAAGACCATCAGCGCCAGCGCGGAGAAGAGGAACCCGCCATAGAACACCAGCCCGCCCTGATCGATGCGCAGGATCAGCCAGGGGTACTTCCGGTAGTAATCCCACTCGAACAGCACGTAGACCGCGCGCGCCCCGGCAATCCCCGACACCATCACCCAGAAGAGCAGGTCCGAGCAGTAGGTGAAATCCCTGCCGGAGCCCCGCCCCACCCGCACCCAGCTCACCAGGCCCAGAATGAACCCCAGGGCCATCATCAGGCCATAGCCGCGGATGACGAGCCCCCCAATCGAAAACAGCTCCGAATGCATATCAGACACCCAGCGGCCGCACCGGCCCATTTCGCGGTGGACAATGTCCCACCGCGCTCTTAGTGTTTAAGGCGCAGCAGTATGGGGGCCGTTCCCGGCCCTTCCAAGGACAAAGATGAACAGCGAACAGGGCCATATCGGGGTTGCCGTCGAGCGTTTTGATCAGCTGGTGTGCAGCCAGTGCGAGTGCCCGATCGACATTCGCGAGCTCGCGCCCTTCACTCGCATCGAGTGCCCCCAGTGCCGGCACCCCGCCACGGTGCCTGCCAAACTCGGCCAGTTCATCCTGCTGGACCTGATCGGAACCGGCGGCATGGGCAGCGTCTATGTCGCCGAAGACGAAGCCCTTGGGCGCCTGGTCGCGATCAAGGTCATGCAGGAGTCGCTCGGGCAGAACACCGAGTCCGTCGAGAAGTTCCGCCTGGAAGCCCAGGCCGCGGCCCGGCTGAACCACCCGAATATCGCGCAGATCTATTCGATCGGCCAGGAGCGCGGGCAGCCGTACATCGTCATGGAGCTGGTCAACGGTCACGGCCTGGACAGCTACATCGCCCAGGGAAAGCCCGTCAACCAGGGCCTGGCCGTGAAGATCGGCCTGGATATTGCCCTCGCGCTGAAAGCCGCCGACGAGACGGGCCTGCTGCACGGCGACATCAAGCCCGAGAACATCCTGATCGATGAGAAGGGGCGGACCAAGCTGGTGGACTTCGGCCTGGCCTCCCTGGCCAACCAGGCGGCCGGGGAAGGCATCTGGGGCACCCCCTACTACATCGCGCCGGAAAAGGTGCGCCGGCAGAAGGTCGACCTGCGGTCGGACATCTACAGCCTGGGGGCCACGCTTTACCACGCCATCGCGTCCAAGCCGCCCTTCGACGGCGAGACGCCCGCCGATGTGGTGAAGGCCCGCCTCGACGCACAGCCCCCGCCGCTGTCATCGGTCTGCGCGGGCGTTCATCCCCAGGTCGAGAGCGTCATTACACGCATGCTGCAGACGGACCCCCTGCTTCGATACCCGACCTACGCCTCGCTCATCAGCGACTTCCGCAGGGTGCTGGAAGTGCTCCCCCGGTCGGACCGGTCGGCGCGCCTCAAGCTGCGCGCCACGACCGCACAGCCGGCAACGGCCCATCTGCCGCGCGTCACCCAGCACATCGATGAAGCCGGCGGCGAACAGGCCGGTACGCGCCCCCGAATCATCATCAAGGCGGCCAAGCCGCGCCTCTCGGCGCCGGACATGGCGACCAAGGCCGCCAGGATCGAAATGATGGATGCGGAACGGACCCAGCGTGAGGCCTCCCGCCGGCGCCGCCGGCGGCGGGTCCTGTGGATGCTCCTGCTGCTGGCCGCCGCCGGATGCGGCGCGGGGCTGACGTATCTCCAGCGCCAGCGCGATACGCGCATGGTCGCGGGTCGGCGGGCGCAGTTCGCCCTCCGCGAACAGCGCGCCGCCTGCACGAATACCTGCGCTCAGATCACCAACTCGGTCGGACGGATCGAGGGGCTGTCGACCGAGGCAGCCACCTGGGTGGCATCCGCCAGCAACGCGCTGTTCGTCGTTCTGGACCAGCCCCCCGACGCCGCGACCTGGGAGGCCCTGCGGGTTGAAGCCGCGGCCGCCCCGCCCGTTTCGACCAACGGTCCCGCCGCGGTCACGAACCTCCCTGCGGCTGGGGCCTCCGCGGACGACGCACCTGTGTCGGAGCTGGACATCCGCGGCCTTGCCATCCGCATCCTTGCGGCTCAACCGGCGATCGCGAAGGCAGGCGAAAAAGGCCGGTCTCTGGGCGAAGAGGCCGTCGCGCTGCTGGCGACGGCGGAGGCGGCCGGCACGGTCGCCGAGGCGGCGGAGGCAGCCGGCACGATGTCGAACCTCCTCGGATCGGTGCGGGCGGTTCTCACGGACGCCTCCGCACAGGGGGCCCGCATGAAGGCAGCTGCGGAACGGGCGGTGAAACTGAAAGGCGAAGCCGAGGCCGGCCGGGACGCGCAGAAGCGGCAAGAGGAAGACGCGGCCCGCAGGCTCGCAGAGGACGAGGCCCAAAAGCAGAAGGAGGCCGAACTGGAGGCCCTGGTCCAGGGCGAGCGCGACCAAGCCGGCAGCACCCGGACCGACTGCGCAACGCTCGTCGCCGAATATCGATTCAAGGAGGCGTCTGAAGCCGCCAGGACGGCCATGCGCGCCTGCAAGACCGACGGGGGCAAAGCCGCGTTCCAGGTGCTGGTGGACCGCTACCAGTACCTCCAGAGGCTCAAGGACTTCATTGCCGAGCGGCTCAACAAGGAGCCGCGGCCCTGGATCTGGGGCACCGGGGCGACGGCCAAGGATGTCGTGTCCGCGGACGACAAGACCATTCGCTACAAGGGCGGAGAAGCCGCATGGAAGGATGTGTCGGTCGGCCAGATGCTGAAGTTCGTCAACACGTACACGGCCAGCGACCGGATTCGATTGCGAGACCAGTGCACGAACCTGCTGGCCGCTTCGATCTACTGCTATGAATTCGGCGGCGGCCAGGGCTCCGCGGCGGCCTAGCGCTACCGCGATCAAGCCATCGCGGTCTGCAGCGACCTCCAGGCTGAGGCGGACCGACTGCTCACGTACTGAGCGTCGCGCGTGGCGAAGACGCCCGGGGAGCGCCGAACAGGAAAAGGCCGAGAAGGGAAACGGGGCACGATGTCCGAACCGCGGAAACTTCATCTCAGGCACCCGCCAGCCGTCCCCCACGCGGAACCGGCCTCGGTCCCTCTGCCCGGAGGGCGAAGGGCCATCATCCCGGTAGAGAAGCGGCACAGCCCCTCTCTGCCGCCCTCGGGTTCTCCGCGGCGGTTTGCCCCTGACCGGAAGATCGTCTTTGCTATCTTCGGCGTCGTGGTGGTGGCAGCCATCGGCTTCGGGCTCTACAAGTTCGTTGAAGAGCGGCGGATCGCCGGACGGAAAGAGGCGCTCGCCCTCAAGAGCGAGCGCGACAAGGTGGAGGCCCAGTTCGCTTCCTTTCAGCCGCTGGTGGAGCGCGTGGCGGCCATGCTGACCGAAGCCACCGCGGCCGAGGCCGGGGCCCGCGATGCCGTTCAGTTCATCACCGGCGAGCCGCTGCCCCCGCTCCAGGCCGACCCGCGCAAGCGGGCGCCGCGGCCGGCGACGACGGGCGCCGCGAAGCCCGAAGCGGCCCCGGGTAGTGACGCACCGGCCGCTCCTCCACCGGTGCGGGAGGTCGTCGGAGACCGTGAGCAACCCGAGGGCGTGGAGTCGCTGGCCGACCTGGAGCGCCGCCGGCAGCAGGAGCAGGCCCGTCAGGGCGTCAACCGGCCTGAGCCCGGGGATTCAGCTTCAGCCGTCGTGCCGGCACAGCCGCCGGAATCGCCTGCGCCGGCTGAACCCCAGGCCGTTCCCGCCCCCCCGCCGGAGGCCAGCGGGACGGAGATTGTCCGGCTCGCGCGCAACATCGAAAGCCTGGCTGTCGAGATCCGTGAACAGGGCGCCGCCATCGAGACGGCGCGGGCCGAGGCGGAGAGCACCGGCAACGACGCCATGCGCGCCCGGACGTCGGCCGAGGCCGCCGCATCGGAGGCGAAACTGCGGGACCAGGTCGCCTCGGCGGAGAACAAGGCCGGACAGGCGGCGGCCGCGCTCGATCAGGTGCGCATGGCCGCCGCGCGGGTGTTGGAACTGAGGAGCGCGGAAGAACGGGCTCGGAAGCAGAGCGAGGAGGAAGCCCTGCGGCAGAAGGCCGCGGAGGACCACGCGGCGCTGGTCGAAAGCGAGAAGGCGCGTGCCGCGGAACTTCACAAGGGCGCTCTCCCGCTGATTGAGAAGTATGACTTCGCCCAGGCCCGGTCTGAGATGGAAACGGCCCTGGCGGCCATGCGGACCGACCCGGGCCGCGCCGCGCTCGGACCCATCGTGGAGCGGTACCGCAAACTTGAAACCACTAAGGAGGCGCTGATCCGCCTCCTCAACGAGAAGCCGTTCCGCTGGGGATGGGGCACCGGAGCGACGGCCACGGATGTGCGCGGGGCCGATGCCGACAGCGTCGATGCCGCCGGCAAACGCGTGCCGTGGGCGGAGGTCAGTCTTGCGCAGATGGTCAAGCTGCTGGAGCACTACCAGAGCGACACCACCGAGCGGCTCAGAGTGCGGGCGGACCTGGCGCTGGCCACGGCCATCCTGCTGGACGAGAACGGGCGCAAGGAGGAGGCCCTGGAGCACGTGAAGCGCGCCCGGCAATTGGGCGAGTACGGGACGGCTGAAGTCGCCCGGACGCTTCCCGACTACTGATGCTCGCCGGGATCGATGCGGAACAGCAGATCGCGCACCGGGATCGACTGTTGTTTGAGATTGTCCAGAATCCGCTGCCGGTGCTGACGCGACAACTCGGACAGCCAAACCGGGCTGTCGACGTAAATGGTCAGCCGCCCATCCTGGAAAGGGCCCGGGCGCGCATGGCGCGCCACGGCGGCTCCGACGACCCGCGGCCACTCCGCCTCGATCTTGTCCGACAACGCGAGGCCGTCCAGGCCCAGCCGCCGCAACACCCCGCCCAGCACACCCGCCACCGGCGGGGCCTCGACAAACGCCGGCGGCTGCACGCTGCCCTCGACGTGGAACCGCTCGCGATACACGGCCCACTGCCCCCGCGACATGGCGCGCCGACGCCGCGCACGGCGGCGGCTGGGATCCTCTCCCGACGGTTTCGACGGCCCCGCTTCCATGCCACACTCCCCCGACCATTTCGCTTGATTTGAGTGAAGCGACGATGCCACAGTCTGCGCTCCCTGACAAGCGCGACGCAGGGGCACCGCGTCCGCCCGGCGGCGGACTTCATGAACGCAGGAGACTGGCAATGACGAAGAAAGGCAACATGCTGATCGCCCAGAGCGGCGGTCCGTCCATGGTCATCAACCGCAGCCTGGTGGGAGCGATCCTCGAGGCCAAGAAGCACGCGCAGATCGGCAAGATCTACGGGTCGCTGCACGGAATCAAGGGCTGCCTGGAGGAGAACTTCATCGACCTGCGCAAGGAATCGGCCGCGACCCTCGCAGCGGTGGCCGCCACGCCGTCCTCCGCGCTGGGAAGCGTCCGGAAGAAGCCGACGGCGGACGATTGCGCCAAGATCTTCGCGGTCCTGAAGAAGTACGACGTCCGGTACTTCTTCTACATCGGCGGAAACGACTCAGCCGAGACGACCCACATCATCCACCAGGAGGCGGCCAAGTCCGGCGCCGACCTGCGCTGCTTCCACATTCCGAAGACCATCGACAACGACCTGCGCGAGAACGACCACACGCCCGGTTTCGGCAGCGCCGCGCGGTTCGTGGCCATGGCGTTTATGGGCGACAACCTGGACAACCGCGCCCTGCCCGGCGTGAAGATCAACGTCGTCATGGGCCGCCACGCGGGCTTCCTCACGGCCGCCTCGGCGCTGGCGCGCGTGCACCCCAACGACGGCCCGCACCTGATCTACCTGCCTGAGCGGCCTTTCAGCGTGGAGCGCTTTGTCTCCGACGTCAAGGGCGTCTATGCCAAGCACAAGCGCTGCGTGGTCGCCGTGTCCGAGGGCATTGCCGATGAGAACGGAACGGCGATCGCCAGCCTGTTCATCAAGGAGAAGGACTCGCACGGCAACCTGCAGCTGAGCGGCACCGGAGCCCTCGGCGACATGCTCTCCGGCGTGATCCGGGAGAAGGCCGACATCTCGCGCGTGCGCGCCGACACGTTCGGCTACCTGCAGCGCTCGTTCCCAGGCGTCGTCTCGCCGGCCGACGCGAAGGAGGCGATGGACGTGGGCGCCCAGGCCGTCAAGGCGGCGCTGAAGTTCGCCAGCGGCTCGATCGCCATCCGCCGCAAGCCGGGCAAGACCTACAAAACGTTCTACGAGCGCGTCGAACTGCAGCAGGTCGCGAAGGAAACGAAGCACGTGCCCGACGCCTTCATCAACCGCGCCGGCAACGACGTGACGCCGGCCTTTCTCGCCTACGCCGGGCCCATCGTGGGCAAACTGCCCGTGGTCGGCCGGTTCAAGGGTGTCAAAGTCGCCAAGGCGCGCTGAAGCGCGCCTGGCTGGGGCGCGGACGGCCACGGCCTGGGGACGAGACCGAACGGAGCCGCTCGCCGGGCTCAGTTCGAAAAGGCCAGCGCGTGGATCGTCCGCGCATACTCCATGGGGACGCCGGTATCGCGCCGGCGTCCCTTCGTCTCCAACGCAAACGATCCGACACCCTGAATCCGCAGGGCTTCGAGCGCCCCCGTGAACTGGATTTCGCCCGCCTCGCGGATGTCGCGCTCGATCATGTGCCGCAGCACGTCGAAGACCGCCGGATCGATCGCGTACTGCCCGAATACGCAGAGATACTCGGCATCCCCAAGCCCCGGCGTCCGCAGGTTGCGGCGCGCGTAGTCCACGGCGGGTTTCTCGGCAAACTCGGTCACCCGGTAGGCGCCCGCCGGCGTTGTCAGCGCCTCGCCGCGAACGGTGCCGCACAGCGGCAACTGGTCCTCGCCCAGGCGCTCAACGGCCAGCACCGTGCCGCCCAATTCTGCATGCGCGTCCAGCAACTGCGTCGCGCAGCGCTGCGGGGTAGACGACGCGTAGATGTGGTCCCCAAGCATCAGCAGGAACGGCTCGCCGCCCACCCACTCGCGCGCCGAATACACGGCGTGCCCGAAGCCCTCCTGAGCCGTCTGCTCCACGTAGGACATACGCCGCCCGAGCTCGGCCAGCCGCTCGGTTTCTTCCTTCGCCCAGTCGCGCAGCTGCAGCTTGCCCCTCCACGAGGCGGGCAGATCGGCGGAGAAATAGGCCCGGAACACCTCGTCATCCCCGGGTTGCGTGATGAGGCAGACCTGCTCGATGCCCGACGAGACAGCCTCCTCGACGATCGTCTGGATGATCGGCCGGGCGCGGCCCGCCGCATCGACCACCGGAAAGAATTCCTTCTTGATGGCCTTGCTGGCCGGGTACATGCGGGTGCCGTAGCCGGCCACCGGAATGACGCACTTGCGGATACGGTTCATAGCCACCTCATGACGGCCCGCCCCCACGGCTCGGGCACCGCGATCCTACTCGAACCGGGCGCCACACGGCCAGACGCAATCGCGCAGGAGCGTTGACTCTCATCCCCACTGCGCTACGATGCGCGCTGAACGAAGCATCGCCTTTGAACCGCGAACCCAGATGCAGGACCCCAGGATGACACCCGCACCCACAGGATGGACCGTTGACCCGCGCGCGGAAGGCCGCTCGCTTCAGGATTTCCTCGCCGAGCGCCTGCAGGCGTCTCGAAACAAGGCGAAGGAGCTCATCGACAGCCGGAACGTGATCGTCAACGGACGCCGGGTCTGGATGGCGCGACACAGGCTGGTCGCGGGCGACCGCGTCGAGCTGGCCGCGGGCCAGACGCCGCTGAGCCCGGCGGCCGAGGACGCCCTGCGGCCGCTCGTCGAAGATGGCGGCATTCTCGTGGTTTCCAAACCCCCGGGCCTCCTCACCACCGGACCCGGCAGCCTGGAGACCCGCGTCCGCGACGCCCGGAAGAATCCCGCGTGGCGGGCGGTTCACCGACTCGACCGCGACACCAGCGGCTGCGTGCTGATGACCGATGACGACGGCCTCTTCGACGCCCTCGTCGAGCGGTTCCGCGCACGCGAGATTCTCAAGGTCTACCACGTGATCGTGAAGGGCCATTTCGCCGCCGCCGAACGCACGCTGCACGGGCCGATCGAAGGGCAGGAGGCCATCACGCGCCTGCGCCGCCTCGACGCGGGGGATTTTGCGAGCCACCTCTCCGCTCGCATTGAAACCGGGCGCACGCACCAGATTCGCCGTCACCTGGCCGACGCCGGCTTTCCCGTGCTGGGCGACCGCCTCTACGGCCCGAAGAAAGTGGATGACCGGCGGCTGATGAGCGTGCCCCGCCAGATGCTTCACGCCTCGGTGCTGGAGTTTCCGCACCCGCGCACAGACCGCCGCATGCGCGCCGAAGCCCCCATGCCCCCCGACTTCCGCGCCTGCCTGCGGGCGTTCAAGCTCACTTGACCGCAGGCGCACAGCGTCATCCCGAGCGCAGCGAGGGATCTGAAAAGGGGCCGCGGTGGGCGGCGGGCCTCAGGTCTTGTGGCGGAAGGTGATCCGCGCCTTGGTCAGGTCGTACGGCGAGAGCTCGACCGTGACCTTGTCACCCGTGGTGATGCGAATGAAGTGCTTGCGCATCTTGCCGGAAATGTGGGCCAGCAGTTCGTGGCCGTTGTCGAGCTTCACGCGGTACATCGTGGCCGGCAGAACCTTGACCACGACGCCATTGGCTTCTATCGCATCATCTTTGGGCATAAAGTCGCTCTATCGCTCCGCGTTTTGAATTCAGGCCGCAGTCTAGGTACCCCGCCGGACCAATGCAAGAGCAGACTGCGTTCCATTCAGGGTGAACGCATCTAATCTTCTTCTCCCGTTTCGGGGTCGGAGTCGGTATCGGAATCGGTATCGAGTGTGGCGTGCCACTCGTTTTCGGGTAACGGCCCTGCGGGGTTTCGCCGATTCCGATACCGACGCCGACCCCGAGAAGGGATCCGAATCGAAGCGGGAAAACGGTTTAGATGCGTTTGCCCTGTCTTCTCCGTCTTCGACCCTGAAGGGGTCGGATTCATCAGCCCGGCGTGCAACGCCGGGA
>CAZJBP010000057.1:0-8261 GCA_964544115.1 uncultured Victivallales bacterium | reverse complement strand
ACCGGTGAGCCCATCCATTTCCCGACCCTGTAGGGGTCGAACTCCTTCGTCCGCCGCGCAGAGGAGTGGCACCCCTTCAGGGTGCTTTCTATTCTCCTTTTGCCCTGACTCAGGGCGGCGCTTCGCTTGCCCTGGGCTGTCGACTTGCAGCCCTTCAGGCTGCGGAACACGTTCATCATCTTTCCGCCGCCGACGTCCGGCGTTCAGGTTCGGCGAGCTTGCGGGCCTGCCATGCACGCCGATGGTGTCCCATCTTGTCCGTCTTCGACCCTGAAGGGGTCGGATTCATCAGCCCGGCGTGCAACGCCGGGACACCGGTGAGCCCATCCATTTCCCGACCCTGTAGGGGTCGAACTCCTTCGTCCGCCACGCAGAGGAGTGGCACCCCTTCAGGGTGCATTCTCCTCTCCTCTGCCTCTGACTCAGGGCGGCGCTTCGCTTGCCCTGAGCTGTCGACGTGCAGCCCTTCAGGCTGCGGAACACGTTCATCATCTTTCCGCCGACCGCCCGGCATGTCCGGAGCGCGTAGCGCGTACAAACCATGCCGTTGTCGGCCGTCACTTTCTCTTCACAATTCTGATCGACTGGATTGTCTTTGATAATGTTGACAGTTTCTGGACTGTGCGTTCTTGGCAGAGAGGATTCTTGACAAGGTATTCATCTCCCTCTTTGCCGACAATAAGAACCCAGTGAGGAATTGATTCCCACAGCAGGAGTTTCGCGATGACAGGATTCCCTGATTGAATTGCAGCATCGATCGTCGCATGACTTGGTCTTCTTGGCAGGTCAAATACAATGGCACCCTTGGATGCCGTTGCCGCAACGTCCCATTTCAGCAAACCCAATCTCGTGTATCCGTTTTGACTCTTCAACTCCGCATTCAGTATCTTCGGATCTGTGGCCGTGCCCAACTGGGAAAACGCCATACTGACACAGCAGACGGTGCATCCAACATCCGACAGGGGCTCTTTGCTGCCGCCCACCGTCTCGTCTTTCCATGCTGGGTCCGTTTGAAGGTAATATGGCTGAACTGGGCAATTAGTCGCGACCATAGACACGCCACCGTGAGACGCAATGCTGTAGTCCGGAGGGTTGAGTCTGCGATACCAGACGCAGGCCAGCACCGGCAACAGTGCGAGAAGCAAACAGATGCTGATGGCTTTCCGGATCTTCATGTTATGTGCCGAACAGAGTTTATTGAGCCTACTTCAGGTCGATTAGACCCACCGTCCACTATGGCGGACCGTATTTGTCCCGACGGCACGAGTCAACCAGAAAGGGCATTGAGGTGCAATGGCTTCGGTGGGCCGGACTGTTAGCGGTGGCCGGCGAAGTAGGTTTTTGTGCTGAGCTGAAGTTGGCTTTGTGTCAAGTGCCAGCCGACGGAAGCTGGAACGTCGCAAAAGCTGAAAGCTGAAAACGGAAAGCTGAAAGCAATGTACGATCCATGACACGCCACTGGCGAAAGGGAACGCTTAACGCTCAACGTTCAGAGTTGCGTGACCATGATCCGGAGGGCGGGCGGCCCCGATCGCCTTGCCGTACACGTGCCCGTGCACGTAAACGAACGATCCGGCACATCGTGAACGCGTACGGGTACGCGTACGAACCTCACGTCCGCGGGAGAGTGCCCGAAGCAGGCGGGCCCGCGCTCCGCGTCATCCCGAACGCAGTGAGGAATCTGAAAAGGGTCGTGAACGCGAAGTGAAAGGGAACGCTCGACGCCCAACGCTTAACGCTCAACGTTCAGAGTTGCGGGCCCATATCCCGCGCCCGGTTTCGACCCGATCCGCGACACATCCCCCGTCAGCACCGAGCTCGAGTCACCCGCACGCACGCCAGATCGATCATCGTCAACCGGCAATCGCCGCCAGCACGCGCTCCACGACCTGGTCGATCGAGAGGCCGGTCGTATCGACGATGACGCTGCCTTCGGCCACGCGCAGGGGCGCGGTCGTGCGGGTGCTGTCGATGTGGTCGCGGCGGCGCAGCGAGCGGCCGACCTCTTCGACCGAAGCGCCCTGCGCGGCGGCCTCCGCATGACGGCGGCGCGCGCGCTCCTCCTCGGACGCATCGAGATAGAAGCGGTGCGAAGCATCGGGGAACACGGCGGTGCCGATATCGCGCCCTTCCATCACCAGCGGGCCGTGCCGGACCATGTCGCGCAGCCACGCCGTGACCTGCCGGCGCACTTCGGGATTGGCCGCCACGGGGCTGACGTGGCGGTTGATCTCGGCCGTCCGCAGCGCCTCGCCCGGCTCCACGCCGTCGACGCTGAACGCGACCGCGCCCTCGCGCACGCTGAAATCGAACCTCGCCGCTCGCATGGCCGCGGCGACGGCCGGCCCATCTGCCGGCTCTACGCCGTCGCGCAGCACGCGCCAGGTCACGCCCCGGTAGAGGGCGCCGGAATCCACGTAGAGCCGCCCCAGGGCCTTGGCCACCTTGCGCGCCACGGTGGACTTGCCCGATGCCGCCGGTCCGTCGATCGCAATCACTGCAGGTGCGTCTTGCATCCCCTACCCTTTCCGGGGCGGCGTCACAGCCCGCCCGCCGGTCAGCGCCCCCAGGTGCTCCCAGAACTCGGGATACGAGGTGGCCACGCACGCGATGTCACGCACCTCGACGGGGCCGTCGGCGAGCAGCGCCAGGATGGAGAGCGCCATGGCGATGCGGTGATCCCCGAGGCTCTCCACCGCGACGTTGCCGCGGATCGCGCCGCCGCCGCGGACCGCCATGCCGTCGGGCGTCTCGGTCACGTCGACCCCCATCCGGCGCAGTCCGGCGGCCATGGCGGCAATGCGGTCGCTCTCCTTCACGCGCAGCTCCTCCGCGTCGCGGATCACCGTCGTGCCCTCGGCCAGCGCGCCCAGCACCGCAACCAGCGGCAGCTCGTCGATGAGGTTGGGAATCTCGTCCCCGCCCACCTCCGTTGCCCGCAGCGCGCCGCCGCGGACGCGCACCGCGCCCGCCGGCTCCCACGCATTGAGGTCGCCCGCCGCGGCGTCGGCCTCCGCCTCGACATCAATCCTTGCGCCCATGCGCTTGAGCACGTCGAGGAAGGCCGTCCGACGCGGATTCAGGCCGACCCCCTCGACCACGACCTCCGAGCCGGGCATGCACCCGGCCGCCAGCCAGAAGGCGGCCGACGAGAAATCGCCCGGCACCCGCCAGTCCATCGCGCGGATCGCGGGCCGGCCGCCGGCCGCCCCCCGCACGCTCACGCGCCGCCCCTCGACGGTCATGGGCAGTCCCAGCCGCCGCAGCATCCGCTCGGTGTGGTCGCGCGTCGGCTGCGGCTCGGTCACGGACGTCGTGCCGTCCGCGAACAGCCCCGCCAGCAGCACGGTCGCCTTGACCTGGGCCGAGGCCACGGGCATGGCGTAGTCGATGGCCTTGAGCCGGCCGCCGGTGATGCGGATCGGGGGGCACTCGCGCGGCCCCGTTGCTTCCATCCGCGCGCCCATGGCCTCCAGCGGCTTGCGGATGCGCCCCATCGGGCGTCTGCACAGCGAGGCGTCGCCCGTCAGCTCAACGGTAAACGGTTGCGCGGCGAGGATACCGCAGATCAGGCGGATACCGGTCCCGGAGTTGCCCATATCCAGGACCCGCCCCGGAGCGGAGAAGGCGCCGGCGCAGCCGGTGACGCGGATGGCGGCGCCATCGTCCTGCACGCCCGCGCCCAGCGCCTCGACCGCACGCAGCGTGTTCAGGCAGTCCTCGCAGCGCAGATACCCGGTCAGTACGGAGGTGCCCTGCGCCAGCCCCGACAGCATGGCCGCCCGGTGGGAAATGCTTTTGTCGCCCGGGACCCTGACGCGCCCCCGCACGCCTGCGCAGGGCCGGACCGTGACCTGCTCTGTCATCTCAATCGCCCTTTCCGCCGGGCTGGCGCCAGGCCCGCCGCAACGCCCGGCTCCTGGCCAGGTAGTTGCGCACCTCGGAGAACTCGCCCCGGCGGACCCACTCGGCCAGCCGGTTCACTTCGTCGCCAAACGCCGACAGCTCGCGCGCCAGCGCCTCGCGGTTGGTGCGCACGATATCGTCCCACACGGCTTCCGAGCCGCCCGCCACGCGCGTGGTGTCGCGGAACCCCGAGCCGCAGAATCGACCGCGGTCCGCCGCCCCGCTGTCCAGGATCCGCGCAATGAGTGCCGCCGCCGCCAGGTGCGGCAGGTGGCTGGTCGCCGCGAGCAACACGTCGTGCTCCGCCGGCGTTCGCGCAACGACCTCGCTGCCCACGCCCTGCCACAGCCGCGACACCGCCTCCACGGCGGCATGCGGCGTCTCCGGCATCGGCGTAACGACGGTCACCGCCCCCTCGTACAGGTCCTCGCGCGCGGCCTCCAGGCCGGTTTCATCCGACCCCGCGATCGGGTGGCTGCCCACGAAGACCGCACCCGATCCGCTCAAGGCAGCGGCCATGGACGCGCAGACCTCGACCTTCGTGCTGCCGACATCGGTCACCACGCAGCCCGAGGTCCAGCCCCCGCGGCAGGCCTGGGCCAATGGGGCCATGCTGAGGATCGGCACGCAGAACACGACGAGATCCGCGCCCGCGACGGCGGCGGCAGGATCGTCGAACGCGGCATCGACCATCCCGGCCGCGACGGCGGCGCGGCGAGTTTCCTCGCGCCGCGCGTAGCCGTGCACCCGCTCCGCCAGGCCGCGACGGCGCGCGGCCTGAGCCAGCGAGGCGCCCATCAGGCCCAGGCCCATGATCGAGAGTTGCTTCATGGTCGTTCGCATCCAAGAAGACAGCATTTAGAAGTCAGGAGTCAGAATTCAGAATCACCCGCGAATAGGACTCCAACAACTTGCTCGCCTCTTCGAGCGGCCCTTTGCCACACCACCAATTACTCGAATCTCGTGGCCCTAGCCCTCATTCGAACCTCTGCCTTGTCTCCCGTCCTCTGTCTTCTGGCTTCTGGCTCCTGTCTTCTGGCTTCTGGCTAAGGTTTCTCCAGCGCCCGCCCCAGGGCGGCCACGCAGCGCTCGTTTTCATCCTGCGTCCCGACGGTCACCCGCACGTGGCCCGGGAGGCCGTAGACATCCATGGGCCGGACGATCACGCCTTCGCGCTGCATCGCGGCGAAGACCTTCCGCCCCTCACCCACCTGGACGAGGATGAAGTTCGCCACCGACGGCACGAACGGCAGCCCCATCCGCACGAAGGCCTTCTCGAAGGTGTCCAGCCCGCTGGCGACCAGGCGGCGCGTCTTGCGCACGTAGGCTTCGTCGTCCAGCGCCGCCACGGCCGCCGCCAGCGCCATGGCGTTGACGTTGAACGGCTGCCGCACGCGGTTGAGCAGGCGCGCGCAAGCCGGCGTGGCCACGGCATAGCCCAGCCGCAGCCCGGCCAGCCCGTAGGTCTTGGAGAACGTGCGCAGCACCGCGACCGGGCGCCCCTCGCGCACATAGCGCAGCGTATCGGGGCGGCGCTCGGGCGCCAGCAGCTCGATGTAGGCCTCGTCGAAACACACGATCGCCGTCGGGGGCACGCGCTCCATGAAGCGGTCGATCTCGGCCTGGTGGACCATGGTGCCCGTGGGATTGTTCGGGTTGCCGACGAACACCAGGCGCGTTTGCGGCGTGATCGCCGCGGCCATGGCGTCGAGGTCGTGCGTCAGCTCGCGCATGGGCACCACGACCGTGGTGGCATTGAACAGCGAGGCCACCAGCCGGTACACCACGAACGCGCACTCGGCCATGACGATCTCGGTCTCGGGGCCCAGGAATGCGTGCCCGAGCAGTTCGATCAGCTCGTTGCTGCCGTTGCCGGGCACGATCATGTCCGGGGACACCTCCAGTCGCGCGGACAGCGCCTGGCGGAGGTGGTAGGCGCCCCCGTCGGGATAGAGGTGCATCGACGCGGCGGCCTGCTTCATGGCCCGCACCGCCTTCGGCGAGGGGCCGAGCGCGTTCTCATTGGACGCCAGCTTCACGATGCCGTCGGGGTCGAGGCCCATCTCTCTCGCCACATCCTCGATCGGGCGGCCGGGTTCATAGACCGACAGCTGCGAGACCCACGGGTTCGCCAAAGTTTCCAACGCATCCATGGACTACGCCTCCTGTGAGGGATCTTCCGCCGACGGCTCGCCGGCCTCGGCCACCGCGCCGGGCTCCGGGTCCGACGCCTCGCCGATTTCGCCCACGGGCGCTTCGTCCGCTGCAGCGGGCTCGTCCGAAGCGTCCGACTCAAACACCGGCTCTTCCGGCGGCACGGCGGCGGCCGCTTCCGCGGCCGGCTTGCCCGCGGTGGAACGCGCCGCACTGATGGCCGCCTTGCGGGACCGCGCCTCCTGCTCGCGCTGCAGCGCCAGCAGCGGCTCGACATCGGCCAGCTGGTCCAGGCCCTTCAGGCCGAAGTGCTCGAGGAAGAGCTGCGTGGTGCCATACAGCAGCGGGCGGCCGGGCAGCTCGCTGCGGCCGGTGATCCGAACGAGCTGCAGCTCCATCAGCGCCTTGATGAGATGGTCCACCCCGACGCCCCGGATGCCCTCGATCTGCGCCTTGGAGACCGGCTGCCGGTAGGCGATGATCGCCAGCGTCTCCAGGGCCGGGCGCGAGAGCCGGTGCGGCCGCTCCATCTTCAGCAGGTGCTTCAGCCAGCGCCCGCAGGCGGGCTCGCTGTGCAGACGGTAGTCTCCCGAGATCTCTCCGAGGCCGAACCCGGTGCGCATCTGGGCCAGTTCGCTCGCCAGCGCCGCCAGGGCATCGGCCACATCCTTCTTGGACACCTCGCCGAACACCTTGGCCTCGCCGACATCCTTCTCGGCCACCTCCTGCAGGCACCGGCGCATCTCGGCGGCCGAGATCGGCCGATCGGCGCCAAAGATCATGGCTCCGAGGATCTGCTTCAGTTCGGGCAAACGATCATGCTGTGACATCCGCGACCTCCACCGGCGACTCTTCCACCGCGCTGATCATGATCTCCCCGAACGGATCGGGTTGAACGGCCTCCACCTGCCGCAGACGGATCAACTCCAGCAGCGCCAGGAACGTGCAGATCACCTCGTTGCGCGAGGCCGTCAGCGGGAACAGCGCCCGGAACGACACGGGGTGCCCCAGCCGCAACGTGCGCAGCACCGCCTCGATCTTGTCCGCGACGGTAAACCGGTCCCCCAGGATCTGCCCGATCTGCTCCTCCGCCGTGCGCTTCAGGACCTCGTTGAACGCGGTGATGAGGTCAAACAGGCTGACGTCGTGCAGGGCCACGCCGGCCTCGTCCGGCTCAATATGCAAGCCCTTCACACCCAGGCCGAAGATATCCTCCTGATCGAGCTCCATCTGCTGCAGGCGCAGGGCAGCATCCTTGAACTTCTTGTATTCCACAAGCTGGCGGACCAGCTCCCAGCGCGGATCGTCCCCCTCCTCCTCCGGCTCGACCTCGCCGCGCTCCTCCTCGGGCAGCAGCATGCGGCTCTTGATCAGCATCAGCGTGGCGGCCATCACGATGAACTCGCCGGCGATGTTCAGGTCGAGCATGCGCATCAGGTTCATGTAGACGAGGTACTGGCTGGTGACGCGCTCGATCGGGATGTCGTAGATGTCGATCTCGTCCTTCTTGATCAGATACAGGAGCAGGTCCAGGGGGCCTTCGAAGACCTCCAGGTCGACTTTGTATTCGGTGGTGTCCGCCATAGTGTCAGGGCTTTCTCAATCCAAACCGACGGCCTTGCGGGCGGCCGCCAGGGTGCGCGACGCCTCCTCGCGAGCGCGAGCCGCGCCCTCGCGCAGCACCTGCTCCACGTAGTCCAGGTTGGCGGACAACTCCGCGCGGCGGGCGCGCATCGGCGCGAAGGTCTCCCGCACGCATTCATACAGGGCCTTCTTGGCCTCGCCATACCCCATGCCCCCCGCGCGGTAGCGCTCGGCCATCGCCTCGCGCTGCTCGGGGGTGGCGACCAGCCGGTACAGGGCAAACACGTTGCAGGTGGCCGGGTCCTTCGGCTCGTCCAGCGCCTTGCTGTCCGTGACGATACGCATGATCCGCGCCCGCGCTTCCTTCTCGTCGCCAAACAGCTCGATGTGGTTGTTGTAGGACTTGGACATCTTCTGCCCGTCGAGCCCCGGCACCACCGCCACGTCGGAGCGGATCTCCGGCTCAGGGATCGTGAAGACCTCGCCGTACTGGCTGTTGAACTTAATGGCAATGTCGCGCGTGACCTCGACGTGCTGCTTCTGGTCGCGGCCCACGGGCACGAGGTTGGACTGGACGGCCAGGATGTCGGCCGCCATCAGCACGGGGTAAGCGAAGA
>CAZJBP010000056.1:0-21010 GCA_964544115.1 uncultured Victivallales bacterium | reverse complement strand
AGCCCCTGGACAAGGAGAAGAACGAACAACGAATGCACCCTGAAGGGGTGCAACTCCCCTTCCACCCAGGAGGCCCTCATGCCCCAATCCCTCTCCCGCATCCTGATCCACCTGACGTTCAGCACGAAGAACCGCGAACGCGCGCTGGCGTATCCTGACCTGCGCGAGCACCTGAACGCCTACGTGGTGGGCATCCTGCGCAATCTCGAATGCCCCTCCATTCAAGTCGGCAGCGTCATCGACCACATGCACATCCTCTATCTGCACTCCCGCACCGCGAGCGTGGCCGACGTGGTCGCGACCGTGAAGCGCGAGTCGTCCACGTGGATCAAGACGCAGAAGCCGGACGTGAAGGACCCGTTCCTGGTGAAGTTCGCGTGGCAGAGCGGTTACGCGGCATTCTCGGTGAGCGAGTCGAACGCAGAGGCGGTGCGGGCGTATATCGCCAACCAGGAGGAGCACCACAAGCGCGTGACGTTCCAGGAGGAGTACCGGAAGTTCCTTGAGAAGCATGGCGTGGCGTTCGATGAGAGGTACGCGTGGGATTGAGACAGGAAGGAATGGCACCCCTTCAGGGTGCGGGGGAATAGGTCATGGGCATGCGTTCCCAGGGCGTTGCCCTGGGCTATCGAATAGCAGGCCTTCAGCCTGCCGGCCAGCCCCCGGGGCGTTGCCTTCCACCTGCCGGGCGCACCCCGAAAGGGTGCCACCCACCTGCCCGGTTCGCACCCTGAAGGGGTGCCATTCCACAGCCAGGGGCGGGGCGCAATACGGGACCAGCTCGCTGATAGCCGACTATCTGTATGCGTCCTTCCTATCATCAACCGTTAGCAGGAAGACGATCCTCTCCTCCTCGTCAACCGAGTAGAAGAGCCGGTAGGGGCCAATCCGATAGCGCCATGTTTCCGGTGTGTACCCCTGCAGCTTTCGGATGTTCGGACCGAAGTACGGTCCCTGCCGCAATTGCGGGTAGACGTAACTTTCGAGTTTCTTCGGCAAGAAACGGGGCGACCCCAAGCGCGCCAGCGCCTTCTTGAACTCGCCCGTCTCGAAGATCCTGAACTCAGGCGAAGGTCCCACGCCGGTGCTTGGCATCCTGGTGTCCCCGCTTGAGGCTATGGTTGAGGGCGACATTCCCGCGAATCTCGGCCATCTCGAATTCGTCAGCGGTCTCATGCTCGCGCACGAAGCGCATGACGGCCGTCTCTATGAAATTCGAGATTGGCCGGTTCTCCCGCTCCGCGACATCTTTGAACAGCCGGTAAACCGGCTCATCGAGTCTCAGCGTAACCGTTTTGGACATGACGCACCTCCTCCGATTCGAGTCAACACGGATAGAATACGAACGAATACAGAAGGCTGCAATGTCTTTCTTCCGCCAACGAGACCCAGAAGCTGCTCGGGCGTGGCGGGGAAGGCTGAATGTTGCGCTCGGTCAGCCCAGCAGGACCGGCATCGAGTAGCTCCGGGGCTCCTTCTTGATCAGGCGCGCCGGCAGACGGCGCGCCAGGCGCAGGTAGATTCCCCAGGCCTTGCCGTGATTCGAGCCCAGGGCCACGATGATCTCGTGCTCACCCGGCTCCGCAGTGAATGAGGGGCGGGAGGCCCCGGCGAGCGCGGGGTTGGTTCCGTTCGGGTCATGGCACAGCAACTGCCGGTCGGCCCAGGCCTTCACCGGGCCGTCATAGCCCAGTTGCACTTCCAGCTCCATGCGCTCCTCGCACCGGATGCGGCACGCGTAGTACACCAGCACATCCTCGGGCGCGGTCTTGCTGATCGCGTCGTGCAGGTCGCAGAAGTTGTTCGACCCGAACGTCCGGGTCGTCAGGCCCATCCGGCTCAAGTCGGTGGGGCACTCGAGCTCGTGCAGCTGGCCAGCCGACGGCTGGAACGCGCTGACGCGCAGCGTGCGCACGTACGGCGTGACCGCCTGGCCGGCGCCCAGCATGAGCGGGCCGAACACGGGCAGCGGCCGCCCCTCTGCATCCGTCACGTTGCAGTAGGGATTCGCCCCGTAGCCGTAGTGCAGGGCCATGCCGCTCGCGTCCTGTGCACCTATGCCCAGGCGGAGGCGCGCGGTATTCTTCTCGAGCACCACGTCGAACAGCTGGGAGTTGCCGCTGTCGTCGACAACGTCAAAGCCGTTCGGACGCCCCGCGGCGCGCAAGCCTCCCGGAGCGTTCTCGAATTCCACCACCACGGTCGCATGGCCGTCCTCCGTGATGACGGACACCTTCCCCGCCGCGCTGGGCGGCGGCCCCGCGCGGCGCCCCTGCCGCAGGGCGTGCATGGCGTCCGCAAGCCGGAGGCCCAGGCGGTTCTGGTCCTTGCCGCTGATGTGGATTCCGTCGTCGAGCGTGAGGTCGATCGCGGGCACAACCGTGCAGTGGGGAATGACCGACGGCAGTCGCCGCTGCTGGTCCTGGATAGAATTCCACGGCCGGATATTCTCGGCACCCCAGCCGATGACCCGCGAAATCTGAACGATGGCCGCCGGCATCGCCGCGTTGCTGAAATCCCTCCGCATGGCGGCGATGAGCGCCTTCATTCGCTTTGTGTAGAGCGGGGCGGCCACGCCATTCGCGTCGCTGCATCCCTGGTACCAGACGAGCCCCGCGACGCGCGAGCCGTTCTTCTTGAACCGGCGCACGGTGGCGCCGTAAAGGCTCTTGGTGCCCAGCTTCTTGAGCTTCGGGTCCCACTGCTCCATCGAGGTGCCGCCGTGCGCACAGGCCAGGAGGCCCTGCGGAATGCCCGTGAGCTCAAGCATGCGCTGGCCGAAGGCGACGCCGGGGCCGACGCCGATCACCGTCGACTTTGGGGGGCGGACGCCGCCGCAATAGTCGATATGCACCTGGTCCACGCAGTCCCACATGTCATGGATGGGGTCGCAGGCCGGGGCCCAGCGGTCGTTCATGTAGAAGGCCCGGACCCTCGGGTGCGCCTTGATCTTGTCCTTGAGCAGGCCGCATCCCTGCATGTTCGACTGGCCGCCGAGAACCCAGACATCGCCCACAAGCACATCGCGCACCTTCACGCTCTCCGCGCCGACACACACGTCGACGTCATAGCCGCCGCCGACGGGAAGGCCCTGGAGGCGCCCCGCGAACCGCCCGCGCGACGCCTTGCCGACGACGCGGGCCCTGAATCCGGGAACCACGGCTGCCCCTTTGCGAACCGTGACACACACGCGGCCCGGGGTGTCGCACGTGCCCGAGAAGGCGACGTCACAGCGGTTGCGCGCGTTGCGCTGCAAGACCATGGAATCGAAGAGGCCTGTGTCGATTTTCATGCGTGCTGTTTCCTGCCAGGGAGAAGAGTTCCACCCACACCGATATCAAAGCGCGCGACTTTAGGACCGCCGTAAGCCCTTGTCAAATCCCGGCGACAGCCTGACGTTGACGCACGGGGCGGCGGGGAGATAGGCTCGCCCTCACGTTCAACACACCGGAGGGGCATATCAAGATTCAGCCTCGCAGTCTTTTCGCGGCCGTGGCCACATGGGCCCTGCTGACGGCCGCGGCCCAGTCGGCCACGAACGCGCCCGTCGTGCGGGCGTGGGCCAGCAAGCAGGGATCCTCGCTCGAGGCCGAGTTCGTGAAGGCGGACGGCGGCCTGGTCGAGCTCAAGAAGCCCGACGGCAAGATCGTCTCCATCGCCCTGACCGCCCTGCGCGACGAGGATCAGGCGTTCGTGAAGGCGCTCACCGCCGCTTCCCCCGCCCAGCCCGGGCAGCCGAGCGGCCCCGAGGTGCCGCCCCCGGAGTTCATCCCGACGCCGAAGATCGTAACCCTCGGCCATGGCTCCATGCCCCTGAAGCCGCGGGCCCGCATCGTCGCCACCGATCCGCGACTGAAGCCCCTCGCCGAGGTACTGTCTGATGAGATCCTGCTCCTTACGGACATCAAGATGATGGCGGTGGCCGGAGCGCCCGCTCCCGGAGATATTGTCCTGCGCATTAACCCGGGGATCAGGGCCGACGCCGACATCGTCGCCGTGCAGCCCAAGGCCGGCGCGGCGCTGTCCCCTACCCCGCCCGTCGCCGCTCAACCCGTCAAGGGAAAGAAGCCCGTGGCGCCGGCCAAGCCCGTGCCGCGCATGGAGGTGGTTCGGACAAGAGATCTGGCGCACACCATCGACGTGGGTGATATGGCCGTGGTGGAGGGCTGGGACTACCGGGCCACGGCAGAAGGCACGGCCTCGCTGCTGCAGGCCATCACGGAGCAGGCGGGCGAGTACCTGATCCCGGCGATGAAGATCAAGGACTGGCCGCAGGCGGATTTCACCGGAATCATGCTCGACTGCGGCCGGCAATGGATGTCCCCGCAGACGATCAAGGTCATGATCGAGAGCTGCCGGATCTTCAAGACCCGCTACCTCCATCTCCACCTCAGCGACGACCACGGCTACACCATGCCGTCCCGCGCCTTCCCTGAACTGGGCAGCCGGAACATTCCCATCTCCGACGGCATCACCTGCCGGACCTACACGTGGGAGGAACTGAATGATCTGGAGGCCTATGCCGTGGCGCGGGGCGTCACGCTCGTGCCCGAGCTGGAAACGCCGGGGCACTCCGAGGCCATGCGCCGGGCCCGCAACGACGTCTTCGGCGGACCCGGCTGCATGAACATGGCTGCGGAGTACCTCTATGACGGCCTGGACAAGGTGATCGGCGAAATGTGCGAGGTGTTCAAGAGCACGCCGTATTTCCACATCGGTGGCGACGAGGTCGATTACCACCTCGTGGGCGACCAGCCCCAGGACCAGATCTACATGAAGAACCACCCTCTCCCGGGCTCCAAGGAGCCGCTGAAGAACCCGCATGACATCTACCTCATGCACTTCATCCGCCTGGCTGAGATGGTCCGCAAGCGCGGCAAGATCGCGATGGTCTGGGAGGGGTTCGGCGATCACGACGCCCTGAAGGACGAGGTCGTCGTCATGACCTGGTACAGCGGCGGGTACGCGGCCGGCATGGAGAGCCGCGGCTTCGCCGTCGTGACAGTGCCCTGGGAGGCCGGGCCGCTGCCTCAGTGGAGCATGTACACCTGCAACGGGCACACCTACGGGCGCCAGAGCCGCGTGCTGGGCGCGAGCCGGCCGATGTGGCAGATGAGCCAGTTCACCATTACGGACAGCTGGTGCGGAGGGCCCGTGGAACGCTCGGAGCGCACGTGGGGACCCGACACGCCGATGCCGGACGAGGCCGCGTACCGCAAGCGCATGGAGGTCAAGACCGACCGGATGAAGCGCCTGGCCATGCCCGCCCGGATCGTCGTCAAGCCGGCCGACAAGAAGAGCGCCATCACCGGGATGACTCACTTTCTGCAAGGCTGGTGGCGATACACGGGCACCGTGGACGTCTCCATCGAGCCGCTGTTCCCCCGGCACGTTGAGATCCGCTACACGCTCGATGGCAACGATCCCGACATGAAGTCCGCCATTTACCGCAAGCCGCTGAGCATGAGCGGCAACTTCACCCTGAAGGCCGCCCTTTTCTATAACAAGCGCATGATCGGCTCCGTCAGCAGCGTCAACTACGTCAAGTAGCGCAGCGCCGGATGTGAAAGGGAGGAAACGTCTCATGAAGACACGCACATGGATGTCTGCCGGGGTGGCCATGGCGGTCTCGGCGGTGTGGGCGGCGCACTCAGTTTTCGCGGCCGTGGTGGCGCTTGATCGCTTCGACGGCAAGGCGACGGGGTTCAGGGACAGCAACCCCTGGTTGTCTGGCGGCAACACGCAGGATGGAAAAGGATTCCACGCCAAGAGCGCCGGGCAGTGGATCTATCGCGCCCTGGCGGAGCCCATCGACACGACCAAGGCCCCGGTCTGGCTGGCCATCACGGGCAGGGCCTCGCCCGATTTCAAGGGCTACTGCTTCGTCAACGCCACGGATTCCGACGTCCACAGCCAGATGGATGGCGTGGGCTTCAGAGAGGAAAGCGCGACGGGCTTTGCCGCGGGCGAAGGATCGAGCATTGACCGCACGGCCGAGCAGACGTTCCTGATCAAGATCGAAGGGGTGAACAAGCACCTGGCGTTCACCGTGTGGGCGGGCAAAGGCAAGGGCGCAGAACTGATCAATGCCGAGGGCGAAGTCACCGCCCGCGCCCGCAGGACACGGGCCGTCCAGGACAAAGGCAACGACCAGGTCGGCGGGCTGTTCAACGCCTTCGGCATCAAGGAAGGCGAAGTGGTCTTCACCCGCATGGCCATCGCCACCGCAGCCGCCGACGCCCTGGGCCTTGCGCCCGACCAGGGCACCGGACCGGCCAGGCTGCAGGAGCCACTGGTCTCATCCACGCCGAAGAAGGCTGCCATCGGCGCCGACGATCGCAGCACGCCCGCCTTCATTCCCTGGCCCAAGAAGGTCGACCTCAAGAAGGGGCAGATGAAACTGCCTTCTGCGAGACTCGTTGCACGCGTTCCGGAATTGCTGCCTCTGGCCAAACTGCTGGCAGGTGAAATCGCCGCCACCACGGGCCTCGAACTCCCAGCCCTCAGCGGGGGCGCCAGAGCCGGCGACATTGTTCTGGCCCTGGATGCGACGCTCAAGGATGAGGCCTACCGCCTGAGCGTCGACACCCAGGCTACGGTGGCAGGCGGAAACTACGGCGCGGTCGCCCTGGGCACGGTTAGCCTCCTGCAGGCAATCACCGGCCGGGACCAGGCGTCCGCCCTGCCCAAGATGGTGGTCGAGGACAGCCCCGACAAGGCCTACCGCGGGCTGATGATCGACCTGGCCCGCAAGGTCCACACGATCGACAGCCTCACACAGATCGTCGAGCTGTGCCGACTCTACAAGATCCGCTACCTGCATCTGCACCTGACCGACGATCAGGGCTTCATGTTTCCCACAACGGCATTCCCAAAGGTCCTCGCTCAGACCCAGAACGGAGGCGCGCCTTACACGCTGGAGGAACTCACCGGCCTGGTGGCCTATGCCGACGCCCGCCATGTGACCCTCGTGCCCGAGTTTGACATCCCCGGCCACAGCGCGGCGCTGAACCGGTCCGACCCCGACTTCTGGATGATCCGCGGCACCACGCCGTATGAACATCATGCGAGCATCAACTTCGCCCGCGAGGAGGTCATTCAAGCGTGCGCGACGCTCATTGACGAGATGTGCCGGGTCTTCAAGAGCTCGCCCTATTTTCATATCGGCGGCGACGAGGCCGACTACGTCTTTGCCGACCAGAATGTCCACTTTCAGGAGGCGTACAAGGCACTCGGACTCGGGGACAACGGCCGGCACGAGCTGTATCGCCGCTTTCTCGTGCTGATGGATGCCGCCGTCAAAAAGAACGGCAAGCGGACCATCGTGTGGGAGGGGTTCGGCCGCGAGCCGAACACCAAGTTCGCCATTCCCAAGGACGTGATCGTGATGATCTACGAGAACCGCTTCTACCCGCCCCATCACCTGGTGGAAGACGGCTACACGGTCATCAACGCCTCGTGGACGCCGCTGTACGTGCTGCGGGTGCTGCCGGACTACACCCCGAAGATCTACGACTGGAACGTCTACCTCTTTGGCGCGTTCACCCAGGATTTTGCCAAGACCGAGTGGCGTCAGATTGCCCCCAGCGACCTCGTGATCGGCTCGCAGATCTGCTCGTGGGAGCAGCCCCAGGCCATCGAGGTCGCCAACCTGCGGTGGCCCCTTGCGGCCATGAGCGAACGCGACTGGAACACCGAGGCCGGAAAGTCGTGGCCGAACTTCCAGAAGCGACTGGCCTCGACCGATGCGATCCTGGAGAAGCTCGTCCACACAGTGCACTGGACATGCAACGGCCTTTCCAATGTCGAGGAGCGCATGTTCGACGCCTCCCTTACGCTGACCATGAGCGCCGACGGACCCGGCACGATCCGCTACACCCTTGACGGCTCTGCCCCAACGCCCGGATCCTCCGCCTACACAACCCCGCTCATGCTCGACAAGCCAACCTTTGTGCGGGCTGCCCTGTTTGACGCTGCCGGCAAGCAGGTGGGCCGATTGACTGAAGACCACTTCCGCCAGTCCGGAAGGACCCCATGAATCGCTTTGGGGAGGGAGAGCATCACATGAACAGAATCCTGAAGAAGAAATCGTCGTGGGGTCTGAAGAAATACCCGGTCGGAATCTATAACTATCTGAACCTGAAGGACCACGGGACACACATGACCGAGGCGGAGATGCAGTCGCTGGCGGACGCAGGCGTCACCGTGCCGCAGGGCCCGAGCTTCGATCCGAACGATCCGGCGCAGAAAGCGCACATGCTGAAGATGCTCGACTGGGCGGCCGCACGCGACATGAAGATCATCCTCTGGGACCCGCGGTGTATGGGCAAGTGCGAGAAGAACGGCCAGCCGCCCGCTGACTACGCCGAAGGCGTGAAAGCCGCCGTCAAGGACTTCGGGGAACATCCAGGGGTCTTCGGTTTCTTCATCGGCGACGAGCCGAGCTACGAGGTGATGGAATCGTTCGCGGCCTGCCAGAGGATCCAGAAGGAGATCGCGCCTCATCTTCATTCCGTGCTCAACCATGAGGGGGCCATGGGCTCAGGTCGGGACAAGTACCTGGACCGGTTCGCGGAGCTGAGCGATGCCGACGTCATGAGCTACGACTGCTATCTGCAAATGCAGAATCCCGCCGTCAATCGTGTGTGGGGAATCGACAGGTACTTCGAGAACCTGCGCATCTACAGGGAAGCGTCGCTCAGGAACGGCATTCCGTTCTGGAATACCGTCATCTGCATCGGGCACTGGATGTACTCCTGCCCGAACCTCGACGAGATCCGATGGCAGTTCAACACCTCCGTCGCCGCCGGCGCCAGCGGCGTGTCCTGGTTCCACTGGTACCTGCCCAAGCCGATCCTGAACTACCGGCTGCCGCCGATCGACGAGTTCTGGGAGAAGACCCAGACGTACTACGACATCCGCCGCGTTCAACAGAACTTCCACAGGACCTATGGCGACCTGTTCAACCGCCTCGTGTCCACGCGGGTCAGTTTTCATCAGTTCGCCTTGGGACACGGATCGAGCGACTGGTCACCGAACGAACTGGTGTCGGGCATCGAAACGCAGCACGGACAGAACACGCCGATTCTCGTTGGCGAGTTCACGGACGGCGAGGGCGGGCGCTACGTCATGTTCGTCAACAACAGCCAGACCAAGGACGCCTGCGACCACGTGAAGATCAAGTTCCCCAAGAACGTGAAGCTGTATGTCTACGATTACGGCAGCGAGGGCAAGGAACAGCCGGCAGGCAACTACGAGGGGCCGCGCCTTGAGGGCGACCACCTCCGTGACTGGCGTTGGCTGGCTCCCGGCCAGGAGGCGGTGTACAGGGTGGAGATCGTATGAGGCCGCAATGATCCGAACGATTTCGCAAACGGTTTGAAGGTGCAAACCTACCTGCACTGCTGCGTGAAGTCCGGTCGCACGGGGAAGCCATTGCAGACGGGAATCGCGCGGCGGTAGACTTCCGAGAGGCCTGGAACATGCGAACGAAGACATTCCGGCGGCCGCGCCTGGCGACCCGTGTCGCCTGTGCCCTCCTGTTGCTTGCCGCCGCAGGACACGTTGTGCCCGCAGCCGATCTGTACGAGGCGGGAGGCAGCACCAACGAGGCCCGGTCGCTGCGGGCCGGCGTCCGGAAAGTTGACCTCAACCAGATTGGCAAGCCGCCCCCACGCGAGCTGGAAATGCGGCTGAGCGCTCTGCTGGCCAAGGAGCGAGCCGGCGAGTCGACGCTCAGCAACGCCGAACTCGTGCAGGGAACGCTGAAGGCCTGCGCCGACTCCGGAGCCCTGTGGACCGTGGACGCCTCGCAGCGGATCCTCTGCTGGCGGATCGTGGACCGGATGCTGCGCCGGGCAGAGCCTGCCGCCGTCCAGCCGTTGCGGGAGTTGCAGGAGCGTATCGGCGGCACGCTCATACAGGAGATGGGCCTCCCGACGGACGAGAGCGAGGCCGACCAGCTGTTCGAGAGCTACCCCTGGGCGGCGAGCACGCACGAGCAGCTGATCGGCTTCGGGGAGACGGCCCTGCGCGAGGGTCGGTGGGACGAGGCGTTGCGCGCGTTTCACAACGCCGCCACCTATAGCGCGAACCCCGAACGGATCGCCGAGGCCCACGTCGGGTCATGGATCGCCATCGCCGAGGGGGGCGGCAATCGGGAAGCGCTGGCCGCGGCCATGCACGCGGTGCCGGACCATGCAACGCTGCCGTGGAGGGGCGCCGTTGCGCCCGCCGCCCAGGTCAAGCAGGCGATCCGGAGCCTGCTGCCGCCCGGTGACTGGGAGCTCGGCTCGTTGACGGGCCTGCGCCGTCAGACGCTTCGGCTGCCGGAGTCCCTGGCTGCAGACTACCCGCTTCCGCAGAGCCCTTGCCCGGTGTCCAGACAGCTCGGGCCCTGGCCCATCTCCCGCGTCGAGCGGACAGGGAAAGCCCTCTTTGTCATTGGTCCGCGCCGCGTCGCCTGCTACAGCGGCGTCCCGCTGGCTTTGCGTTGGATACAGTCTGACGATCCGATGGTGGACACGCAAACCGGCATGCGGGCCTCCGCGGTGACCAACGCATTCGCGTTTCGGCCGGCCACACTCGGGACGGCCCAGTCCAGCGCCGTGACCCGGAGCCCCGGCACACCTTCGTCGCCAGCCATCGTCTGCGGCCTGTTCTTCCACAACTCCAGGCAGAGCTCCCAATATGAGGTGTCGGCTTTCGATGCGCAGGCCGGAAGACGGCTCTGGCGCACACGCGAACGCCCGGACTGGAACAATCTCGAACCGCTGGGCGATCCGGCCGTGGCGGCGGGTGCGGTCTACATCGTCGCCACGGGCACGGAGAGCGGACCGGACCGCCCCCTGTTCTTGATGTGCCTGGACGCACGGAACGGCAACACCCGCTGGAAGACGCCGCTCGGGCGCGTGGCAGCGGAAGAGGATCTGCGAGAACTGGCCCGGCTGGGCACAGGCGTGTCGGTGCAGGAGCGGGCTGTGTATGTGTCGACCGGCCTGGGGCTTCTCGCTCGTTGCAGAGCCCGGGACGGTGCCGTCGAGTGGGTGCGCACCTACCCGAGCGCGCTGCAGGCCGAGCGGCGAGAGGACCAGTTCCGCCGCGAAGGAACCGCACCCCTCGTGGTCGGCAGCCGGCTGTTCGTCGCGCCGCGCGATCACAGTGGCATCCTCGCCCTCGAGGCGGACACAGGAAGCACGCTGTGGGAATCCCTTCTGACCCCTTCTGATCAGGTGGTGGGCCTGGCCGGCACAACCCTCGTGGTGCGCGCCGGAGAAAAGCTGGCGGGGCTTGATGCGGCGTCCGGGAAAGAGCTTTGGGAGCAGAGCGTCGAGCAGTCGACTGGCGCACCGGCCCAGCTATCGGGCACTCAGGTGTTCGTTCTTTCCAGGAGCCGCCTGGTGCGCGTGGACGCGACAACCGGCGAAGGGCGGGAGGAGTTGCCGCTGTCCCCCGCGCCCGGCACGGAGTACGCCCTGTTGCCGGACGGGGTCTTGCTGGAGATGGGCGTTGAGGCCAGTCCTTCTCCCTCCGCCGCGATGGCGGGCGTGAGCGGGCCGCCGCAGGTTCCTCTGGCGCTCGATTGGTCGCTGCCCTGCGGCTATCCCCTCCTGGTAGTGCCCGCCGCTGGACAAGGCCCCACGAACACGTTCGGCGTCCTATCCGTCCGGACGTTCTTCTGCGTGAAGACACAGCCCCGCTGCGAACTCGCCTGGCGCGCAATACTCGACGACGGTGCAGATTCCATCGGTTTCCATGGCCGGCGGGTGGTTGTCGCCAGCGGCCGGACGCTGTCGGCTCTCAACGCGGCGGACGGCGGGTTGTGCTGGAGGCTTGCCCTGCCCTTTGATCCGCAGGTGGTCGTCGGGGACGACAGCGCCCTCTTTGCGGGAGATCTGACCTCGGAGGCCAGGGTCGCGGCCATCGACCCCGAGACCGGGAGGATTCTGTGGTCGCGGTGGTTCGGACATGAGCCCCGCTTCGGCAACGGATCCCTGAGCTGGATCGCCATGCAGCGTGATCCAGCCGGGGCGTCCGTGCTGAAGCTCTATTGGAAAGCTACTCTGTTCGGCAAGGACGGCTGGCGTCCGGGCGTGGCAGCTGTTGACCCCATGACGGGCACGATCCGCGATGTGCACCCTTTCATGCCCGACGAACCGCAGTGGCCCGGGCGAATGATCTTCGGCGACTCGCGGACCTACATCCGCGGCCGATCGTTCCTCTACGGCGGGAACCGGGCCGGTTTTCACCGGGAGGCGATCTCCTGCATTGGCAAGGATTCTCTGGCCCGCTTCTTCTCACTCGCTCAGGAAGTCGACCTCGCCCCCGGATGGAAGCGGACGGTGGACCCTCAAGTGGAGGGGCAATATGCCGGGGCTCTCGGAGTCTACGCGACGTCCGACGGCGTTTTTGTGAAACAGCGTGAGCAGGTGTTTGCTTTCGATGCCGCCGGCAACAGACACGTCGTCTACGATCTGCCCACCCACACGACGAAGACGTCGCGTGTGGTCCTGGATCTGCGGGAGACAGGAGACGCGCTGACCATGGTTTCGGGCGGGCCGCCCCCGCCGCCCGGAGTCGACCCTCGGGTCTACACCTTCGGCGGCCTCAAAGACGACACGGGTGCGGGAGCTGCCACGATCCGATTCTTCGAATTTGGTCGTTCATCCGCTCAGATTGGCATACCGGACCCGGGCATGGGCTTCCCCGAGGCGGGCGCGAATCCCGTGGCCACGTTGCTGGACGGGATGGCCAGCGAGGCCTATCACGAGCAGAGGATGTCCATGAGCAACATGAACAGCCTCGGGTGGGCCAAGTATGACGTCTTCCTATACGGGCCCAACCCCATCGGAGCTGCTCCGCCCATTTGTGCCGTGGTCAATGGTAAGGACCGGCAGCTCTTCGGAGGCTGGGATTTCAAGAACCCGGCGCATCGGACGACGTTCATCGAAGGCGTCAACTACGTCAAGTTCACGGGAGTCACCGGCGATGCATTCTCGCTGGAAATGGTGCCCGGGTCATTCGCGGCGCTCCAGGTTGTCGACGCATCGGCGGGCACGGGTCCCGGGCGCAAGGCGGCGAGCCTCGGCGTGGCTTGGAATGGCGGCAAGGGCGGGCCACAGCCGAACGAGCGGGTCGGCGCCGAGGTTGCCGGCGGATACTGGTATGTCATCCGGCCCGACCGTCAGCACGAATTGTATTCGAAAACCCACATCACCGGGGGCTTCCAGGACCCGGTGATCCACGTCGACGTCTTTGACCGTGCAACGGGCACGCTCCGCCAGACGCAGGAACTGCCGGTCGCTGCGTTCGATCTGATCCCCTCCTTCGGGGACCGGCAAGCCGTAATCCTCGATGATGGGGTGGTCGTGGCGGACCCCCGCGGCGTCCGCCTCTTCCGATCCAGCCCGGCGTCGGCGGTAACTCCACCCAAGTGAGGAGCTTCCATAGATGCGTCAACCGTGCGTTCATGCTTCGGCCAATACGCCTGGCGATCCCCACGCTCCGATTTTGGTCCACGGTCTGCGCTGCGAGTATCTGGCCGATCCGCTCGGTATCGACGTGCCGCGTCCCCGGCTAAGCTGGCTGCTGGACTCCGCAACCCGAGATCAGCGCCAGACGGCCTACCAGGTTCTGGTGGCCTCCGATCCTTCCGACCTCGCACAGGACCGGGGCAGCCTGTGGGATAGCGGGAAGGTGCAATCGTCCGAGACGGCACAGGTGGCTTACGCGGGACGGCCGCTGCCTTCCCGCGCCGCTTGCCACTGGAAGGTGCGCGCCTGGGATCGGGACGACTGCGCGTCCGAGTGGAGCGCCCCCGCCCTCTGGGAGATGGGTCTGCTGTCCGCACAGGACTGGAACGCACAGTGGATCGGACGCCGGGTCGAGGCGTTCGATGCGCAGAAGGCGGCGCTCTCCATGCTCGCCGAAAGCCGATGGATTGGCGGCGGCGCGAACATGCGCTTCTTCCGGGCCACTCTGATCGCACCTCCCGGCCGGATTGTCTCCGCACGCTGCAGCTTCAGCGCGGATGACGCTGGCGACCTTTTTCTGAACGGACGCCCCGTCCTCACCGGGTGCGGCTGCAGGAGCGCCCTGAAGCAGGCGGATCTGACCGGATTGCTCAACAAGGGGATCAATGTGCTGGGCCTGGCAGCACGGAGTGAAGGCGGCGAGGCCGCCGTCATCTGCCGGATCGACGTCGAGACCGCGGACGGCCAGACGGCGGAAGTGGTGTCCAACGGATCATGGAGAACCTGCGACGTGGAGCGATCGGGCTGGGCATCCCCGGAGTGTGACGACTCAGAATGGCCCACGGCGAGAGAGTTGGCCTCTGGGGAAGCCGGGCCATCGGGCAAGCTGTTCGTCGATTGCCCGTGCCATCCGGCGCCCTTTCTGCGGCGGGAGTTCGCGGCCCGCGCGCCGCTGCGCCGGGCGCGTGCCTATGTGTGCGGCCTCGGCTACTACGAGCTGAGGATCAACGGTGAGAAGGCCGGCGACGCCGTGCTGAGCCCTGGATACACCTCGTATGACAAGCGGGTGCTCTACAGCACGCACGACATCACCGCCCTGGTCAGGACGGGCGACAATGCCATTGGACTGATCCTGGGCACCGGTTGGTACGGCGTCCACCAGATGGCGGTTTGGGGGTTTGACCATGCGCGGTGGCGCGGCGAACCCCGTGCGATCGCGCAGATCTTCCTCGAGTACGAGGATGGGCGCACCGAAGCGATCGTGACGGACGAGACTTGGAGGGCCGCCGCCGGCCCGATCACGTTCGACAGCATCTACGGCGGCGAGAGCTACGATGCGCGCCTGGAGCTGCCCGGCTGGGATGCGCCGGGTTACGACGACTCCCTGTGGGACGCCGCCGCCTTGGTTGAGGCGCCGCAGGGCATCCTGAAGGCTCAGCGATGTGCGCCGATCCGGATCACCCGGAGCCTCACCCCGGTGCGGGTCACGGAGCCCTCGCCGGGGGTGTTCGTGTGTGACATGGGGCAGAATTTCTCGGGACACGTGCAGCTGTCGCTCTCCGGGCCCGCGGGCACAGAAGTGCGCATGCGCTACGCCGAACGGCTGGGGCCGGACGGGCGGGTGACCTCAGGGGAGATCGACGGGCTGATGATCAAGGCTCTGCCGCCGCGACGCTTTCAGACGGACACCTACGTGCTGAAAGGCGGCGGGCAGGAAGTCTGGGAGTCCCGGTTTGTCTACCACGGATTCCAATACGTGGAGGTGACCGGCTTTCCCGGTCGCCCATCGCCGGAGAACGTCCTGGGCCGTTTCACGCACACCGACATGCCGCCGTCGGGCCGCTTCGCCTGCTCGAATGAACTCTTGAACAAGATCCAGGCGGCCACCTGCCAGGCGTACCTGTCCAACGCGCAGAGCATCCCCACCGACTGCCCGCAGCGCGAGAAGAACGGATGGACCGGCGACGCCCATCTGGCCGCCGAGCAGGGCATGTTGAATTTCGATTCCGCCGCCTTCTACACCAAGTGGCTGGACGATGTGGCCGATTCGCAGGATGACGAAGGGCGCATTCCCGTCATCATCCCGACCTGTGGATGGGGGCGCGGCTGCAACCCGGCGTGGGACAGCGCCTATCACCTGATCGCGTGGTACCTGTACCGCTATTTCGCCGACCGCCGCATCCTGGCGGAGCACTACGACCGGTTGCGCAAGTACCTCGACTACCTGTCCGCCCAGGCGCGGGATCAGATCATGCCGCCCTACAGCCTGGGCGATTGGGCGCCCTACGAAACCGACACGCCGACCGATCTGACGACAACGGCCTACTATTACCTCGATCACCGCATTCTGGCGCAGGCCGCCCGGATCCTGGGTAAGACGGAGGATGCCGAGGCGTACTCAGAGCGGGCCGACGCCATACGCCGGGCATTCCACGCGCGATTCTTCGACCCCACGGCCCACTCCTACGGCAATGGCAGCCAATGCTCCCTGGCCTGTCCCCTGCACTTCGGGCTGGTGCCACCCGAGCATCGCGCAGGCGTGCTCAGTGCCCTGGTGCGGGCCGTCGAAAAGCGCGACTACCACCTGGACGTGGGAGTGCTGGGAGCCAAGTTCGTCCTGCGCGCCCTTTCCGAAGGCGGACGCACGGACGTGGCGTATCGAATCGCCACCCAAACCACGTTGCCGGGTTGGGGATACTGGATCCGGCAGGGCGCCACCACGCTGTGGGAGGACTGGAAGGGCACCTCGTCCCTGAACCACGTCATGTTCGGGGACATCAGCGCCTGGTTCTACAAATGGCTCGCCGGCATTGACCTGGATGATGCCGCCTGCGGCGACGGCCGCTTCGTCATCCGGCCACATCCCGTCGGTGATCTGACCTGGGTCAAGGCCCACCACGCATCCGTTCGCGGCACGATCCGCAGCGAATGGCACCGGTCGGCAAATGAGCTCTCGCTCACCGTCGAGGTGCCCCCAAACACTTCCGCCACCGTGATCGTGCCCACGAGCGACAAAGAACGGGTCCTGATCGATGGGGAAAAGCCCGCCGATGCCGAGGCCGTCACAGCTCTGGCCGGCGGGACAGGCGAAGCCATGTTCACTGTCGGAAGCGGCCGGTACACGTTCACAGTGCCAATGAGGAGGAATCATGAGTGAATACCGCGATCTCACGGATAGGCTGCTGAGGGGCTGGAACACCTGGTACGTGAAGAGCATGCTCACGCACGTGCTCATGCCGGAGGGGCTGGCGATCAACCTCGGCATCAAGGAGTATCGCGGCGGACAGCATCTGCGCGAGATCCTGAAGGGGCCGGTCGACGTCGTTCCCGGGCTGCGCTCGTATGACGGGGCCTACACAGAACTGACGCTAACGTGGGAGGATATCCGGCTGCGGGTGCAGACCGCGTCGGTCGGCGACGACTGGGTGGCCCTGGTCACGCCACTGGCCATGCAGAAGCGCCCGGCCCTGCTCGTAGCGGAATGCGTCACCCTGTGGAACCGTCCCGGATATTGGAGGCAGGACGGCGACATCATGCGCGGCACATCCGCCGGGCGGCGCGTCGATCTCTTCGCCACAACGGCCTCGGTCCCGGCGGGAAGCACGTGGTCGATGTCCCCCTATCTGTCATTGCCCCTCGACGCCCCCGTGGGGCTAAGCACAGGCCAGGCGCGTGACGTGCCTGCCATCGAAGCCATTCTGGCCCGCGCCCGCAAGGTTGAGGAAGAGCGCGTCGCCACGTACGGGGAACTGGCTGAAGTGTATCGCGCCGCCCGTGCCTCCCTCGCATGGAATACGATCTTTGACCCGGTCAAGAACCGCGTGATCACACCTGTGGCACGCACCTGGTGCTGCGGCCATGGCTGGGTCCTGTTTGAGTGGGACACGTACTTCGCCGCGTACATGTTCGCCGTGGACTGTCCGGATCTGGCGATGGCCAACGCGATCGCCATCACACACGAGATCACGCCGGACGGCATGATTCCCAATTTCGTGCAAGCCAACGGCTTTTCCACGCGTGACCGTTCCGAGCCGCCGGTCGGCGCATGGGTGTGCCGCGAAATCTACCGCGCCCATCGGGTCAGGTGGTTCCTGGAGGAGGTCTATCCAAACCTGTTGAAATGGAACCGGTGGTGGTGGAAGGCGCGTAGGAACCGCGGCGACCTGCTGTCCTGGGGGACCACGCCCTATGAACCGGTCCTTGATGCCCAAATGGAAAAGGCCGGCGTCAACCAACGGGACGGCGCCTCTTACGAGTCGGGGCTGGACAACTCGCCGATGTACGACAACGTGCCATTTGACAGTGACCGGCACGTGCTCCAGATGTGGGACGTGGGCCTTAACGGGCTCTACGTTGCCGACTGCGAAGCGCTCGCCGACATCGCCGGCGTGCTGGGCATCCCCGCCGATGCCGTCGAGCTCCGCCAGCGCGCCGAGACCGTGCGCTCAGCCATGTCGGCAGAGCTGTGGGATGAAGCGTTCGGCCTGTTCCTCAACAAGCGCGTGGACACCGGCGAATTGAGCCGCCGCATTTCCCCGACGAATTTCTATGCCCTGCTGGCGCGGGCGGCTACGCCCGATCAGGCGGGGCGCATGGTTTGCGACCACTTCTACAACCCCGCGGAGTTCTGGGGCGAGTGGGTGTTGCCCTCCATTGCCCGCAACGATCCGGCCTATCCGGAGCAGAGCTACTGGCGCGGCCGGATCTGGGGGCCGATGAACTTCCTCACCTACATCAGTCTGCGCCGCTATGACCTGCCGCACGCACGGCGGAACCTTGCCGAAAGGTCTCAAGCGCTGCTCCTCAAGAACTGGAGCGCCCACGGCCATGTGCTTGAGAACTACAACGCCGAGACCGGCGACAACGCGGTGGCGCAGGGCAAGACCGGGGGCGACTCCTTCTACTACTGGGGCGGCTTGCTCGGAACCATTGCCCTGATGGAGGACGGCCACTACCCGGCGCCTGAAGCCCCGCTCAACGAGTGACGTCGGGCGGAGCACGTGCCCGACGTCACCTGCTCCCGCTGGCGCGGATCATTTCCTTCGCCCAGGACTCGGCGTCTTCCTTCGTGTCGAGCCAGCAGTTATACATGCAGCCCTCGGGGCGCAACTCACGGGCCATCGTGAGACACGTTTCGGGTGAGCCGTAGAGCCAGAGCCCCTTGCCCAGCCGCTGGATCTTCTTCAGGAGGTCCATGTAGTCGCTCTGCGTGAGATAGCCGGGGCCGCCGGGGCCCGGCACCCACTGAATGGCGTGCAGGTGCGGGGCGGCGCAGATGGACTCCGTGTGAGGGATCGCTCCCGGCCCGTCGAGATGGTAGATGGACCAGTCCAGCGCGGCCGATTCCTTTTCCACGTAGTCTTTGAAGAACTCGTCGAACATCGCGGGACTGAGCATGTAGCAGAAGTCGTTCTGGATGGTCGCGTAGCGGCCCCGGCAGGCGGCGGAGAGCCAGCTCGAGACGAGGCCCGCTGAACCGGGGTTGATGACCTTGAAGTGCGCGTCAAGGGCGTCCAGAAAGACCTGGTGCATCTCGGCGAGCCGCTTGTGGACTTCATCCGGACAATCGTAGAGGTCGAGCAGCAGGTTCTGCGGGCCACGCAGGGCGGAGAGCGCGTCGCCATTGGTATGCAGATCCCCGGAGCCCACCACCCACTTGCCCTCGCCCCGTTCGGCGGCCAGCGTCATGAAGGCTTCCATCTGCTTCCAGTAAAAGCCGTCGCGCTGGAATCGGAGCGGCGGCTCGTCCTTCCAGCCCTTGACGCGGTGCTTTGCCCAGACGGTGTCGTCGGCGAACTCCATTTCGCTGCCGGTGTAGGCCGTCAGGATGTCCGGCCCGAGGTTGCACCACATGCTGGGGAAGCCCTCGTAGAGATAGGCCGCCCTCTGGATCCACGCGTCGGCATTGTCCACCTGCCAGTCGAAGGCCAGGTATCGCTCGCGGATCCCGGCCGGTGCGGGCGGCGCTTCCTTGTGGACGCCGGAAGGGCAGGTAATGTGCAGGAGCGGGCGGTCGTGATTCTCGCGGGCGAGGGTAAGCTCGTACCGCTCCACGATCCTATCCATATCCAAGTCGCGCAGGTACATTCCGTCCTCCAGCTAACTGACCTTCGTCAATAGAGCGACGCCAAAGGGTTCGAGTTCAATCTCGCCGGAGACTTCCTGGCCGCGCAGATGTTCACGCGCGGCCCAGGGCACGCGCACCGCCTGCGCGGCGCGGCTGTGGTTGGCGAGGATGACAATATCTGCTCCCGAAGGGCTGACCCGTCGGCAGGCCGAGACGCCCGGTGGCGTCACCATCACCCCCCGCACATCGGCAGCGGCGGCAACCCGGTCCATCATGGACTTCTGAGATGCATCGTCCAGGTACGCACCGATGAACGTGACCAGACCCTTTCCATACGGGTGCACGGTGACGGCGGGCTGCCCGTCCAGCCAGCCGTTCGACGCGCCGTAGCGGGCTACGACCCGGGTGCGACGTTCGTCGAGGACGCTCAGGATCTCCGCCCACGTGTGCGCCGTGCCGCTGAACCCGTCTCCCGCCACCGGAACCGTCTCGTTCAGGGCGTAATACTCCCGCACCTCGACCCCAGCCAGCTCCGCCAGCGCGCCGGGTTGGCGCAGGGGCAGCAGGGCGTTGGTCTCGTCCTTCATCCCCGTGCGCAGGGTCAGCACCAGGTGACCGCCGCGCTCCACAAAGGACCGGAGGTGTTCTACCCGCTTTGTGTTCAAGATGAGCAGGGCTGGCGCGATGACCAGCTTGTATCCATCCAGCGCCTCGTCGGCGGAGATTACGTCCACCGTCACGTTGGCGGCCGCCAGCGGGCGATAGTAGTGCGTGAAATGGGCCACGTAGTCGAAGTTCCTGTTGTGCAACTGGTAGTTGATCGACCAGCGGCTGGCGTAGTCGTTGAGCATGGCCACTTCAGCAACCACCTGCGAACCGGAGAGCAGCGGCGAGGCGGTCTTGAAATCGGCGCCCAGTTCCCGGACTTCATCGTAGAAGGGGCGCGGCTGACCGGACTGATCGACGAGCGTCCCGTGGTACTGCTCCTGGCCACCCAGCGCCGAACGCCACTGCCAGTACAGGATGGCATCGGCGCCGTGGCCCACCGCCTCCCAGGCCATGGCGCGGGCTTCGCCCTTGTAGAGCATGTTGTTGACGGAGCTCCAGTTGACCGAGCCCGGCTGCGTTTCCATGATCCAGAAGTTCCGGCGCTTGAAGCCGCGGGTCAGGTCGTGGATGGCGCCGGTGGAGAGCGGATCGTTGTGCCCTGTGCCGATGTACCAGTCCCACGAGGACAGATCCAGATCCTCGTTCATTTCGTAGTGATCCAGCCCGTCGAACCATCCCATGAAGTTATGGGTGATCCAAGTTCCCGGGCTGACGTTGGCCCGCAGAATGTCCGCCTGTAGTTTCTGGAAACGGCGGTTGCTGGCGGTGACGAAGCGCCTGAATTCAAGCACCAGGCCCGGATTGTGCTTCTGCTCCCATGGGATGGGGATCTGATCCCAGGAGGAATAGGATTGGCTCCAGT
>CAZJBP010000055.1:9159-21113 GCA_964544115.1 uncultured Victivallales bacterium | reverse complement strand
TGTCACTTCGGCAGGCTCGGGAGTTGTCCGAAGAATTGAACGACAAAGGCCAGACGACCGAGGAAGAAGCCAGCGGGCCACCGGCCGAATAGTTGCGGCTTGCGCCCCCTCTACCATGCCGAACGTGTACCGCTTCACTGTGTAAGGGCACGTAGCCGCGGCTGAGAGGGGCGCAGCGCGGGCTACGAACGCGCTGAGGCCGGGTCGCGCATCCGTAGGGCGGCCTTCTCCGACGGCCTGCCCCTGTCGTGGCCACTGGCCTCGGATAGGGAAACGATACCGATTCGAGTGGCGCTTATTTAGGCGGGCTTTTGCCGTCTTAATCGTAATCCTGATCGTTCTCTTAATCTCCTTGTGGAGAATGGATTACGATTAAGAAGCAGGATTATGAGTCAGATCCGGACGGGCTTGACACCACCTCATTCACTGGTACGCTCACTCCGTGTGGAAGCAAATGATCCGGGCGCGCTTTGGCCCGGCGGAACCTTGGCACTGGAGGATCGGCATGATGACCAGCTTGGAGAGAGTCGAATGCGCCCTGAACCACAGGACGCCGGACCGGGTGGCGGTGGACTTCGGCAGTAACGCGGTCACGGGCATGCACGTGACGGCCGTGGCTGCGCTGCGCGCCCACTACGGCCTGGACAAGCGGCCCGTCAAGGTCTGCGAGCCCTTCCAGATGCTGGGCGAGATTGAGGACGACCTGCTGGCCGTGCTGGGAGTCGACACGGTGGGCCTGCCGCCGCACGGCAACCTGTTCGGGTTCCGCAACGAAGGCTGGAAGGAGTTCCGGGCGCCGTGGGGACAGGACCTGCTCGTACCGAAGCTCTTCAACACCACCCGGGACGCCAACGGCGATCTGCTCCTCTACCCGCAAGGCGACCTCCAGGTCCCGCCCAGCGGGCGCATGCCCGTGGGCGGCTTCTTCTTCGATGCGATCATCCGGCAGGGACCCATCGACGATGACCACCTGAACCCCGAGGATAACCTGGAGGAGTTTCAGCCCCTGACCGAGGACGAGCTGAAGCACTACGCCACGCAGGCCAAGCGGCTCGCCTCCTGCGGCCGCGCGGTGGTGGGCGGGATCGGCGGGACCGCATTTGGCGACATCGCCCTCGTCCCGGCCCCTTTCCTTAAACATCCGAAGGGGATCCGCGACGTCCAGGAGTGGTACATGTCGACCGCCCTCCGGCGGGACTACCTCCACACGGTCTTCTCCCGGCAATGCGAGATCGCGCTCGGCAATCTCGAGCGCGCTCACCGCGTGCTCGGGGAGGTCCTGCGCGTGATCTTCGTCTGCGGCACGGACTTCGGCACCCAGACGTCGAGCTTCTGCTCCACCGACACGTACGAGGATCTGTATGCGCCCTACTACAAGCAGGTCAACGCCTGGGTGCACGCCCACACGTCCTGGAAGACGTTCAAGCACTCGTGCGGCGCGGTGGGCCAGTTCATTCCGCACTTCATCGAGTCCGGGTTCGACATCGTCAACCCCGTCCAATGCTCGGCCGCGGGCATGGACCCGAGGACGCTGAAGGCGCGGTTCGGGGACCAGATTGTGTTCTGGGGGGCGGGCGTGGACACGCAGAAGATCCTACCCTTCGGAACCCCCGATGAGGTGCGCCGCCAGGTGCTGGAGCGCTGCGAGATCTTCGCGCCGAACGGCGGCTTCATCTTCAACGCCGTCCACAACGTGCAGGCCAAGACGCCGATAGCGAACATCGTGGCCATGATCGACGCGGTCAAGGAATACAGCGGGCGCTGACGGATAACGACAACCACGGAGCCACAGCCATGACATCAAAGAAGAGCGGCCAGGGCGACTGGGTATTCACGCACCGGCAGGATCTCTCCGTGCTGCCGGGGAAGGCGCAGCCGTTCGAGGTCCGGCTGCACGGCGGATTCGCCGTTGATCGGGAGGGAGCCGGGAGCCTGTACTATGGCATGCCGGGCTGCGGGCTCATGCGGGTCCGCCCCGACCTGGCGTCCCAGGATATCATCGACCTGCCCCCGGACCTCAAGCCGATCAACTTCCACAGCGCCCGGGTCATCGACTTCGACGGCAAGCGGCGGATCGTGATGCCGGCCAACGACAACGCGAAGGTGGTCGTGCTGTCGCTGGACGGCAACCTCGACTTCGTTCTGGACCGCCCGGAGTTCGAGGAGTATCGGGACGCGCAGAAGCCCTTTGCGCCCACCGACGCGGTGGCCATCGGGTCGCGGCTGTTCGTGGCCGACGGCTACGGCTCGAACTTCATCTCGACGGCCGACCTGTCCACGGCCAAGTGGAGCGGCGCGTTTGCCGGCGCGACCAGCAACTCCCTGGAAGCCGGAAAGTTCGGCACGGCCCACGGCATGAACGTCGTTCAGGCCGGGAAAGACCGGGGGCACCTCTCCATTGCCGATCGTCCGCACTCGCGGTTCGAGGTGTTCACGCCCGAGGGCGTGTTCAAGCGGGCCCATGGAACTGCGCCGGGCTCGCGGCCCTGCGGCATCGACTTCCACCGCGTCGGCGGACGGTGGTATGCGCTGGTGGGCAGCCTCGACGACCCCCGGCCCGGGCGCCCGGCTCCGATCTACATCCTCGACGCGGAGACTTACGAAACCGTTTCAACCGTGCGCCCGAAGGAAGAGCTGGGCGTGCAGTTGGCCGACCACATCCACAATGCCATCTGGCACGAACACGGGGGACGGCTGTTCCTGGTCTGCCAGGCCTGGAACCCGGGGCACTACTTCGTGCTGGAGCGGACGATCTAGGCGGCGGGACGCGTCACTTCATCTCGGCGACCACGTCGCGCGCAAGCTGCACCCAGCGCGCCAGACGCGCGGGCTCGTTGTTCACCGTGTGGACGTCCTTCATGATCAGCTCCAGGCGGCAGCCGCCGGCGGCGGACAGCGTCTTGCGGAGATCGGCGCGAATGGCGTCCTCGTCGAACGCGGTGCTGATCAGCGCGGGATTGGGCTTGCGCGAGTACACGACCTTGCGGCCGCAGGCCTCCGCCATGAACGCCTCGTCCGCCCAGGGGGAGACGGACACGCGCGCCAGGTTCGAGAAGTGCTTCAGCACATGCCACCGGTTGTTCACGGGCTCGCAGCAGCCGTAGTAGCACTTGCCGAAGAGGTCCACGACCGCCTTCTGGTACGGGAAGATGAACTCCTCGAACAGCTCCGGCCCCACGCCGACGGTCTCCTGCGACTCGCTCAGCACCCACTGGTCCTTCAGCCGGACCGGCTTCCCGGGCTTCCAGTCGCCCTGCGGCAGATCCCTTGAGTAGCCCATGCTGCCGGAGCCGATGTAGTCGTTCTCGTTGTTCAGCGTGAGGAGCTGCTCCTTCTCCAGCCACTGGGCGAAGGCGATGTGGTCGTCCCGCAGGAAGGCCATCAGGCGGTGGAGGCCCTTGGGGTTGTCGTACATGTAGAGCATCAGGTTCTCGAGGCCGATCAGGTCGATGGCCGTCCACGTCATGCCCAGCGTCCACCAGAAGCCGCCGCGGATCCGCACCGGCAGGATGCCGTCAAAGACCGCCTCGTGATAGGCCTTGGCCTGCAGGGTGGCTTCCCGGTTGACGGTGAAGGTGCGCGGATGCAGCTTCGCGAAGTCGCCATCCAGGTCCTTGATGGGCGAATCCCAGGTGCGGGCGCCCATGCCGGAGTAGTCCTTGGCATAGTGCGCCACCGCCTGGACGCCGTAGTCGCTGGCCCCGGCGGCCCAGCCTACGTTCCAGCAGGGCTCAACCACATGGTCGTCCTTGAGCACCTCGAACTGATAGATGTCCCAGCGCAGCGGCCATTCGATGCCGCGGGCCTGCTGGCCCTGGCACTGGAGCATGGAATCCGGCATGGCCTTGTTCGCGTCGGCGAGGCCGCCGGCCTCGATCAGCACCATCGGCCGGGAGTCGGCGGCGCCGGAATCCAGCTTGTACCACGCCTCGCGCCGTTCGACGTTGACCGGATGCTCGGAAAGTTCCACCCGGCGGCGCGCGAGGTCGCGCAGGATCTTCAGGTCGCTCGGGTCAATGTTGAGTTCCGTCATCTGCCGTGCTCCTTCGCGCCCCGGGGAGGCGCTCCGCTTCGCCGGTCAGCGATCTAGCCTTTGCTTTCGAGAATCCGCTTGCTGCGGGTGGTCTGCAGCTTGTTGTCCGGCATGCGGCGGCTGAGGAAATCGAGCGAGAGATCCACGCACTCCTTCGCCTCGTCCGGCGTGGTCGTGCCGACCGTGACCATGTCGCAGTCGCGGATCGTGGCCCAGGAGTAGGCCAGGCCGACCGGCGGCAGCAGGCGTCCCGCGGCCAGCGGCTTGATGGTCATCACGGGCTTCTTCGCGTCGCGGATCATGCGCATGACCCAGTCCACTTCCACCTGCATCAGGAAGCCGATCGCGTTGTAGATCTGGATGTACGTCTCGACGTCGTAGCCGTTGTTGTCCGCGAAGGGAATGGCCTCGGGCATGTGCGTGGAGAGCCCGGGGATCATGCCGCGTTCGCGGATCATCTTCGAATACGTCTCCAGGTTGCGGATAGTGCCGCTCAACCGGTCGAGCACGCGGTCGGTCACGCCCATGTGCGGCAGGCAGAACGTGGCGCCCAGCTCGCGGCACTGGTCGAAGGCCCGCTCGGGCCCCGCATCGGGCGCCGCGGTGGGCAGGGGATCAAACCAGGGCGTCAGGATCAGGGTGCCCTTGCGGCCGGTGCGCTGCTCGGCGTCCTGCATGGCTTCCTGGAGGATCTGTGTCGGCATCCCCATCATCGTATCCACGCCGCGCTCGTAGAACACGGTCAGGATGTCGGCGATGTTCTTCCGCGTCTGGTAGTCCCGGATGAACTTGTCCTTGGCCGCGCTGGTGTGCGAGTAGCCGAGAAACCAGTTCGTGCCAATCAGCAATCGCGAGACCGAAACCCCGCCCACAACCGTGCGCGGGAACATGCTGCCTGAATCCTGCTTCGCGCTCATCGGAATGTCTCCCTCTTCAGAGGCTTGGAGCCTACTTCACATTGAATATGTCGAACGTCGTCTTCAACGCCGCCAGCGCGTCGCCCTTGGGGCTGAACTCGTGCCCCACATACTGCGTGTAGCCCGCGGCGCTGATGGCGGCCGCAATGGCCCGGTAATTCAGCTCCTGCGTGTCGTCCATGTCCTTGCGCCCGGGCACGCCGGCCGTGTGGAAGTGGCTGATGAGCCCCAAGTGCTCGCGGATCGTGCGGATGACGTCCCCCTCCATGATCTGCATGTGGTAGATGTCATACAGCAGCTTCACGCGCGGGCTGCGGACCTGCTCGACCACGGACACGCCCCAGGCGGTGTGGTCGCATTGATACCCCTTGTGATCCACCTTGGAGTTCAGCAGCTCCAGGTTCAGGTTCACGCCCTTGCGCTCCGCGTAGGGGGCGATGATCCGCAGCCCTTCCGCGGTGATCCGGGCGCCCTCGTCCTCGCCAAGGCCCTCGCGCCGGTTGCCGCTGAAGCAGATGAGGCCCGGAATGCCGTGCTCGGCCGCCAGGTCGATCGAGGCGCGCAGCTCGGATTCGATCCGCGCGTGGTTCTCGCGGTTGTTCAGGCCCTGGTCGAGCGAGCCGACGCCGATCATGCTGGCGACCTTGAGCCCGCGCTTGCCGGCCGTCTGCATCACCTCGGCAAAATCGTCGCCCCGGCCCCACATCTCCACCGCCTCGTAGCCGATGTCCGCCACGGCCCCGAAGAACCGGTCGATGCTCATGTCCTGCGGCTTGATGATCGGATAACACACCGACTGCCGGATGCCCATATAGACCTCTCCATCCCTGTTCCGCCTGCGTGCGTTGGCCCGTCCTGCCCAGCGACAACGATGGCAGCCGAGAATTCTCTCAGAGCGAATCCTCAGAATCAAGCGCAACGCGGGAGCAGGTTGGGACCGTTTCAATGCAAGCTGCGTGGCCTTCCGCCTGCATTCCGGCAACCCCAGGCGCGAAAGGCTGCGGGAGGGACGGGCGACAGGAAGGATTCGCGGGATTTTCGGGATGGTCGGCGGAGAGGACGGCGTTTCCCTCGTCCTCGTCCTCGCTTGGCTCGTGCCCGTCATCTCTGAACGCAGTGAGGGATCTGAAAACAGGCGTGAAAGCGAAGTGAGATCCCTCACTGCGTTCGGGATGACGGAACCGGTGTACGGGAAAACGCTCAACGCCCAACGCTCAGCGCTCAACGTCCAGAGTTGCGGGAACTTGCCCCGCCTTGCCGTACACGTCCCCATGCACGTAAACGAATCCTCCGGCACGTCGCGAACGCGTACGGGTACGCGTACGAACATCATGGCCGCGGGTGCCGCCAAGCCTCTTTGTGTTCTATGCGATCTTTGCGGTTGCACCATCGCCGGGGGGCAACCCGGCAAACGGGCCCGGATGACGCGCCTGCGTTTCGACCCGATCCGCAAGACATCCCCCGGCCCTCAAGACCGAGCCACCTACCGCCGCCCGCCCGAGGTCGATACCGATAGCGATTCCGACCCCGACGCCGAAGGGAATGCACCGCACCCCCACCCCGCCGGCAACGCGGGAGCAGGTCGATTCCGGTATTGTAATCCGCCGCTGATGTGTGATCATCCGCCCCATGACAGAGGAGAGTGAGCGCAACCTGGGGCCCCAGCCCATCGCCGCCATCATTGCGGACCGGGGCCTCAAGGCCGGCGACCTCGTCACCGCCTCCACTCAGCAGATCACGTACAAGATGGTGTCCCGGGCGTGCAAGGGCCGACGGCTGACCCCGAACGTCCAGGTCAAGATCCGCGATGCGCTGTGTGCGGCCGCGGGTCAGACCTATGCCATCAAGGACCTGTTTACGTACTGAGAAGCAAACATGAAGAAGGAGTCCATCATGACGAAGACGCTCAACCGGGCCGCCTCGGCGGCCATCCTGATCGCAGTTTCCTCACCCCTCCTGTTCGCCGCGGAGGCGCCGGTCGAACAGAACGTGATTGCGAAGGTGCTCCCCTGGGTCGGCGCGCCGTCCACCCAGCGGCCACTCAAGTTCATGCTGCATGAGACCAACACGATCGTGTCCATCGGAGATTCCATCACGGCCGCCGGGGGCTACCTCCGCGACGTCGACGCGACCCTGGCGGTCCTCTATCCGAAGCTTAAGATCCCCGCCATCGTCAACGTCGGCATCAGCGGCCAGAAGGCCGAGGATCTGGTCGGTCGCTTCCAGCAGGACGTGGTAAATCGCAAGCCCACCGTCGTCACGCTCAGCATCGGCATCAACGACGTCTGGCACCGCCTCGGCGCCCCGCATGACGAGAACGTCCTCAAGGCGTACAAGGAGAACATCGAGAAGATGGTGGACATGGCCCAGGCCGCGGACATCAAGGTCATCCTCCTCGCCCCGACGCTCATCACGGAGGATGTGGCGGCGGACGGCAACGCGCGCCTGGTGGCGTACGTCGATGCCATGAAGGCGATCGCGAAGGAGAAGAAGTGCGGGCTGGCCGATCTGCACGGCATGTTCCGCGAAGCGCTCAAGCACAAGCCGGCCGACGTGACCGGCGACTGGCTCACGAGCGACGGCGTGCACATGAACCCGCTGGGCGATGCCATCATGGCCGTCGGCGTGCTGCGCGGGCTGGGCGTGCCCGACAAGGACCTCGCGAAGCTCAAGTAGCCAGAGTTGGATCTCAACGGTCGCCCCTGCGCTCGGCACCCGGGCGCAGGGGCGCTGTCTTTTTCGGGGCGCGTCGCTCGACGGCTGCCTCAAGGCTGCGCCAGTGCGGCCAAGCCTTCGTAGACGGGGGTCGATGCGGCGAGGAGTTTCTCGTAGAGCTCCACCTGCTTCGCGTAGAGCCCGTGACGCGCGGGGTCCGGCTCGTAGCGGTCCCCCCGGTCGAGCATGCGCTCGGCGGTGGCGGCCAGATCGTCATACATGCCGATGGCGCAGCCGGCAATGATGGCGGAACCAAGGCCCGCCATGTCTTCGCGCCGGGAGGCGACATACGGCAGCCCCATGACGTCCGCCTTGATCTGGTTCCAGAGCGAACTGCGGGACCCGCCGCCGAAGACGACGACTTCTTCCGTGTGGAACCCGGGGTACAGCGTCTGCATCTTGTTCCAGGCCAGACGATGGTCGTACGCGATGCCCTCCAGCAGTGCGCGGTAGAAATGCTCGCGCTTGTGCGTCCACGTGAAGCCCATCCATGCGCCTCTCATGCTGGTCTCCACCGGGCACATCCGGCCGCAGAGGTGCGGGTTGAAGAGGAGTCGGTCCGAGCCGGGCGGCAGGAGGGCGGCCCTCTCGTCCAGGAGGCTGTACTCCGTCCTTCCGTCCTTGAGATCCTGCGGTGCCCGCGCGTCATCGCCCGCGAAGGTCTCTTTGAACCAGTGATGCGTCAGGCCTCCGCCGTTGATGATCGAACAGGGATTGAAGAGCCCCGGAACGGGCGACGGGAAGATTTCGATCGAACGGTGCGCCATGTCCGGAGCGAACTTGGCGGTGCACAGAGCCAGGACCGGATAGGTTCCGGCCACATCGGCCATGCGCCCCGTCTTGGTCAGCCCGGCGCCGACGAAGCCAGCGGTTTGATCCCCGGCTCCCGCCACGAGCGGGGTGCCCTCCAGGAGGCCCGTCTGCGCCGCCGCCGCGCGCGAGATGGCGCCGACGATGTCCGTCGGCTTGACGATCGCGGGCAGCTTGGACGCGGATACGCCCAGCGCCTCGCACAACTCCGGCGACCAGCGGTAATGCAGCGTGTCGCTCAGGCCGGTGGTCCACAGGTAGGTGAAATCCATGAAGGCATCGGCGGGCGTCTGCCCGGCCAGCTTCATGGCCACGTAGCCGGTGGCGGTCAAAAACTTCTCGGTCCGGGCATAGGCCTCGGGAAAAGCGTCGCGGATCCACATGATCTTGGGGCCGATGACGGCCATGCCGGATCCGGTCAGGCGGCGGATGTGGTCATGGTGGTGGTCCATGGCAAAGTTCATCTGGGGCGCGAAGCGCATGTCCAGCGGCGTGGTGTAGGCCGTCGTTGCGTCGCCGGCCCGGTCGGCGCCGATCGTGCCGCTGATCATGCCGTCCATGCACAGGGCGGCAACGCCTTTGCCATTGATGCCGCTGGCGGCGAGCACGTCGCGAATGCACGCCACGGTGGCGGCCGCCATGGCGTCCCCATCGTACTCCGCGACGCCGGCCTTCGGCTGGTGCGGATGATTATCCCGGCGGGCTTCGCCAAGAGCGCGGCCCTCGGGATCAAAGAGCGTGGACTTGATCGAACTGGAGCCGATGTCGACTGCGAGCAGGCAGCCTGTGCGTTTCGTCATGGCGAACTCCTTTCCGTCAACTCCTCACAGCGGGTACCGCCCATGCGTCCGGATGGCCTCCACCATGGCCGCGTAGAGATCCGGGCGCACGCCCTTGTGGATCGAATTGCTGGTGGAGCATACGTAGCCGCCGCCGGGGCCGGCCGCCCGGATGGCGTCGCGCACGGCGCGCTCGACGCCCTCCGGCGTGCCGCGCACGAGCAGCTCCACGCAGTCGATGTTGCCCTTGACGGCCACCCGCCCGCCCCACTCGCGCTTGGTCTCGCCGAGGTCCATCCCGCCGAGGGGATCCACCGGGTCGATGCCGTCGATGCCCGCATCCACAAGCGATCCGAGCAGCGGGCGGATGTTGCCGTCGGAGTGCTTCCAGTGCCGGAGCCCGCACGCGTGCAGGGCGCGCTCGAAGCGCCGGAAGTGCGGTAGGAAGAGCGACTCCCAGAGCGCCGGCGAGATCAGCGGACCGTGATTGTCGGCGATGTCGTCGCCGCTCATCACGAGATCGGCGCCCATCGCGGCGGCCCGCTCCATGAGGGCGATGCTGTGATCGACGCAGAGGGTCACCAGGCGGTCGACCAGCTCGGGCGCCTCGAGGCACTGCACCATGAGCTCTTCATAGCCCATGAGTTCCCGCGGGCCGGACCAGACATCGCGCACGCGGAAGATCACCGCGCGGCGCCCCTTGTAGCGGGCAACGAACTCGGCCAAGGATCGGAAGCGTTCGTCGCACAAGGCTTCGGGCGGCTGCCAGCTCTCCAGGTCCGGCCAGCTCTTCACCGGGGCCAGCGCATCGACCGGCATGGCATAGGCTTCAAAGCCCGGCCTTCGCGTGACGCCCCACTCGTCCCGGAACGTGCCGTCCGCGAGCGGCGTCTTCCGGTAGTCCGCCCCGCACACCACGGCATCGTGATCGAAGCGCTCGATGAAGTCGTGGTAGCCGCCGCCGCGCGTGGTCTCGGCAATGAAGTCCGGGTCGATGTCCCATTCGAACGTGGGCACCCGGTCCGGCTCGCGCCGGTCCAGCACCGTCAGGACCCGTTCCGCACCCGTCAGGTTCATGGCTTCCGCTTCGCTCGCATCTTTTCGGGAACATACGCGGGGCACGCGCGGTCGATGAACCGGACGTCCAGCCTCGCGAACCGGGGACAACCGTTCTCGTACTCGAACGCGGGGGCCGCGTCGCCGATCAGCGGCCGGGCGTAGCGGACGAAATCGTCGGTCACGTCGAGCCCATCGCTGGAGAGCCACGCGCGGGGCAGGTGGCGGACCGAATTGGCCACGACGTCCAGCGCCACCTTGTCATACGCGGCGGCATAGGTCGCCCCGGGCCGGCGCAGGATCGTGGCCATCCAGCCGCTGCCGTCGCGCAGGGCGACCGACACGGCATGGCGCCCGACGGCGTGGGCTTCATCCATGTCGACGACCGAGGCATGGGCCGAGGTGTTGCGCTGCAGCACCCCGGGCACCTGCCAGGTGGCCTGGCCGCGCACGGCGAGGCCCTTCTCGTTGAGATAGTTGGCGACGATCTGCGCCACGGCCATCTTGCTCGCCCCGTATTCGATGTGGCCGAAGCCGTCGCGCGCCACGCCAAGGTCGCCGACCTCGAAGCCCTCGCTCACGATGACGATGCAGCGGCCGTCGGCCCGCAGCCGGGCGTTCACATTCTCGTGCAGGCTCTCCAGCGTGTGGCCGGCCTCATGCGTGTAGATCTGGATCGGGGCGCGCCGCTCGGGATCCGCGAGGCGCGCCGCGGCGGGGATGAAGCCGGATTTGCGCCCCATGGCCTGCAGCACGCAGACGCATTCCGACGGCGCCATGCCGCGGTTCTCCTCGTTGCAGTCCTGCACGATCGAGGCCCAGTAGCGCGCCGCGCTCCCGTAGCCCGGCGTGTGGTCGAGCAGCTTGAACTCCGGATCGCCAACGTCGTTGTCGATCGTCTTCGGCACGCCCGTGGCGACCAGGTCGATGCCGCGCTCGCGGGCAAGCCGGGCCACTTTGCCGGCCGTGTCCATGGAATCGTTTCCGCCGATGTAGAAGAAGTAGCCGATGTCGTGGGCGACGAGCACCTCAAGGATGCGGTCGAAATCCTCCCTCTGCCCCGGCTCCAGCTTGTAGCGGCAGGTGCCGATGGCGCCCGCGGCCGGCGTCCGCCTCAGGCGGCGAAGCTCTTCCTCGGGCTGGCGGTACAGGTCGATCAGCTCCTCCTGAAGGATGCCCTCGATTCCGTGCCACGCGGCGTAGAGGTTCGTGATCTTGTCCGGAAACGCCCGGCAGCCATCCAGCACCCCGTGCAGGGAGGCGTTGATGACCGGCGACGGCCCGCCCGATTGCGCAACGATTGCGTTCTTGCCCATACCCGCTCCTATGCAAACCCCTCGCCCCGGTGGTTTCGACGGGATTCACAGGATGCACGGCAATCCAGTAAATCCTGTCAATCCTGTCCGCCCTCTCCCTAAAACCACTACTCTAGGATGATGGTGTGTTGACAGGATTCACAGGATGAGACGGCAATCGAGTAAATCCGGTTAATCCTGTCCAATTCCCCCTAGAAACGCCATGCCAGTGGGATATCCTTGCCGGCACTGACGATTCCCTGCTTGGAGACGGCCCAGACGCGGTAGGCCGGTACGTCCATGATCAGGCCGTACCGCGCACCGTGTGTGTGCCGGAATATCCAGCGAC
>CAZJBP010000055.1:0-9059 GCA_964544115.1 uncultured Victivallales bacterium | reverse complement strand
ACGTCCATGATCAGGCCGTACCGCGCACCGTGTGTGTGCCGGAATATCCAGCGACCCGACTCTGCGTCGTGCTCCATGCGCACGTCCTGCCAGGGGCCGGAAAGGTAGACGCCCTCCAGTTCCCCGGCCGGCATGTCCACCGTGGCCGAGAAAGCCACCTGCTGCCCGTCGCGAAAATACCCGGGCTCCATGGCCACCGCCGTGATAACGGGCGCCCGCGGCCCGAGATCAGCCCCGCTCGGAACGCGCCGCGGCATGTCCGCATCCACCGGCCCGTCATAAACCAACTCAGGCGGCTGGGACGCCGCCAGGGCGGGAGTCACGCCTTCGATCCGGCCAGCCGGCGGGTAGTCCAGGAAGGGACCCAGAAACTGGTCCGCCCCCAGCTTCTCGACATCCAAGTGGAGCACGTTGTCCTGCCCCCACTGGATGAAGTCGGTCAGGTCGGCGTAATGAATGCTCGGACGGTGGAGGGTATAGCGCTCGACGGGGACGGGCCTGCCGTTCACCGTGAGCGTCACCGCACCGACCGTGGCCGCCTCGGTGAATGGAATCACCAGCCAGAGCCGATCGGGACGCGCCCCGACGAAACTGTCCGAGTAGTTCTTGCGCCACTCCGCCAGCAGCGGCTCGTACTCGGCCAGATTCGCCGGGCGAGCGGCGGCCAGCAGACCGCGGATCGTCTTGTCGGCATAGAACGTGGTGCTCAGCGCGATCGCGTCGGCCGCCGTGTGGCGCGGGAAGGAAAACGCCTGGCCGTCGGCGGCTCGCCAGTGGTCCAGCAGCCGCGGCAGGCTCCCGCCGTCGAACCGGATCGTGGCCCAGCCGTATCCGCCCTGCGGCTGCAGCGGAATGCGTCGGCCATTGACGACCAGGTGCTCCACGGGCTGCCCGTCCCGCGCCGCCACCGCGATGTCCGCGACCTCGCCCGGCTGGCCCGTGACGCCGGCAATGGACAGCACGCCGTCCGCGAACTGCGCGCTCCCGTCGATGCCGAAGGCCAGGGGCAGCTGCGCATCGGAGAACAGTGACAGCTCCAGCAGCACGACCTCGTAGGCCGGGACCACCGCCGTCACGCGCTCGCCGGCCGCAAAGATGCCCCGGCCGCTCTTGCGGTCGAAATGGCGCCGGCCCTCGACGGGGTACAGTTCCTTGAGCGTGAACCGACCCTTCGCGCTGAGCCCGATCTCATCGTCCAGGCCGAACTCGATCCGCGCCGCCCGCGGCCCGGGATTGCAGAGGAAGATGAAGCCGTGGTCCTGCTTGATGCGAGCCCAGCCATCCACACCGCCGGGCCGCACCTGAGCACCGAACGGAATGTTGTACTTCCGATAGCCGGCCGTCCGGCGCGCCCAGGGAAGCCACGTCCGGTAGAACTCCTTCAGGCCCGGCACCAGGTCGTTGCTCTCCGGCAGGATGACGGTGGTGATATCGCCGCCGGCCGCCAGGCAGGACATCACGCTGTACTTCCAGCCCAGCTGGTCCCAGGCCTTGACCAGCCTCGGATCCCAGACGCCTTCCTGGAAGCGGTGCAGCATGCAATGGTTCAGAAGGCTGGGATGGAACCGGAAGTTCTGGTTCCACCAGCTCTGGAACCGCGTGCCGTCGGCGTTCAGGCGGTCGGCGTGCACGTCGGGGTGCATCGTCGCGTTGGTGTACGGCCCCCATTCCCAGTACGACTCGTACTGGTCAAAGTACTTGAAGCCCCAGAGCCCGTGCTCCTTGCGGCCGTAGAAGGCCTGGAAGTAGATTCCCGGGAAGGTCTCTTTCAGGCGACGCATCAGGTGGGTGGCATTGCGCCAGCCCTTGTACGCGCCCTTGCCCGGCAGGTGGCCATGCTGGTCGCTGTGGCAGAAGAGGCCGTTGCCGGGGCCGGGATCCCACGACCACAGGTCCAGCCGGAAGTGCTCGATCGTGTTGCGCTGCACGGCAAAAAACCAATCGGCGTAGCCGTCGCACGCCATGCAATTCTCGGCTGCGGCCTTGCCGGTGTCGTCCACCTTCTTCCAGCCGGTCTTCTCCGGAGCATACGGCAGGGCGGCGGCATTGCCTTGATCGCCATGGCGGGCGCAGCCCATGTAGTAGCCGAAGCGGAGGCCCTTGCCGGCCGCATAGTCCATGATGTTCTTGGCCGCGGACCCTTCCGGCCCCAGGTCCCAGTAGCTGTCCATGTTTCCCGAAGGAAGGCGGTACGGATCCATCGGGTTGAGGAGGATCAGGTCTCCGCCCAGCTCGTGGAAGGTGTCGATCATCTTCAGGTGGACCGCCTCCTCGGGCGACCCGGCCTTCGGCATCTGCGGGAGCGGGTAGAAGAAGTTGTAGAGGATAAACTGGAAGCGGTCCGCGCTGAGGCCCAGGTAGTCGCGGGCGAACTCCTGCATGCCGCGAATCTCCGCGCGGTCCAGCGGGATGTACCCGCAGGGGTTGCGGAAGCGCGGGCGCGGCTGGTGGCACGAGACGGGCACGTGGTCCGCCAGCATCTGCCCCGTCCGACGGTAGACGCCGAGGAATTGGTATTCCGTCTCGTACGTCTCCCCGGCCTCCAGGATGAGGGACGGCTCGAACGCCAGTGAGAATGCGCCGTCCCGGTGCTCGGCGGCGAAGAACGGGTTCTCGATCCCCGAGAACACGCCGCCCTGCTCAAAGCGCAGGAACGCGACGGTCGGCGCGTTCCAGAAGGTGTCGTAGTTGACGAACTCCGAGGGAGACCGCGCGAAGACCGTGCGCCCCAGAACGACCTGCTGCACGACCAGCCGCCGCCGCAGGTGGCTCAGGATCAGCCGGCGCTTCAGCCAGGGCTGGGCGGCCTTGAACTGGTATTCCAGCGTGATCCGGCAGAACCCGGCCTCGAACTCATACCGCCGCCAGCCCTCGCCGCCGTGACACGCCGCCGGAGCGGCGCCGGCATTGCTGAAGCGCCCCTGGTCCGTGACCACCTCGAACGCATCGGACGCAATGGGATACGTCTCGCCGGCGGCGAGGTTGGCGAGGCTCGACAGCCCGCCGTTGCTTGAGAACTGGGCCGCCAGGAATGCATTGCTGAGGTCGTGAGTCATTTTGAACTTTCCCCAGGCGTCTTAACACAAACCGCAGATTGCCGAATACTGAACCGCAGAATGTCGAAGTCAACCACGACCCCTCGCAGCTGTCTTCAGGCTCACCACAAATATGGCTATCAGCTCGTTGCTCTCCTTCAAGAGCGCGTCAAGTGCCGTCTCGGGTTTGATAAGGCCGGCCTGCTGAATCATGAGCAGCCAGACTCGCGTCTCCCGCAACTCCTTCAGGACAATCTTGAGTTTGTGCGTGAAGTCGGGGCGCGACTCGGCGCTCTGAGCTTCACCGTAGTTCGGCGCCAGCGAGGTACCACTGCGGAGCAGTTGGTTGCGGATATGGTTGCCGGTTGGTGTCTTCGGAAGCGACTCTGCGGCCCGGATGACACGCACCGCGAACACGATCAACCGCGCCTCCAAATCAAATGCCCTATCCTTCATGATTCTGACTTCGCCACTCGTCAATCTGCGGTTCGGCCTGGCGCTTGCACGGCATGTTGCTCTTGACGGCGGCCAAACCGAGACGCCTCACCACGGATTTGACGAATCCAGGTCCCAGGCTTCGACGAACCGGACCTTGGCCGGGCCGCCGCGGCTGAAGAGCGACACGCCCACGCTGTCGGGCAGGATCGGGTGGATCCGGCGCATGACGGCCTGGCGGTCATTGGCAAACACTTCCACCACCGACCGGTCCACGAACACCCGCAACTTGAGCGGTTCGCCGGGCGCCAGCTCGAACGGTCCGCCATCGCTCTGCTTGTGGTGCTCGCCGATGGTCGACTGGCTCACGTCGACCACGAGCTTCTTTTCCTTGGCATCGTAATAGATCGAGGTCTGCTCCCGGCCGTCCGGCGAACAGCACACCTTCACCCCGAACTGGGCAGCGGTGTCGGCGCTCATCTCGATGTTAAGTTCGATGCAGTTCCCGCGCACCTGGGGCAGCGGACGGTCGGCATCGGCCTTCAGCTTGAGGTTCCGGATCTTGCGCGGGTTATAGCGCAGGCAGGCCAGCTCCGCGGGGGGCGCCATGCGCAGCGTCCGGTCCTCAGCCAGCCAGAGGACGCGCGGCAGGCTCATCGTGCCATACCACGCCGCGGACTCATGGGTCTTGTGGTCCCACTTCTCCGGGATCCACGCCCACATGATGCGGCGGCCCGTGTCGTCGACCAGGCTCTCCGGTGCAAAGAAGCCGTTGTCCGCCCAAGTCATCCGGCCGTGGGTTTCCGGGTAGAAGTGGTCGTTCTCATAGCGGCCGATGTAGTACTGGCAGCCGCGGTTGTGGCTGATGAAGAGCAGCACGTGACGGTCACCCAGCGGGAAGAAATCCGGACACATGTCATCCTCGTCCTCCGCGGTCCACTTGCGGTCGGACGTGTAGAAGGGGTGCAGGTACTGCCAGTGCACCAGGTCGTCGGAGACAAACAGGTAGGCCGTGTCGCCCTTGTGCTCGGCCATGTTCTGCTTCAGGCCGAACGGGTGCAGGACCAGCAGGTTGCCGGTCAGCATGTAGTGCCGGCCGTTGTGAATCCAGATCGCGGACGGATCGGCGGCGCCGTAGATGAGCTCCTTCCCGTCCGGTCCAGTGGTCTTGACCGCGCCGTGGATGTTCTCCTGGATGACGGGGTTGTGGGGGCTCTTGGTCCAGTGGTCCAGGTTGTCGTCGGTGCTGGTCGCCAGGCAGACGCCGCCGTCGGCGGGTTCGGCATGCCCCGTCCAATTCCTGAGCGACCAGTACGTGATGGTGGGTACGCCGTTCTTGTCGAGGCTTGCGCCACCGGAGAAGATGATCTTGTCCAACTCGTCGGGCTCGAGCGCCATCGGATGATGCTTCCAGTGGACCAGGTCGATGCTTGAGACGTGCGCCCAACAGAACCCCTTCTCCGTCTTGATGATGTACATCAGGTGGTAGCGGCCCTTCCAGAAGATGGCCCCGTTCGGATCGCACGGCGGGGCACTGCCCTCCGGCGAGACGACATGGTACTGCGGCCGGTACGGGTCCTTCAGCAGGATGTCCCGTAGCTTCCGCGCATTCTGCATCATCTCTTCCTGCATCTCTTCACCCCCCCGGAAAGAAGGCTCGGTCGCTCGCCGACCACTGACTCCTGGATTCTGGCTCCTGAGTTCTGTTCTAGTGCGCGTTCGTCGGCATGATGTCCCACACCCGCACGACCGAAGCCTTGGCGCTGCCGCCCTTGGCGTAGAGCTTGAGGCCGGTGGCGCCCTTCGGTGGCAGAACCACGCGCGACAGGGCCTGACGGCCGTCGTTGGCGAACACCTCGACCATGCAGCGGTCCACGAAGATGCGCAGCTTCAGGGCTTCCTTATTGCCCAGCTTCATCGGGGCGGCCTCGACGAACTTGCGCTCGTTGTTGGCGATCATCTTGCCCAGGAGCTGGTTCTTGCCGGTGCGGCTGGTGTCGATGAACAGCTTGCCTTCGGCGGCGTTGTAGCCAACGACCGTCTCCTCCCCGTCGGGCGAGCAACACACCTTGACGCCGAACTCCTTCGCGCTGCCGGTCAGCTCCAGTTCAAGCTCTAGGACGTTGTCCGTCACCGCGTCGAAAGCCACCGCCGTTTCGCGACCGGCCGCCACGGCCACATTCTTCTTCTCGACTCCGTTGTACCGCAGCGTCTTGAGCTCCGCCACGGGCAGCATGAGCAGGCGGTTGTCCTTGCCGAGCTTCATCTCGCGCGGCAGCGACATCATGCCGCTCCAGCCGGAAGGAATCCGCGCGACGTCGTTCCGCGCGTCGATCACCCAGTTGAAGAGGATGCGCCGCCCCTTGTCGTCCGTGTGGCTTTCCGGCGCGAAGAACTGGTTGTCGGCGTACGACATCATCTCGTGGTATTCGGGGTAGAACTGCTCGTTCTTCCACTGGCCGACATAGTAGCGGGCGCCCAGGCGGTGGCTGATGCAGACCATGACCCACTTCTTGCCCATCGGGAAGAAGTCGGGACAGGATATGTCTTCGAGAAGGTCGATCCCCGGGTAGGCGTGCGCCAGGAACGGCCCGCACTTGGTCCACGTCTTCAGGTCCTTCGACTTCCAGACGGTGTTCTTTGCGCCGCCAAAGATTCCGTAGTACGTGTTGTTGTGGATGAATCCGCACGGATCCCACGACGTGTAGTCGGCCTTTTCCTGGTCGACGGGATTGGGAACAAGCGGGTTGCCCTCGAGCTTGTGCCAGTTCTCCAGGTCCTTGTCGTCGCTCCAGGCGATGGAGTTGCCGGCGCCGCAGCCGTGGTACATGCAGAGCACGCGCTTGCCGTCCTTGTCCGGGTAGCTGTTGCCGCTGAAGATGCTGGTCTCCGGGCTGTCGAGCGTCGGGAACAGGTACGGCTGGTGATGCCGCCAGTGCAGGAGGTCGATGCTGGACACGTGGCCCCAGTAATGCTGGCCGAACTCCTGGTAGATGTAGCCCATGTGGTGGCGGCCGCGCCAGAAGACGTTGCCGTTGGGATCGAACGGGAAGGCGAAGCCTTCGGGGGTGGCGAAGTGGTACGTCGGGCGATACGGGTCCCGGAGCAGACCCAGCCGCACGTGCCGGGCGGTGTGGAGCGCTTCGTTAGTGATCACGGGGTAGCTGCCGTCGTATTCGCTCATTGCATCCTCTTTCCTGCCCGCAGATTTGCAGACGCTCGCGCGGCCGGCCAATATGGCCGCCAAATCCGTGGCGCACTTGATAACCCATTGCCGTCCGCGGGCCAAGTGCTGAATTGGTATCCCTTGCGGCCCGCAGGGCCGCAAGGCTGTTTAGGGCTTTAGGCTGTAGGCTGTTAGTGGGGGGAAATGCTCGGTGATCCAAACAGACTAACAGCCTACAGCCTACCAGGGAGGATGAGCGACCGGCGTTACTCGCCGGCGTCCATGCGGCCGACGACCGGGTTCCAGTCGTCGTTGCGCAGCAGGTCGCCGACCTTCAGCGTCGACAGATAGGCGGAGGGCAGCACGTTGGCCGTACCGTTGAACGTCGATCCGTCCGGCATGAACGCGCAGGTCATGGCGATGCGGCGGCCGCGCGTCATGTTCGCCCCGGCCCCATGCGCAACGAGGCCGTTGTGGAAGCTGCAGTCCCCGGCTTTCATGGGCGCCGCCACCGGGTCGATCTCGGCCATCTTGGGATACATTCCGAACAGCGCCCCCATGTTCGGGCCGATGCCGACGTTGTCGTGCGTGGCCAGCTTGTGCGTCCCGGGCACGAACCACATGCAGCCGTTGGCCAGCGTGGCGTCTTCCAGGGCGATCCAGACGGACGTCGCATCCAGGGAATGGAACGACCAGTACGGATTGTCGAGGTGCCAGGCCGTCGGGTTGCCGAACGGCTCCTTGATCAGCGCCTGATCGTGCCACACGCGCATGGCCTTCACGCCGGTGAGCCGGCACGTCATCCGCCCGAGCTCGGGCGCGAGCATGTACTTCTTCACCGTGGCGTTGTGCCGCCACAGGTTCAGCCGCTGGGTAAACACGCGGCTGTAGAAATCATCGCCATCCTGGAACGTCTCGCGATCCGCCAGCCGCTTGCGGCCCATGGTGGATATGGCTTCGAGAACGCCGGCTTTCAGCTCCTGCACTTCGCGCGGGTCGAGAAAGCCGGGGATGTGAATGAATCCGCGCTCGCGATACTCCCGGATCTGGTCTTGGCTCAGTTCGGTCTTCATATGGCCCTCCGCGGCGGTTGCCGACGGCATGATGGTCTTATCTTTTTGCCGCCTCTCGGCCGGCCGGGCCAACCGCCCGGACCCCGGTCCGAAAGCGCGCTTGCGGGGCGAATTATCGCGTCCCGGCCCCGGGGGTGCAAGGACGAAGCGATCAGTGGTAGAGGGGCAAGGCGACCGGCGACGGCCAGGGGAGCGCGCCGCGCGCCACCCACGAATGCCCCGACACCGCGGTCGGGTGACGCGATCCGTCGCTCTTCACGTACGTGCTCGCGGCGTCGGCGTATTCGAGGAAGAACGCTCGCCGGGGCCGGTCCGTGTGGTTCAGCTTGGACCGGTGCAACGTCAGCCCGCTGAAGATCACCCCTTCGCCGGCTTTCAACAGCGCCGGCACGCCGTCGCCCTCGACGTTCACCGTCAGGTGCCAGCTGTCCTCGCTCTTGCGGCTGTGGGGCAGCAGGCCCTGCTTGTGACTTCGGGGAGCCACCCACACGCAGCCGTTCTGCTCGTCCACATCGTCCAGCGCAATCCAGATCGTGAGATTCGTGGCCGGCTCGATCGCCACGTACCCGTTGTCCTGATGCCACGGGAATTCGCCGCGGCCCCTGCCGGTGTCCGTGAACTTCGTGACGAACTGGTTGAACCACAGCATGACATTCGGCCCGATCAACTGTTCAACCCAATCCAGGTGGGCGCCGCGCGCCCCCAACTCGCGGATGCCGGACGAGAAGTGGCAGAGCTGGCTGCGAAACACCGTCAACTCGCCCGGCCCCGGCGTCCCGCGAAACCGCGCCTCCTCGCGGCGCAGGGCCTCCAGCGCGGCGTCATCCAGGATCCGTCCCGGCATGACGTAGCCCTCTTCGTGATACTGCGCGATCTGCTTGCGGGTCAGCGGCGGAAGTTTCATGCGCACCCTCCATATCGGCTTCTTGGTCTTAGCTGAAGGGAGGGTATCAGCGAGGGCGACACTGTCAAGCCGTGGGCACGGTGCGGGGGGATGAACGCATCTAAAGGGTTTCCCCGCTTCGGTTCGGATCCCTTCCCGGGGTCGGCGTCGGAATCGGTATCGGAATCGATAACATCCTGGGGGGCCGTTACCCGAAGATGTGCGGCACGCCAAACTCGATACCGATTCCGATACCGACACCGACCCCGAAACGGCAGAAGAAGATAGGATGCGTTCGCCCTGACGGTGCAGATGGGTGAGCGGGGTGCACGCGATCGTCATGCGGGTTGACACCTAAAGCACTGCGGCCACAGGCGAGAAAGGCTGCGGGCGGGGAGCCGAAACGGGCGGGCACGCCCTCCCTTTACCGCCCCGCCCGCAGGGCCGGGGCGGTGGCGAACGTGGCG
>CAZJBP010000054.1:0-21427 GCA_964544115.1 uncultured Victivallales bacterium | reverse complement strand
ACAACCCCCTGCCCGTCAACCCCTCTCCCCTCCAAGCCTTCCGCTTTTGCTCGCTCCGAACTTCCGCTTTTGCTTTTCCCCCGACATGTATGTCAACGGGGTGATCAGGGCAAACGCACCTAAACCGTCTTCCCGCTTCAATTCGGATCTCTTATCGGGGGCGCGGCGGTATCGAAAGGCACTTACTTAAGGGGTTCTTACCGTCTTAATCGTAATCCTAATCTTGCTCTTAATCCGCTCGTGCATAATGGATTACGATTAAGATCAAGATTAGGACTCGGATGGAACTTAGCGCTTAACTAAGCGCCATTCGACATCGATTCCGATACCGACGACGCCCCGAAACGGTAGAAGAAGAATAGATCCGTTCGCCCTGACGGGGCGATTGCCAGGACGCGTGGCCGCTCGCGGGGCGCCTGGCCGTCTACTTGATGCCCATCTCGCGAATGAACTTGTCGGCCTCGGCAATCGAGGACTCCATCTCGCGAATCAGGCGGTCGACATTGACTTGAACCGTCTGCAGTTCCCCGTCGAGCGAGGAGATGGCTTCCGCATTCAAGTTGTGCTTCAGGAAGAGAACCTGATCACGAAGCGGCGTGAGGACCGGCTCAATCCTGGACTCCGCCCTCTTCATCGCCGCGATCAGCAGATCGTATCTGGCCATCGTCTGCTCCAGCTTCGCCTCGCTCGCCCTCCGGAGGCCCTGGTCCGAGTACTGGCTCAGCTCCGCCCGCCATTCCCGGAACAGAGAGCCGGACACATCTTCGACGGCATCAATACGGCTGCGCACTTCCGCTGCCCCCGCCTCGCTCTTCTGGAGCGCCGCGTTGAGTGTGTTGTACTGAGCCTCCAGTTCCCCGCCCTTGATCGCGACGACGCTCTTGAACTGCTCCAACGCGCTGGCAAACTGCTTCTTGGCTGCCTCCTGGGAGTCGCGGGCCGACTTCACGCGGCTGACCAGAATGTCGCGCTTGTGGACCCCGAACTTCTCCATGGTGCCGTAGTACATCGACTGGCATCCCGCCATGAAGACCATCAGGAACACGAGAGGAATGGCTACAGACGAAGAGAGTTTCATTCGGGCACCCCGCTTTCGATAGCCTTCACGCTGTCCGCCGCCGATGGGCTTTGTCGCGACACGATCCGAGCGCGCACGAGCGCAATGTGGGCGCGAAGGTTGTAGAGCTGATCGGCAAACCCGAGCGGCACCATGATGCGCAGCACCTCGCGTTCGACCTGGTCAATCTCGCCCCGCAGCCGCAGAAGCGTGGCGCCATCCGCGCCCTCGACCCGCGCGTCGAGGGCATAGAGCTGGCGGTACCAGCGCGTGATCTTGCCCCGGATGCGCCAGCGGAAGGTGGGCGGCACAATCTTGAAGAGCGGCAGCAGGAGCACGAGCAGAGGCAGGGCCATCACCTTGATGCGATCGATCGTGGTCGCCACCCAGAAGGGCAGGAAGCGCTGCAGAAAGGGCGGCCCGTACTTGAAGTAGCGCTGCGCGTCGCGACTGAGAGGCATGTCGAGGTAGAGCGGTGACGGGAACTGGCCCGGGCTGGACACGAGGTCTCCCTGTGCATGCACCTTGGCCGCTGCCTGCAGCATGAGGTCGGCCAGGGCCGGGTGAAAACTCTCCCTGGCCACCAGCGTGGCAGCGGGAGAGACAACCACCAGGTCCGCGGGCGGGCGGTTAAGCTCGAGGTCGATGACGCCCTGCGGCAGTCGGACGGCGGACAGGAATCGGAAACGATGGGCGTACGCGTCCGCCCGCACCAAGCTGAAGGGTGCTGCGTTTGTATCCTCGAGCAGGCGCCGCACAAGACCCGCATCCACCGACGCCACGGTCATCAGTGCGTCCGCACGTCCTGCGAGAAGGGCGTTCACCGCGTTGGTGCCGCCGAGAGGCAGCAGGCTGGCGCTGCGCTCGTCAACGCCGTTCGCCGCGAGGAGCTTGAGCGCAAGGGGGCGAGTGCCGCTGCCCTCAGCACCGACGGCGATGCGCCTGGCCTTAAGATCGCTGAGGTACGACGCCGACACCCCGGGCCGCAGAAAGACCCACAGGGGCTCAAGACAGACAGAGCCAAGGCCGACAAGGCCCGTCGCGCTGGCGCTGTCAACCACTCCGCCCTGCACGAGGGCGACGTCCACGCCCGAGTTCGGATCCCTCAGCAGGCGCAGGTTCTCGACCGTGCCGGCCGTTTCGACAATGTCCATGCGCACCCCGCGCTGGGACAGGAACTCGGCGTAGCGCTGAGCGAAGGCGCAGTACGCCCCACCCTTGGCGCCGGCGGCCAGACGGAAGCTCTTGGGCGGCGGCGGCCCGACGAACAGGTATGCAGCGGCGAACCCCGCTACAACGACCAGCATCGCGGACCCGTAAATCGCCCAGAAAGACACCGATGTGCGGCGCATGGGCTTCCCCTCCGTAATTGGCACCCATCGGCCGGCAATGCCTTGCATCATCCAGAAAGAAGCACGCAGCAGAACCTACACCGGAAAGCCACACGCGACCAGCAGAGAGTGGCGCTGCCTATTCTTCAATACCGGCCCCTCGAACACCGCTCTCGCCAACGTCACGCATCCTTCCGTGCGCTCCACCGCGTTCGCCCTCAACATCTTCGTCATCCACGCGGCCGGCGATGCCATTTCCCCGCCGCTGATGGGCTGGATTGTGGGCCGCTGGCAGATGAACATCGCCTTCCTCGTGGTCTCAGCCGTGATGCTTGCGGCGGGTCTGCTCTGGCTCTCCGGGGCGAAGTTCCTCGGGCGCGACACCGCACGGGTCGCGGACGGCTGATGCGCGCCGGATTCGGAGCCCCGTGTGTGTGGCACACGATGATGAGGGCAAGCGCCAGATCCCGGACGGCGCGCCCAGGGGAGATGAAGAAAGGGCCGTGTCCCATGAGGGCTGTCAGAGGCTGCGGCCGCTCTCAAGGCGATCGAGCAGGCCGACACGATCAAGGATTGGACTTCAGGAAGTGGCGCGGCGCCATGCCAAGAGCCTTCTTGAAGGCTTTTGACAAGTGGAAGGCGTCGCTGAACCCGAGTTGTTGCGAAATGGTCTTGAGCGGCATTCCTTTCATCAAGAGAAGCTTGGCGTGCTCTATCCGACGCTGAGCCACGGCTGCCATCGGGCTTACGCCGGTGTGTTCGCGGTAACGGTGGGAGAGCTGTGACACGCTGATATGCAGGTGCGAAGCCATATCGGACAGGTTGATCCTTGCTCCGAGCCGGCTGCCGACGTACTGGTCTACCTGTTCCACGAGGCTCAATTGCCGGGCGCTCTTCCGGCCGGAGGCAAGCCTCCACGTCTCATCTGCCACGTGTTCAGCCTCCTGAAGGTGACGGATCATGCGGCATAGGTGTTCCTGCGCCGCCCAGAAGCCGGCCTCACCCATTTCCTGGCCGATTTGGGCCACCTGATGAAAGAGCTCCCCAAACAGGCCCTCTTCGTCCACGAACCGCGCGTAGCGCCATTTCGTGTCCGTCCACCGCTCCAATCCGACCTGTTTGCCGCCGGCCAGGAAAACCCATGCGCTGTGTCGGACCCCCATGACACCGCGCGTGTCCTCCCAGAACACCAGGTGCGGAGGATACAGGTGTACGGTGCCTGCCGGGCGCGGGCGCCACGTCGCCCCTCGCCTTCCCATCTTGCCCTTGCCGTGCGGCGTGTATTCGTAGTCCAGAATCCAGAAGGCCGTCTCCACGCGGTTCATGTTGCCAGGATACTTTCTGCGCACTTCCGTGACCGACGAGATCGCAGGTGCCAGCCCGGGCCTCTCCGCCCACTGGTGCCCGATCATATACTCTTCCCGCAGTAGGGTTGGCTTCATCGCGTGTTGCAAGAACATACATGTGTTGTGCAGAGGATGCCATTCCTTTTGCGGGGAATCCATGCGACGATCCAACCTAAGAACAAAAGGGGATGACAGGGCTCAATCCGATTGCTTGGGTGGGATGCGTTGCGGGTCGCAGTGAAAGGAGAACAGTAACATGCGCAGGTGTTCCAGTGCGATGGTCGTGGCGGCGGGTCTTGCGTTGGCCGTTGGTTGTTCGGGATGGGAGGCGCGGGCTGACAATCCGCTCAAGCTCCTGCCGACGCCGAAGGTGCTGAAGGTCGATGGCGGAAGCATTCCACTCACGGCGGAAAACCGGATTGTGGCGACGGACCCGAAGCTGAAGCCGCTCACCGGGATTCTGTCGGACGAGATACTTCTCATTACCAAAGTCAGGCTGGCGACCGCGGACGATGAACCGAAGGCCGGCGATATCGTGTTGAGGATCAACCCGAAGCTCCGCGCTGACACAGACATATGGACGGTCAAGGGGCAGGACGTGGTGCAGGTGCGGGACTACGCACACACCATTACGGTCACCGACCGGACCGTTGTCGAAGGCTGGGACTACCGGGCCGTATGCGAAGGCACGGCGACCCTGCTGCAGGCGCTGCAACTCGATGGGGACAAGGTTTCCGTTCCGAAGATGACGGTCAACGACTGGCCGCACGCTGACTTCACTGGAACCATGGCGGACTGCGCTCGGCAGCCCAACCCGGCCTACTGCCTGAAGACGGTGGTGGAAGCGTGCCGGTACTACAAAGTGCGCTACCTGCATCTGCATCTCAGCGACGACAGCGCTTTCACATTTCCATCGAAATCCCATCCCGATGCCAGCCGCATCCACGCGCCCAATGTTCCACCGTACACGCTCGAGGAATTGAATGACCTCGTGGCTTACGCCGATGCGCGCGGCGTGACGTGCGTGCCTGAACTCGAGGCACCCGGCCACTGCACAGCGCTCCTTGATGGCATGAAGGGCAAGCTGGGCAGTGCGCACCAGCGCTGCATGGACGTGCTCAACCCCGACATTTACCCGATCCTCGACGACATCGTCGGCGACATGTGCGAGGTGTTCAAGAGTTCGCCGTACTTCCATATCGGTGGCGACGAGGTCGAGCCCGCCTGGTACAAGAGCAACCCGCACGTGCAGAAATACATCAAGGACAACAACATCACGGACGACCACTACCTCTTCCTCCCCTACGGCAAGAACATGGCCGAGATCTGCAAGAAGTACGGCAAGAAGGCGGTCATGTGGGAAGGCTTCCGCGTCGGCGTGCCGTTCGATCCCTCGCTTGCGAATGACATCGTCGTCTACGCCTGGTACGGCGGCGCCGGGATCGCGCAGAACAACGGCTTCGCGACCATCACCGTGCCGTGGGAGGTCAAGATCCCGTTCAAGGACTGGAGCATGTACCACTGCAACGGCCACAACCACGACCGCACCAAGGAGCGGGTGCTGGGCGCCAGCCGGCCGATGTGGGAGGTGGACGGCTACACGATGGCCAAGCCCTACATGCGCGGGCTGCCCGAGCGCCAGGAGCGGACCTGGGGGCCGGACAACGTCATCGAGGACGACTACCACAAGAACCGGATGACGAAGCAGTCAGACCGCATGGAGATGATCACCCAGCCTGTGAAGTTCGCGTATGCCGGAGACATCAAGAATGGCATCTTCAGCGAGCCGGTCATCGTCACCATGACAGCGGTTGCCCCGGATCTTCAGATCCGCTACCGCCTGGATGGCAAGGAGCCGACCGTGGATTCGGCACTATACGAGAAGCCCTTCTCAGTGGCCGAGAGCCTCAGGATCCGTGCAGCGCTGTACGACAAGGCCGGCAAGCGCGTCGGCAATGTAGCGCTTGGGGGGCATCTCCGCTACGTGGGGTTCGCAAAGAGTCTCAGCACCGGCAAGCCCGTGGAAACTTCGGGGGGAAAGAATGGCGCGGAGAAGGCCGAGTACGCAGCGGACGGATGGGTGGACATCAACAAGTTCTGGGGCACGAAGCCAGCCCCGCAGTGGTGGAAGGTGGATCTGGAGAAGGAGCAGTCGATCGACCGGGTCCAGGTGGTCCCCTACTTCGACGGCCACCGCTACTACCAGTACAACGTCGAGGTCTCGACCGACGGGCAGGCCTGGAAGCAGGTCGCGGACGCGAGCAAGAACGCCGAGGTCGGCACCGAGAAGGGCTACACGCACAAGTTCGAACCGGTCAAGGCGCGCCACGTCCGGGTCAACATGCTCAAGAACAGCGACAACCCGGCGGTGCACTTGGTGGAGGTGCGGGTATTTGAAGCGGGAAAGTAGATTGTACCTCAGGAGGGAGACCGTCACATGAAACCTCGTCTAGCAATGGTGTTGCTTACGATCGGCGTTCAATGCGTCAGCGGTGCGGAGAATCAGACGAAGCCCAATTACGATCCGCCGTTCATCATTTCCGCGTGGTGCGGGCCCGAGGGAAATCTCGAACGCTACAAGGAGTATGCGGACTGCGGCTTCAACCTTGTCCTGGGTGGCGGTGCGGATTTGTCCAGGCAGGCGGGGCTCAAGGCCATCGTGGGCGACGGCCAGGTGTCTGCCCTCAAGCCGGACAACCCCGGCTTTGCGACCAACGTCAGTGCCGTGGTCGCCAAGTATGCCAAGGATCCGACCGTCGTCGGGCTGTTTCTCTCGGATGAACCCGGCGTTGCGGGCTACGCGGATCTGGGGGCGCTGAGCCAGGCCATCCAGAAGGCGAACCCGCGATACATCCCCTACATCAATCTGCTGCCGGGTTACGCATCGTCGGCGCAGTTGGGAACCGACAGCTACGACGAGTACATCCGGCGTTTCGTGGAGATCGTCAAGCCGCCGCTCGTGTCATGGGATCACTATGCGCTGCTCGACAACCTGACGACCCGGCCGCAGTACTTTTCCGATTTGGAAGTCGTGTCCAGGGTCTGCCGTGAGGCCAAGCTTCCGTTCCTGCAAATCATCTGCTGCGTACCGCACGGCATGTACCGGCCGCAGGACGAAGGGGATATCCGGTGGCAGGCCTACACCACGCTGGCCTACGGGGCCAAGGGCATCATCTGGTTCACGTATACGACGCCGAACGACCCTAGCTGGGGTTACCATGACGCAATCATAGACGCCAAGGGCCGGCGTACCGAGCGGTACGGCTACGTTCAGCGCGTGAACCGCAAGATCACGGCGCTGGCGCCGTTGATGACAACGCTCGACGGCGTCCGGGTGGTTCACACGGATCCGGTTCCGAATGGCGGAGCCCGGCTGGATGAAACCTTTCCGGTCGCCACGGCCAAGGGCGGAGCGATGACTCTCGGGCTCCTGCAGGATGGCGACAAGCAGGAATATCTCTTCGTGGTCAACCGCCACTTCGGCTATTTCAAGTCATGGATCCACACGTGGCAGATCAGCGGGCCGTACAAGGCGGAGGGGAAGGATTTCCAGCAACTTCTGGACACCGAGTTTTCTCCGGAAAAGCAGGACGCAGGCAAAGCGATGGCGAAATGGAAGGGGCTGACCGGCCCCATCGTCCTTCCTTCCGGAGACACCGTGGACGAAGGAATGATTGACCTGGTGCAGGTGTTGGGCGGGGAAAACCCGAACTCCGTGGCATACATGCGAACTCGCGTGAAGTCCCCGGTGAAGCAGGAAGCGCTGCTGTACACGGGCTCCGACGACGGCCTCAAAGTATGGCTGAACGGCAAGGTGGTGCACGCGACCGGTGGCGGGAGAGGGATGCAGATCGACACGGACAAGATCAAGGTGACCCTCGAAGCCGGATGGAACACCCTGCTGATGAAGGTCACCCAGGGGGCGGGCCCGTGGAGCGCCTGTGCACGGTTTGTCATGTCTGACACCGCGTGGAACCAGCAGCCCGGGAACATTGTTCCCATCCCGGATCTAGAGATCGAGGGGCAGAAGGTGCCGCCGGAAGAGGTCGGCGCAAGAAACTTCACAATCGTTTTGCGGAAGAAAGCCACCCGGGTCATGGAGATCTCCCAGGAGACCGGGCAGCCCGTCAAGGCCGCTTTCGATCCGGCCTCGCAGACAGTGAACGTCCGGCTTCTGGCCGGCGAGGGAAAGCTGTTCCGGCTGGACAAGTGAGACGGCGGAGGCGAGCCCGGGTGCGATTTCGCGAAGAGAGGGCTGAGCACCAGCGAGAATAAGAGTGTGGGCCATGGCTGTGCTGGCTTGTGGAGCGACCGCGGCAAGCGGTGGATCTCGCGCAACTATGCCATCCAGGTCAAGCCCGGGGCTGCCGATGCGTGGAAGACCGTCGTCGCCGTCAGTAATAATCAGTCCACAGTCGGCAGCTATCCGCTGCCGGAGGAGACGATCAGCTACCTGTGCATCTACCAGGTTCCGGGCGGAGGTCCTGCGGATCGCCCCAACATCATGTGGATCGGCCAGATTCACCTGACGGATGCGGAGGGGGAGTGAGTGCGGCTTCGCTATCCCGATCTGGCCGCAACGGGATAGACCAACGAAACAGCATGCGGGCAACGGAATGCGTTGCTGGCCGTGATGTGCGAGGTCCTCTGTGGCCGAACACCAACGGAGCGGGGCAACTTGAGCCGGCGGACGGACTCGGGGCCGACAATAGCGGGGAGACGCGATGAAGACCAAGGAAAGGACGCCGTCGAGATGAACGCACAATCCGCCGTGACGCCGTTCCGCTGGCCCGACGGCCGGCGGGCGGCCGTAAGTCTGACCTTTGACGATGCGCGCGCCAGCCAGGTGGAGACGGGACTCCCGATTCTCAACCGGCACGGGATGAAGGCGACGTTCTACGTTGCGGTCGGGAACGTTGAGCCACGGGTCGCGGAATGGAAGGCGGCCGTGGCCGCGGGCCACGAGATCGGCAACCACACTATTCGCCACCCGTGCAGCGCGAACTTCTGCTGGTCGCGGGACAACGCACTTGAGGACTACACGCTGGCCGACATGGAAGCGGACATCCTTGCGGCCAACGACCGCATCAAGGAACTGCTCGGAGTGGTGCCGCGCACGTTTGCGTATCCGTGTGGCCAGACATTCGTGGGCCGCGGCGCCCACTGCGCCAGCTACGTTCCCGTTGTGGCCGGGCGATTCCTGGCCGGGCGCGGATTCCACGGAGAAACGCACAACAACCCGGCGCTCTGCGACCTCGCCCAGCTCTGCGGCAGCGCGGCCGACGGCCTGTCCTTTGACGAGCTGCGGCGGCTGGCGGACCACGCCGCGGCCGACGGCGGGTGGCTGGTCCTGTGCAGTCACGAAGTCGGCGCGGACGGCGGGGGGCAGACCACGGGGGCCGCGGTGCTGGACCGGCTCTGCGAGTATGCGGCCGATGCCTCCCGCGGCCTTTGGGTGGATACCGTCGCCGCGGTGGCCGACTATGTGGACCGTTGTCGCGGGAGCGAAGGCTGAAGGCAGGGAGGATGAACCATGTTCAAGGCAGGGAATGCGGAAATCAAGGCCATCACGAAGGTCATCAGGAGCGGGCGGCTCTTCCGGTACAACGAGGACCCGGAGTGCGTCCGGTTTGAGCAGCGCTACGCAAAGTATCTCGGCGTGAAGCACGTGACCCTCACGTCGAGCGGGACGACCGCGCTGACGGCCGCTATGGCAGGGCTGGGTCTCGGGCCGGGCGACGAGGTGCTGGTGCCGGCCTGCACGTACATGGCCACGGCCGTGTCCGTGTTGGCTGTGGGCGCCATCCCCGTGATCGTGGACGTGGACGAGTCCATCACGATTGATCCGGCGGCGATCGAAGATGCAATAGGACCCCGGACCAGGGCGGTGGCGCCGGTGCACATGTGGGGCCTGCCGTGCGACATGAACGCCATCATGCGGATTGCCCGCCGGCGCGGGCTGCTTGTGATCGAAGATGCCTGCCAGGCCGTGGGCGGCGGCTACGAAGGCCGCAAGCTTGGTGCCATCGGGCACGCGGGCGCCTTCAGCTTCAACTACTACAAGAACATGACCTGCGGCGAGGGCGGGGCGGTCGTGACGAACAGCAAGCAGGCGGCAGACCGCGCCTTCTGCATGGTGGACTGCTGCTCCTTCTACTGGAAGGGCCGCAAGTCGGACGTCAAGCCCTTCGCCGCCAGCGGCGCCCGCGCCTCGGAAATCGAAGGGGCCATGATGAACTCGCAACTGGACCAGATCGACGGCTGGATCGCCGCCGTCCGTCGTCAGAAGAAGCGCATCCTGCGCGAGACGGCCTCAACCGGGCTGAGCCCCATCCAGGCCCATAGTCCCGACTACGAGTGCGGTACGCACGTGATGTATATCCTGCCGACCGTGGACCAGTCCGTCGCGTTTGCCGAGAAGGTCGGCGGCACGATTGCGGGCCGGACCGGGAGGCATGTCTATACGGAATGGCATCCCATCCTGGAAGGCCGGGGCAGCCACCATCCGGCGCTGGACCCATTCAGGCTTCCACAGAACCGGCGCTGCCGCCGGACCTATTCGCGCGACATGTGTCCCCGGTCGCTGGACATACTAAACCGGACGGTCATGCTCGGCACGCACCCCGACACGACAGCGCCCCGGGTGGCGGAGCAGATCCGCAAGATCAAGGCGGCGGCCCGCGAGGTGCTGTGATGAGGCCCGCGTTCACATGCATGCCCATATGCGCCCTGAAAGCAAAACGGCAGCGCCGAATGTGGCGCGAAAGGATCCACACGCAATGACAACCGCGTACGGCGTTTATCCTGAAGACCCGGACGTGATTGAGGCTGGCGAACGGCGCGTGCTCGTCGTCCGCAACCGATTCTACGAGATAGAGCACAGTCTCGAACATGGCGGCGCAATCAGTGCGATCCGTCTGCTCAAGGCCGGGGGCGAGAATCTCCTGAGCGGTCCGTGCGGCTGTGAACTCGGCCTCGTGGGGGCTGCAAAGCCGTTCTTGCCAGGCCGCGAAGCGACCGTGGAAGTGCGCCGCGGCGAGGAGCCGGTCCTCGTCTTTCAGTCGCCCATGAAAGATGCCGACGGGCATGACTGCGGCGCGGTGCTGAGGGTCACCTACCACCACCGCTGGGGGCACATCAAGATCCGCCAGGAGCTGACGCTCCCTGCTGACGGCCTCGAGGTGAACCGCCTGCTGCTTCACAGCTGGGTTCTGCCGCCCGAGTTCACGCACTATGCATTCCGGCCCGGCGCGCCTGCCGAGGCGGCGGTGTATCCGCCCTGGGCCATGGGCCTCTGCCAGTGGGGGCGCTTCTCTCCCGGCAACGCGTTCAATTGCACGTACGAGAGCCGCTACGTGCCGCGTTACGTCTGTTTCTCCGAGCCCGGCCGGCGTGGACTCGAATGGTTTGTCGGCTCGGAGCTTGCGCAATGGGATTACCAGCTGACGGGCGCCCCGGGCCGCGGGGGCCTGCGCATCGAGCCGCGCGCCAACCCGCCCTCCGTCGCACTCGGCATCTGCGCCCTCGACATCCCCATGGGCTCCGTGAAGCTCCGGGGCCGTTTCGTCTTCGACTCCTATATCGGCATCCCCATCCTCTCGGGCCGCGCTCACCAGCCCTTTCTCAACAAGTCGTTTCAGCGCAAGCCCTGGCCGACGAACGAACGGGTTGAGAGCTGGGCGCGCCAGGGTGTCCACACCGCTCACTTCCACCACGACGGCGATAGCGGACGTGACGGGATCTTCTGGCGCGACGGGGCCTATCCGCCCTTTGAGCCGGCGGACATGAAGGAGTTCGATCGCGTGATTGCCGCCTGCCACCGGCACGGCATCCGGGTGGCGACCTACTTCTCCAACAAGGAACTGCACCCCTCGGTCCAGGCCTACAAAGAGCACGCCCTGCAGTGGGCGCGCCTCCCGGAAGACCGGCGTCGGGTGTTTCATAATGACGCCGTGGGGAACCAATACGGGGTGCAGATGTGTCTGCGGTCCGGCTGGATGGACTCTTTCAAGGAATACGTCGACAAGGTGCTCTCGCGGCACGACCTCGACGGCACATACTACGACTGGAATGTGGGAATGTACTGCCACAACCTCGGGCACGACGGCAGCCCCTACGCCATGGACCAAATCCCGGAGGGGGCGCTCGGCACGTGGGCTTTCTCCCCGGGAGGCCACTGGGACATCGACGAGCTGCTGGACCTGATGCTGTGGACCCGCCGGCGCGTGGGGCCCGAAGGCCTCTCCATCGTCCACACCACCATGTGTCCCATGGCGGCCACGGAGAACTTTGCCGACTACGTTGTCGCCATGGAATGGGGCTACTCGAAGCTCTCAACCGGCGCGCCCGCGATGGGTGACTTGCCCCTGGAGTGGAGCTTCATGGGATCCCGCTCGCGCGGCGTGATCGGCTACGGTTGCCTCGAGGCGGACGCACCCGAGTCCGTGCACAGGCAGATGACCCTGCGCTGCCTGCTCACAGGTGTGGCCCCCTGGCCCGCGCTGGATCTCGATCTGGAGATGTTCGCGCCGATCAAGGGCATGGACATGCGCGGCTTCGTGTTTCATGACTGGCGGAACGGGATCGCGACGGTTCAGGATGCGGACGCGGCGACATCCGTCTATGCCGGTGCCGAGCGACTGCTCGTGCTGGTGGGAGACCTCAGCGGAAAGGCGCGCCCGTTGGACTGCACGATTCACCTGGCCCCGGACCTCTTCTCGTCGAGAGAGCTCTTCCGCGTTACCGTGGCCGACGCGGTCACGGTGGCAAACCGGGATGATCTCAAGACCGTGGGCGTCTCCGTGCATCCGCCCGCGGATGGTGTTGCGTTGATCGTCGTCGAGCCGCTGTGATGAACGGCAAAAGCAGCAGGTGCTGGCGCGCCCACGGGGAGTCGAACCCCGCTTACAAGGATGAAAACCTTGTGTCCTAACCGATAGACGATGGGCGCTTCGGCTGCTGAGGAGCGTCGGACTGTACTGGAAAGCCATCCGCCGATCAACAGCAAACAGCCCTCCTTGACAGTGGCCAGGGAGTGTTATCTACTCACGGGATCATGAGGGAGGTTGGGGTATGAAATGGCTGAAACGCATCGGTCTTGGGTTGCTGATCTTCGTGGTGGTCCTTGTGGTCGTGTTCAACGTCTGGCGGGCGAGATTCCTCAAGGGCATCATTGAGGCTGGGGGCCCTGCCCTTCTGGGGGTTCCCGTGAAGGTGGACAGCATCGACTACCGGCTGCTGCGCGGTCTGGTCCAGGTGAAGGGGCTGGTGGTCGGCAACCCCGAGGGCTTCAAGACGGAGAGGTCCATCAGCCTCGGTGAGGTCACCGTTGAAATCGTTCCGCGAACCGTCTTCAGCCGCACGCTGATCATCAACCGCATTTACGTGAATGCTCCGGACATCACGTATGAGGTGGGGCTGGGCAAGAGCAACATCGGGAGGATGCTGGAGCACATGGAAGGCTCCGCCCCGAAGACGGCGGAAGCTAAACCGGAGCCGGCCACGGACAAGAAATCTGGCGGAAAGAAGGTCATCATCCGGGACCTGCTGATTGAGAACGGCCACGTGCGGCTGAGCGCGACGTTTGCGGGTGGCGCCGCGGCGCCGATTCCACTGCCCACCGTCCATATGACGGACGTCGGCAAGGAGGAGGAAGGCGGCGCGTCTGTCGTGGACGTGGCGAAGAAGGTCCTGGGCTCCGTTCTCGGCGCGGTGACGAGCGTCGCCTCCGGCGCGGTTAGCGCGGTGGGGGACGGTGCGAAGGCCGTGGAAGGTGGCGCCGTAAAGGCAGGGCAAGCCGTGGGCGAGGGAGCAGGGAAGGTGATTGGCGGCGTTACCGGGCTGTTCAAGTCCGGGGACTCGCAGAAGAGCCAGGAACCCGCACCCGCGCCCTGAGCCGAGGCGGCCCGCGAAACGCTGCGCCTACTGCCCGTAATACGCGCCGGCCCCGTGCTTGCGCAGGTAGTGCTTGTCGAGCAGGTACTGGGGCACGGCCTTCGTTTCAGGCGCCAGCGCCAGGGTGTTCAGCGCCATGCGGGCTACCTCCTCGAGCACCATGGCGTTCTCCAGGGCCTTCTCCGCGGTGGCTCCCCACGTGAACGGCGCGTGCCCGGCCACCAGCACGCCCGGGACGGCGGTGGCGTCCAGCCGGCCCTGCTCGAAGCGCTCGGCAATCACCAGGCCTGTATTGAGTTCATACTCGCGCTCCACCTCGGCCTGGGCCAGCGCCCGGGTGACCGGCACGGCGCCGTGGAAGTTGTCGGCATGCGTGGTGCCGAAGCACGGCAGTTCCCGCCCCGCCTGCGCCCATACGGTGGCGTAGCGGCTGTGCGTGTGAACGATGCCGCCCGCGCTCTCGAACCGGCGGTACAGCACCAGGTGGGTCGGCGTGTCCGACGACGGCCGGCCGTCGCCCTCCACCACAGCGCCCGACGCCAGGTCGAGGACAACGATGTCCTGCGGGCACAGCGCCTCGTACGGCACGCCGCTCGGCTTGATCGCCACCACACCGGCAGTGCGGTCCGCGCCGCTGGCATTGCCCCAGGTCAGGATGGCCAGGCCGCTGCGCCCGATCTCCCGGTTGACCGCGCACACCCGCTCCCGCAATTCACGGTGTTTCATTCCGCCACCCCGCCTTCCTTTAGCCCCGCGCCGCGTCCCGGATCTTCAGCAGTTCCTTCATCACGACGAACTGGTTCTCGCCATACTCGCGCGTGCCGAACGTGTCGTGCAGTCGGCGGTAAAGGGAGAAGAGACGGCCGTAAACCTCGACGTTCTGCGGAATGGGGGTGAAGCGCTTGTCGAGGATGCCGGTCATGGCCTCCGCCGCTGCGTGGAAGTCCGCGTGCGCGCCCCCGACAACCGCGCCGGCCATGGCGGCCCCCAGCGCGCAGGTCTGCGTGCTGCGGGAGATCTCCATCGGCCGGTTCCAGATGTCGGCGTAGATCTGCATGACCATCGGGTTCTTTACGGAGATGCCGCCGCAGTTGATCACCCGCTCGATCCGCACGCCGTATTCCTCGAACCGCTCCATGATCACGCGGGCGCCGAAGCCCGTGGCCTCGATCAGCGCCCGGTAGATCTCGGCCGGCGTCGTGTGCAGCGTCAGCCCGATCAGGGCGCCCGTCAGGCGCTGATCGACCAGCACCGTGCGGTTGCCGTTATGCCAGTCCAGCGCCAGCAACCCGCTCTGACCCGGGCGCAGCGCCTCGGCTCGCCGCGTGAGCGCCTCGTGCGACCCCGCCTCCGTCCCTCCGGGCTGCATGCGGTTGACAAACCAGTTGAAGATGTCGCCCACGGCGCTCTGGCCGGCCTCGAGGCCGTAAAACCCGGGCAGGATCGATTCGGGCACGATGCCGCACAACCCCGGGATGTCCGGCAGCTTGCGCTCCAGCGGCGCCACGGCCATGTCGCACGTCGAGGTGCCGATGATCTTGACCAGCGCGCCTTCGCGAATGCCCGACCCCACGGCGCCGAGGTGCGCGTCGAACGCGCCGCCCGCCACGGGGATGCCCGCCGGCAGGCCGAGGCGCTGCGCCCATAGCGGCGTCAGCGCGCCCACGGCGTCGGCGATGTCCACGGCGGTGTCCGGCAGCGTTCGCCTGACGCCGGCCAGCGCCGGGTCGAGCATGGACAGAAACTCCTCGTCGGGATAGCCGCCCCACGCAGGGTTGAACATGGCCTTGTGGCCGGCCGCGCAGATGCAGCGCTTAAGCTTCGATGGGTGCGTGGTCCCGGTGAGCACGGCGGGGACCCAGTCGGCGATTTCCACCCACGTGTGCGCGGCCTTGAACACCTCCGGCGCCTCCTTGAGGCAGTGCCACACCTTGGACCAGTACCATTCGGACGAGAACGTCCCGCCGCACTTGGCCAGATACTGGGGGCGGTGCTTCTCCGCCACGGCCGTGATGCGAGCCGCCTCCTCGTGTCCCGTGTGGTCCTTCCACAGCCAGGCCTGGGCCGCCGGCTTCCCCTTCAGCGCCGGGAGGAACGCGAGCGGCTCGCCCTGGGCGTCGACCGGCAGCGGCGTGCTGCCGGTCGTGTCCACGCCAATCCCGACGACGGCGGCGGCGGAGAATCCCTTGACGGCCGATGCCTCGCGCAGCGCGCCCCGGACCGACGCCTCGAGCCCCTTCAGGTAGTCCGCCGGTGACTGCCGGGCCAGGTCGGGATTCGACGAATCGACGATCACGCCCGCCTCACCGGTCTCATAGCCCCAGACGCAACTCCCCACCTCGCGCCCGTCGCTCACATCCACCACGAGAGCCCGCACCGAGTTCGTGCCGTAATCGATTCCAATTGCGTACCTGCTCATGCGCATTCCCTCAAACCGTTCGACATTCCGCCGGACCCGCGGCGCACCCCGTTCGCCACTCAAACGGGCACCGCCTGCCGGAGTCTTTTATCAGTGACAACGCTCGGCCCGCAAGGGCATACTCCCGGCTCCAACGGCACAACACAGCCCGGTATTCAGGAGATAGCGCCATGGCCAAGACCACACTCGGAGTCATCGTCGGCAACCGCGGGTTCTTCCCCTCCCTCTTGTGCGAGACAGGTCGGGAGACCATCCTGAATGTGCTGAAGAAGGAAGGCTTCGACGTCGTCGCCCTCACGCCCAAGGACACGACCTATGGTTCCGTGGAGAGCCGGGCGGACGCCGCCAAGTGCGCCGAGCTGTTCAAGCGCCACGCGAAGCGCATCGACGGCGTGCTGGTGACCCTGCCGAACTTCGGCGACGAGCGGGGCGTGGCCGACACGCTGAAGATGGCCGACCTTGGCGTGCCCGTGCTGATGCACGCGTTTCCGGATGACGTGAAGCACATGAGCATCCGCCACCGCCGCGACAGCTTCTGCGGAAAGATGTCCGCCTGCAACAACCTGCTCCAGTACGGGATCCCCTACTCCCTGACCGCGCTGCACACGGTGGACCCGGAATCCGACTCGTTCCGCCGCGATCTCCACCACTTCGGCGCCTGCTGCCGCGTGGTGAAGGGCCTGAAGGGCGCGCGCATCGGCGCCATCGGCGCCCGGCCGGCGGCCTTCAACACCGTTCGCTACAGCGAGAAGATTCTTGAGGCGGCGGGCATCTCGGTCGAAACCATCGACCTGTTCGAGGTGTTCGGCAAGGTCGGCAAGCTCAAGAACTCGGCGCCCGAGGTCAAGGCCAAGCTCGGCGCGATCGACCGCTACATCTGCACGAAGGGAGTGCCGGCCCCGGCGCTGATGAAGATGGCCAAGTTCGGGGTGGTGGTGGACCAGTGGTCGAAGGAACAGGGCCTGTCCGCCACGGCGGTCCAGTGTTGGACGGCCATGGAGGAGTTCTTCGGCGTGGTGCCGTGCACCGTCATGAGCATGCTCAGCAACTCGCTGCAGCCCAGCGCGTGCGAGGTGGACGTCACCGGCGCCGTCGGCATGCTGGCGCTGCGCCTGGCCAGCGGCCGGGCCTCGGCCCTGCTGGACTGGAACAACAACTACGGCGATGACCCGGACACCTGCGTGCTGTTCCACTGCTCGAACCTGCCGAAGAGCGTCTTCCGCGAGGTCTCGATGGACTACCAGGCGATCATCGCCGGAACCGTCGGCAAGAAGAACACGTACGGCACGTGCGTCGGCCCCGTCCGTCCCGGCCCGTTCACCTATGCGCGCGTGTCGACCGATGACCTGAGCGGGACCGTTCAGGCGTACGTCGGCGAAGGCGAGATCCTGGACGATACGCTGGACACCTTCGGCGGCTACGGCGTGGCGCGCATTCCGAACCTGCAGGGGCTGCTGCGCCATATCTGCATGAGCGGCTTCGAGCACCACGTGGCGATGAACCTGTCCTCGGTTGGTGGCGGCGTGGTTGAGGCCATGAGCCGTTACCTCGGGTGGGAAGTCTATCATCACACCGAGGGCTGATTCCGCCCGGAGGGGGCGCCTTCACTCCATCGTGCCAAGCTGCGCCGGGTCGAACTCGATGTTCATCCGCTTGAGCAAGGCGAGGAACCCTTCCTTGTCGATCGCCTTCAGGTAGGCCTCGCCCGGCTCAACCACGCCGCTGGACACCAGCGCTGCCAGCGAGTCGTTGAGGATCATCATCCCGCGCCCGCGCCCGACCTGCATGGCCGAGGGGATCTGGAAGGTCTTCCCATCGCGAATCATGGATGCGATGCCGGAGTCGACGATCATGACTTCCAGAGCGGCCGCCCGGCCGCCCCCCTTCTTCTTGCACAGCGTTTGCGCAACAGCGCCCTTGAGAGACACGGAGAGCATCGTGCGGATCTGGTTCTGCCGGTCTGCGGGGAAGGAATCGATGATGCGGTCGACGGTTCCCGCCGCCGTATTCGTGTGCAGCGTGCCGAACACCAGGTGTCCGGTTTCAGCCGTTTCGATCGCGATCTCGATGGTCTCCAGGTCCCGCATTTCCCCGACCAGCACGATATCCGGATCCTCGCGCAGGGCCGCCCGCAGGGCCGTGGGGAAGCTCTCCGTGTGGGCATGCACCTCCCGCTGGTTGACGAGGCACGCCTTGTCGGAGTGGACAAACTCAATCGGGTCTTCGATCGTGATGATGTGCTCGCTGCGATTCCGGTTGATGTAGTCGATCATCGCCGCCAGCGTGGTGCTCTTGCCGCTGCCCGTGGGGCCGGTGACGAGGACCAGCCCCTTCGTCAGGTGGCAGAAATCCATCACCCCCTTGGGCAGCCCCAGGTCCTTCGCCGTCAGGATGCGAGGAGTGATCACCCGAAACACGCCCCCCAGGCCACCGCGGTCGCAGAAGAGATTGGCCCGCAGGCGCGCCAGGCCCTCAATCTCGTAGGCAAAGTCCGTATCGCGGGTGAGCTCGAACTGCTTCCAGTTGCGCTCCGGCGTAATCTCCCGCAGCAGTTGGCGCACCTCCTCAGAGGTAAACACCGGCATGTCCATGGCGACGATATCGCCGTGCACACGCAGCATGGGGCGGCGGTTGGAGCAGAGATGAAGATCACTTCCCCTCTCCTCCACGAGGATGCGGAACAGATGGTCCAGTTCGGCCATGGCTCATCTCCTTCCATCGCCGCCTGCACGCGACAGGTCCGGCGAGTTGACTTGGCCGGGACCGTATCACGCCTTCACGCCCGTGTCATGCCGGATGTCACCCCCCTAGAACGGCGCCGGATCGTCCCCCAGCTGGTTTCCGACTTGCGCCGAATCGGGCGGTGTGCCGGTGCCGTTTCCCGTCCGCCGCCCGCCGACAAACTGCACGCGGTCGGCCCGCACTCGCAGCCGGCTGCGTTTCTGACCGTCGTCGGTCTGCCACTGGTCGAGTTGCAGCTTGCCCTCAATGAGGACGCAGGCCCCCTTCTTGAGGTGCTCGGAGCACGCTTCAGCCTGGCGTCCCCACGTTACGACGTCGACGAAGCAGGTGGTCTCGACCGCCTCGCCTGAGGCGGCCTTGTACCGCTCGGTCATCGCCACCCCCAGATCCGCCACGGCCGTTCCCGCGCCGGTCTTTCGCAGCTCAGGATCCCTCGTCAGATTGCCCATCATCACCACCCGGTTGTACGCGCTCATTCCCGCCTCCTTGCTGGCGCCGCATCCCTCGCCCTTTCTTCTGTGCGGCGTTGCGGCTCCACTCGGTTCGCCGGCCCCATGCCGGCTCTCCACACCCGATAAAGCGGACGGCACCGGCCTTTTCCGGCGTCCCGGTGCTTTCCCGCACCGAACCTTGCGAATCGCGAGCATCGCTCATACACTGCGGCCATGTCTTTGCGAGGAGTCATCGACCGACTTCACCCGGCCGCACTGTTCGCCGCGGCCTTGCTGATTTGCCTTCCGCCTTGCCTCGTGGGACTGGGCAGGGCCGACGCCACCAACCACATGGAAGTCCTGTCGCTGGTGACCAGCCAGGAGACCTGGCTTCGGCAGCAGGCCGGGGAAACCCACGCGTGGCTGCAGCCTACATGGAACGGGCAACTGCGGATCCACAAGCCGCCGCTGACCGTCTGGGTTCACCTGCTGGCGTGGGCTGGCCTGGGCCCTGAGGCACCGGTCTCCAGCCTGGTCCTGCGCGCGCGGATCGTCGCCATCGGCATGACCGCACTGCTCCTGGCGGCCGTCTTCTGGATCGGCTGGCAGTCCGGCGGCCGCGCGCTCGCCACCGGCGCAGTCCTGGCTACCGGAACGACGCTCCTGTTCTCTAAACAGGCGCGCCTGGCGGCGTACGACATCCACCTGACGGCATGGTCGGCGATCTCCGTGGCTTCCGGCATGTGGTGCTTCAAGTCCGCGGGCGGCAGCCGCGCCGTTGCCTGGCGCGCCCTGGCGGCGGGGCTGGCCCTGGCGGCGGCGGGTCTCAGCAAGAGCCCCGTCGCCCTGCTGTTCGTCGCGCTTCCCCTCATGGCATTCGCTCTGACATCGGATTCTCGCCCCACCGCGCTGCGTCGCCTGGCCCTGATTCTCCTGATCGGCGCAGTCGTCGCGCTCCCCTGGTACGTCTGGGTCTCCTCGGCAACTTCGCAAGCAAGCCAGGCGCTGCTGAAGGACTTCGTCGCCGTTCGCAGTCGCCCAAAACCCATTTGGTACTACGTTAACTCGATCGGCTATGTCTTCCCGTGGGTGCTTGTCTTCCCCGTCTCGCTGCTCTGCAGACGGACGAAGGCAGAACCCGGGGGCTTGCGCACCAACCCGCACTGGTGGTGGTTCGTCCTGACCCTCGCCTGTTTGTCCATCCCCGGAGCGAAGCAACCCCGCTATCTTCTGCCCCTCTTCCCGGCCATCGGCCTGCTGACGGCCGATGTCTGGCTGAGCTCGGCTAACCCCGCCGGGCGTCGGCTGGGACGCATGGATGGCGCCCACTGGCTGCTGCTCGCCGTGCTGTCTCTGGCGCCGGCCGCCGCCGTCGCTCTGCGGGGGCCTCTCGAGCGCATGGGGGTCGGCGACCCGGCCCTTCTCCGTGGGCTGAATCCGGCCGACGCATGGATCGTCACCGCCGCGCTTATCGCACTCGTCGCAGCCGGCCTGCGGGCGAGCCGCGTCCAGCACCGCCTCGCGGGCCTCTTCTGCACGGCCCTGTGGGCCAGCGTCCTCGGATCCTGGGCGGCGGGGCCGTATGCCAACTCCTCATACGGACGCTTCGAGGAGCTGGATCAGTGTCGCGCGGCCGATGCGATGATCGGCCGGCAGCCCGTGGCGTACCTGCGCACCGAGAGGTCGGACCTGCAGCCCGATGCAAAGTTTCTCCTCTACACGCGTCGGGTAGTGCCCGCCGTCGCGCCCGATGAACTCGCGAGCTTCGCATCGGCAACCGGCACCGTCTGGGTCATCGCCCGCGACGATTCGAAACAGCACGACATCCTGCTTGCGGCGGGTTATGATCCGCTCCAGTCGTTCGCCGACGGCAGCCAAACCCTCAAGCGCCTCTACCGTTCGTCGCCCGGCTCCGGCCGGTGACCCGCGTACGCGGGCGCATCCTCGTTTCAGCGCACCCCGCATATGGGGCTGGCGCTCGGAGAGCGCCGCCCTACCCATGCGCATCCGGTCCTGGGACACGGTCGTTTGCGATCAAGTAGGCCGCGCCTCTCCGAGGCGCCGGCCCGCGCAGGGACGCCATAGGCACCGAAACGCGGATGCGCCCCGCGCCCGTTGCGTCAAATAGAAACGACACCGAAGGGGCGGGCGATGGTGGGGCTTGTTGCGTCATAATGATGACACCATAGCAAGTGGCTTGGCTCGGG
>CAZJBP010000053.1:0-21442 GCA_964544115.1 uncultured Victivallales bacterium | reverse complement strand
GCCCGGAAAACCGGAGCAGTTCTATGTCCTCGGAATCTCCAACGGCTCATGACGGCGGATCGCTGGCCCTGTGGTATGACAGGCCGGCGGCGGAATGGATGGAGGCGCTGCCGGTCGGCAACGGCCGTCTCGGCTGCATGGTCTTCGGCGGCGTTGATACCGAGCGGCTCCAATTGAATGAAGTCAGTGTGTGGTCCGGCTCGCCGCAGGACAGCGACAATCCCGAGGCACTGGCGGCGTTGCCGGAAGTGCGCCGGCTTCTCTTCGACGGCAAGTACGCGGACGCCAATGCCCTCGCCATAAAGAAGCTCATCTGCAAGGGCGCCGGCTCCAAGTTTGCCGATGGCGCGAACGTGCCCTTCGGGTGCTACCAGACACTCGGCGACCTGACGTTGACGTTCGACGGCCAGGACCGGCCCGTCGACTACCGTCGCGCGCTCGACCTCGATACTGCCGTCGCCACGGTGACCTATCGGCTGGGCGACGCCATGTTCACGCGCGAGGTCTTTTCGAGCGCACCGGACCAGGTTCTGGTCGTGCGTCTGACCTGCGACAAGCCCGGCAGGATCGGATTCACCGCCGGCCTCACGCGGCCGGAACGGTTTGCCACGACAGCCAACGACGCCGACGGGTTGGTCATGAGCGGGCAATTGGACGACGGCGGCGGCGGCGAGACCGGAATGAAGTTCATGGCCCGGCTCAAGGCAGTCGTTGATGGCGGCAAGGTGAGCGCCACGGGAAATGACCTGCGCGTGGAGGGGGCCAATGCCGTCACGCTGCTCCTGGCCGCTGCCACGGACTACACGCTGCAGCCGCCCTATCGCGGCAATCCGCATGAGAAGTTGACAGCCAGCCAACTCGCGGCAGCCGCGGCAGAACCGTACGACAAGTTGCGCAGGTCGCACCTGAGCGACTATCAGAAGTTGTTTCGCAGTGTCTCCCTGGACCTGGGCGGCAAGCAATCCCGCTCGCTGCCGACCGATCGGCGATTGAAGCGCATGGCCGAAGACAAGACTCCCGATCCCGACCTGGAGGCGTTGCTGTTCCAGTACGGCCGTTATCTGCTGATTTCGAGCTCCCGCCCCGGCAGCCTGCCCTCCAGCCTGCAGGGAATCTGGGCCGACCAGATCCGGACCCCGTGGTGCGGCCAGTACACGCTGGACCTCAACCTGCAAATGAACCACTGGTGCGTCGAAACGGCCAACCTCTCCGAGTGTTTCCCGCCGCTGTTCGATCAGGTTGACGCGTGGCGCGTTCCCGGAGGCAAGACGGCCAGGGCGCATTACAACGCCCGCGGCTGGATCGTGCATACGGTCGCGAACGTGTGGGGCTTCACCTCCGCGCCCGAGCATCCGGCCTTTGGAATGTACATGGGGGCGGCGGCCTGGCTCGCCCAGCCCATCTGGGAGCATTACGCATTCACCGGCGACCGCGAGTACCTCAAACGCGCTTATCCCGTCATGACAGGGGCCGCGGAGTTCTACCTCGATTGGCTGGTCAGTGATCCGAAGACCGGCCAGCTCGTCTCGGGTCCGTCCACTTCTCCCGAGCACGAGTATATCGCCGCCGACGGTCAGCGCGGCTGGCTCTGCATGGGACCGGCAATGGACCAGCAGCAGATATGGGACTTGTTCGGCAACGTCCTCGACGCGGCCGGCGAACTGGGCATTCACGACGATCTTGTCCGCCGCGTTTGCGATGCCCGCGCACAACTGGCTGGCCCGCGGCTCGGCGCCGACGGCCGGCTCATGGAATGGCCCGATCCGTTCAAGGACGCCGAGCCGGGTCACCGGCACCTGTCGCACCTGTTCGCACTGTATCCCGGCCGGCAGATCACTCCGCGCGCCACGCCGGAACTGGCCGCCGCGGCCCGGAAGTCGCTCGAGGTCCGCCTCGCGAACGGCTCCAGCCAGGTCGGCTGGAGCTGCGCCTGGACCATCAACTTGTTCGCCCGGCTCGGAGACGGCGAAAAGGCACACGAGTATGTCGTGAGCCTGCTGCAGAACCTGATCGCGCCAAACCTGTTCGACCGTGTCTCCCCGAACGCCGTCTTCCAGATTGACGGCAACCTTGGCTACACGGCAGCGGTGCCGGAAATGCTGCTGCAGAGCCATGCCCTTTCGACAGGCCCAGGGCATGCCGGTGAAATCGCCCTGCTGCCCGCGTTGCCGAAGGCCTGGGCCACCGGGTCGGTGAAGGGGCTGCGCGCCCGCGGCGGCCTGGAGGTCGACCTCGATTGGCTGGACGGACGCGCGGTCAAGGTCCGCTTGCGCACCACGCTCGACCGCCGCATCGCGCTTCGACCGCCGGTTGGCCAGCGGATCGCGGCGGTCGGCGGCGCCCGCGCGCAAGTGGCCGCGGAGGAACGCGGCGACGGCACGGTCGTGGCGGACCTTGAAAGCGGCCAGACGTACGAGATCAGTTTCCGACAAGACGGCCTATGATCGGTTGCGTCTGGACGAGCAGAGGAATTGCGCGGTCTTTGCACGCGCCAACGCGTCGACGCGGCTCGACGGAGTCTCGCCCAAACGGCGCATCACGCACTGCTTGAGGTTTCGCCGGGAGGGCGAGGCTCCGTGGAGCCGTGTCAGCAAAGGGGCCACGTACGGTTCGTGGACCGGGGCCTGCGCTTAGGGAGAGAAATGAGAATCGAATTCGGCGTCGCACCCTATCGCCGCAAGCGCGGCTCAGGGTGAACGCCAACGTAACGGCGTCGTCAGGCAGGAAGATGCCCGCGGCCCCTGTTGGTCCATGCGGCGCGGCGCTTGAGCGCTACTCCTCACGTCTCGGAGCGGAGCGACGATAACGCGCGGGGGTTGGTTCTGCCGTCTTTCTCATTTCATGCAGCACGACCGGAAGGCATTTTGCGAAGTGTGCAAAGTCCACGTCTGTGGTGAACACGGCGAGGTCGCGCCTCACGGCTAGTGCGCAGATGAGGAAGTCGGTGTTGGATCCTTGAATGCCTTTGGATCGGCAGAGATTGTAGAACTTCACCGCCGTCACGTAGTCCTCCATCAGCAACGGCAGATCGGCAAATGCGGCGAGGTGCGATTCCAGTCGGTCAAACTGCGCCGGGTCACGAACCCCTGAGAGTACCTCCTGCCTGATTGGCCCAATGATCTCAGCCACGTGAGCCGAAATCAGCCTCCGCAGTTCTTCTACCTCATAATGCTGCGTGTCCTCGCTGCGACGCAACGCCAGAGACCAGATGCTCGTGTCAATCAGGACTCTCATGCCCTTGCCCGCTGCCGCTTGTAGTCGTAAGCGGGGTTAAAATCGACCTTCCCAAAGAGGTCCAGAATTCTATCCTGTCGCAGATGGCGGACGTAGTCGCTCAACGCCTGGGTTACCGCCGCCTTCTTCGTGCGGTGGTTTCCGAGTGTGACTGCCTCTCTGATCAACCGGTCATCAAGCTCAAGATTGGTCGCCATAATCTCACCTCCACACATATGCTCACACATACGGATGTGTGATGTCAATCTTCCGTAACCGGTAGCCGAACGCTGCACATCTACCCGAGCGACGCCAGCGGCCACAGGCAGTCTCTCATCATGTCGCTTCCGTCGAACAAGCGGTTACGGCTGGCGCCCGATGCGGATGCGTCCCGCTACGGCGCGAGCGAGTTCCTCGTAGCCACGCGCGTTCGGGTGCACTTCATCGGCCATCCACGCCGGCTTCCCGATAATCCGCGGCAGCGTCTCGACATCGCGCGGCACGCCGTGCTCGTCGGCAACCTGCGCGTAAAACTTCGGCGGCCGCAACAGGATCCTCGGCCGTGGGACCGCCAGAAGAAGCACCTCGGCATGGGCCTCCTGCGCCAGTGCCACCATGGCCGACAGGTTCTCCGCGATGCGGCGGTCGTTGGTGCCGCGGAGCAGGTCATTGCCGCCATGGCAGAGAATCAGCAGTGCGGGCGCGTGGGCCCGCAGCAGGCCGGGCAGGCGTTTGAGCCCGTCGTCGGTCACCTCGCCGGGCACGCCCGCGTTGATGACCTTCAGCCCGGTCAGTCGCGACAGGACGGCGGGGTAACTGTCGGCAGGCGCCGCGCCGGTGCCGAAGGTCAGGCTGTCGCCGAAGGCAAGGACCACGGCATCCCGAGGCATCTCCCTCAGGCTCGGTGCGCCGCAGCCGCAAAGCAGAAGCGCCAGGCTGCTGCAGGCGAGGAGTCTGACCGCACGTGCCATGGCGCGAGGATCCGACACATGGCCCCGGCCGGTCAAGCTTCGGTCGACACGCGCCCCGTCTTCGGCTACTGTCTGCGCGTTCCGGAGCGGGAGCGTGGAATGCAGCAGACAGCCAACCAGACGATCGGAAACACCGCAGGCACTGCGCGCGGGTGGAAGACGACTGCGGCGGTCGCCGTCCTGATCGGTCTTCTGGGCGGAGTGCGCATGCTGGCCGGGGTGGCGGCCGTGCACGGCGGGCGGACGGGTGGCGACCCTTACACGTACCTGCAGTATTCCCGCAACCTGGCCGGCGGGCATTTCTTCCTCTCCACGCCGGTGACCGATGCGGTGGCCGAACTGGGGCGGTCGCCGGACCGTCCGACGTCCGGCGCCTCGTGGAACACAAACATCCTGCCGAACGGTCGGACCGCCTTCACGGTGGCGCCGGGCTACCCGCTGGTTCTTGCCGCCGCCTGGCGCCTGGGCGGGGCATGGCTGGCGACGCACCTGAACCTGGCGCTGTTGGCGGTCGTGCTCGCGCTGCTGGCCGCCGCGATAGCCGGCGGCGGCGCGAAGAGCGGTGCCGGGGCTGCCGTCGGCGTGACTGCGGCCTTGCTGCTTCCGCTGGCGGACCCCGGTTCCTTTGCGCAGTTCTCCTATGCCTGGAGGGAGCCGCTGTACGTCGCCTGCATCCTCGGTGCGGCGTGGGCCGTGGTCGCCTATGTCGGCGGCCGCGATCGGCGCGTGCTGTGGGTCGCCGCGTTCCTGGCCGGCTGGGCCTGCAGCGTGAAGGAGGCGAACGTCGTCTACCTGCCGGTCCTCGCCGGAGCCGTGCTGGCTTCCTCGGCCTTTCGCCGCTGCGAGCGCAAGGTCGTGCTGACGGCGCAATGCGCGGCTCTGTTCCTGCTGGGCGTTGCGCCGCTCCTGATCCAGAACGCGGTTACCACCGGCGTGCCGTGGGTGAGCCTGCAGTCGATCCGCGAGACGCGCAACTACTCGCTGGCGGAAACGGGGGCCGGCCTTTCGGCGGGGAACGTCGCGACGACCCTTCGGCTCTACGCCAAGCTGTATTTCGGGGCGGGGCTGTTCACGTGGCCGGCTTTGCTGCTGGCCGCGGCGGGCTGCCTCTGGGCCCAGCGTCGCGTGGTCGGCCGCGTGATGCTGGGCCTGTTCGTCCTGCACGTGGCCCTCTACATCCAGTGGCGCAACGCCGACCCGCGCCTGATGTATTTCGCCCTGATTCCCTACGTGGCGTTTCTGGCCGAGGGCGTGCATGCGGCGCTGTCCCTGGCCATGGCCGGTGCGCGGCGGATCCCGCGAATCGGACGCGTCTCGGCCTTCCTCCCGGTGTTGCCGGTGCTGGCCCTGGCGCTCTGGCCGCGGCCCTGGCTGCGATTGCCCGCCAGCGACCGGGCCACCGCCTTCTCGTGCCGGGATGCGCTGAAGCTGGCCGCCGCCGTGGAGAAAGCCGTGCCGGCCGACGGCGTCGTCCTGGCAAACCGGGCCGTGCGGGACGTGATCGGCGCGCTGACGCCGCTGGACGTGGTGCGGTTCCAGGATCTCGTCAATTTCTCGGACCTCGACGCCGCGCGGACGCTGATCCAGCGGCAGTGCGGGCGGACGCGGGTCTTCTGGCTGGACAACGTGGACCACGATCCGAGTCACGCGAACCTGGTCGACTGGCGCAATATCGACGCGAAGCAGCTGTCCGCGGAGTACGACCTTGTTCCGGCCGCAACCTTCGCGTCGGCCGACTACCACCTCGGAGCCCTGCTGGATGCCCCGGTGTTGAAGCTGCTGGAACTGCGCCCCCCGTCCAACACGGTGTACCGCGCGTCCCTCGCCGTGCCTCCGGAAGGAGCCGCGGCCCTGCGGATCGACGCGCCGATCGCCGCCTCGGAGCTGGCGGTGACCCTCGACGGCGTGGCCGTGGACACCTCGCAGGTGCGCGGTGGGTTCATCCCCCTGGCGCCTGTGGCGGTTTCCTCAGGAGCCACTGTGGCCGTGTTCAAGCGCCTGGACGGCGGCCCGCTGCCGTCGGCATTCGGGGCGTCGCTGGTCTCGTGGGGCGAGGAACTCGGCCTGGCGCTCGGTTCCGACGCCCGACCGGACGCCGGGGAGTGGATTGTGGCCCGTGATCCTCGCGAGCGGACGTGGGGGTTCCGGCTCGCCGCCGACGGGTATCGGTTGAGCCTGCCCGTGCGGCAACGCGCGGACGTGTTCACCTGCGCGGGGCTGCTTCTCAATGCGGTTGTCGACCCAGCGCATGTGCGCGTGGTTCACGAGTCCACGGGCGTGGTCCTGGCCGAGGGCATGACCGTCAACACCATCTGGTTTCCGCTGCCCGGCCCGACCTCCGGCACGAACGTCTTTGTCGGCCCGACGGGCATCCGCATTGACGGGCTCCCGGCCGGCGGGGCGCGCCTGCTCCGTGCGGTCCTCCGTCAGGCCTGGCGCCACGTCCCGGTCCGCCTGCCGGAAGGCACGCGCGGCGTGGTCGTGCGGGGCGGGGCGTTTGCCGATCCGCCGGCCAAAGCCGGCGTCGCCTCGCTTCGCCTGCTCTGGGGCGGCCGCTCGTTTGGGGTGATGCCGGATCCCGCCGATGCGCGCCAGGTCTGCGTCGGCGTCGACGCAGCGGGGCCTTTCGAGGGAGACATCGTCGTCGAGGGCGGCGGCATGGTGGCGCCCCGTTGCGCTGTCGTGGGGGACACCGTTGTGGCAGACCCCGGGTCACGGGCCACGTGCGATGTGCTCACAGGTTTCTACCCCCCCGAACGCGACGAGTATGGCCCGTTTGTCTGGAGCCGCGGGACGTCGTCGGCGTGGGTCCCGCTTTCCGCGGGGCTGAAGGCCTATCGTCTGCGCATCGTCGCGTCGAGCGGCCAGGGGAAGCCGTGCAGCCTGGAGGTGGATCTCGACGGTTCCGGGCAGACCGCTCTGCCTGTTAAGGTCGGCCCCGTGGCTGGCGCCCACGAATTGGAGTTCACGGTGGCCGATGCGCGGAACGGATTGGTTCAGGTGCGATTCAAGACTGAGGCGTGGAGCCCGGCGGCGGCCGCGGGCTCGGCCGCCGACCGCCGTGAACTCGGTTTCCGGCTCTACCGTCTGGAGTGGCGCCCGGCGGAGCGTTCGGTTCTCAACGAGAGGGAAGGCGATGGGCAGGATTGACAGGATGTCCAGGATTACGCCGCAACGCCTTGGCCTGGCCGCTGCGGTGATCCTGACCGGTCTGGTTGTCGTCCACGGCATCTTTCTGCCGAACTACGCCCATAACGAAACGCCTCAACTGGGAACGCTGCGCCTCATCCGGGGCAACGACATCGGCCTGCAGTGGCACCAGGACGCGCGCGTCGAGATGGAGAGTGCGCGCGATTTTCCCCGGCAGTTGGAGGGACGGTCGCGCATGCGGCGTAACCGCCCGGTGTATAGCGGGGTGGGGAGCCTGATCTATCGCTGCGTGGAGCCCTTTGCCATTGATGACAGGTCCAGCCGCAACGACCAGACGCGCGTAGCCGCCTGGTGCCTGATCGGCATCAATGCCGCCTGCCTCATTGCGACGGTTGCGCTGCTTTTCGACGCCACGCGCCGCTGGTTCGGCCCCGATGCGGCGTCGATCGCCGTCCTGCTGCTGCTGTCGCTGAGGTTTATGCATCGGTACGCGGCGGAGTGCCTGACGCATATCTACATTCACCTGCCCGCGGCGTTGCTCCTGTGGCTGGCCGTGCGCGGCGGGCAGGACGGCCGGAGCGATGACCGCCGCGGATGGGCTGCCGCCTTCGGGTGGGGCGTCTTGTTCGGCGTGTTTTACATGACGAAGCAAAACGTGGCCGTGGCGGCGTCGCTGTTCGCCGTCTTTCTTCTGCTGCGGACGTGGCGCTCGGCTCTGGCGTATGCGGCCGGCCTGCCATGGGCCTATGCGCTGTGGCGGGTGCTCATCCACTGGGCGGGAATTCCCTATGCCAACATCGAGATGGGGCGCTACCGCCAGGGCGTCTGGGTGCTGGAGGATCTGGGCGGCGGCCGGATCGGGCGGCTATTCGAGGGGGCGCTGGACGTCCTGCGATACATGCCGGGGGTTCTCTGGCGGCACTTCGGGTGGATTGTGCCGCTGGCCGCCGTCGGCGCGTGGCTGGTCGTCCGCCGCGGTTCGGCATCGGACAGGCTGAAAGCCGTTCTGTTTGCCGGCGTGCTGGCTGCCTGCACGTTCGCCCAGACCTATGCCTCGCTGTGCTACACCAAGCGCTACATCTGGGCCGAGTTGTACATCGTCCTCTGCCCTCTCGCGGGGGTTGCGCTGGCGATGGCCGGCGAACGTCTGGCCCGGAGCAGCCGCTATCCCGATGTCGCGCGGTTGTTGCTGCCCGCTGCGGTGGTGACGGTTCACGCGATCGTGGAATACCATCGGCTGACGCGCGGCCTGCTGACGGGCTGGCCGGTTGCGGCCTACGGGGCGACCGTCGCGCTGGTGTCGGTCCTCTTTATCATGTCGGTCCGGATCGTGTCCGCGGGCAGCGTGGCGCCGGCCGACTCGGCCAGCGCGTCGGACCAGGGCGTCCAATAGAGCTCGCCCGTGCGGAACGTGCCCTCGCCCTCGAGTCGCGCCAGGAGATAGAAGTCTCCCCGGCGGCCGTTGCACCGCAGCAGTATGTCCGCGCCGACCGTGCCGTCGGCGCGCACCGGCAGCGCCCCCTCAAAAATCGTCCTCGCCCCCTCGCGCAGCGCGAGCACGACCGTGGCGGCGCCATCGACCGCGCCGTCGATGTGCAGGAGCTGCGGGCCGGCCTGCGGCGGCGCGGGGCGGTTGAGCGTGGCCCAGCGGTAGCCGCGTCCCGCCCAGTCGTTGCTGTCCATCCGCGGCTGCGAGAGGATCATGTTGTCGCGCGGGACGCCGAGGTCGCGCGTGGTTACGCCCACCCGGTCGCGCCCGCGGACGGTGCCGGCGAACGGGACGCGCAGGATGCGCAGCAGCGTGTCGCCGGTCGCACCCGGTACCTGAATGACCGGCTTCGCGTCCCCGGTCCGGGGCAGGTGGCGGGCCAGCACGTCGGCCGGGATCCGCACGTCGCCGAAGCGGTTCTCTTCCGAGACCTCGGCCAGGGCGACCAGCGCGGCGACGGCCGTCGCGGCCAGCGCCGTGACCATGCCCGCCAGGCGCCGCGGCGCGGCAAACACGACCATCGTGGCCACCGTGGCGCCGACGACCATGAGCGTCGTGAACAGCCGCGCGTCGGGCGGACAGGCATAGCGGAAGGAGGCGTGCGGCAGCACCAGCCCGGCAAGGTAGGGGTGGACCTTGGTGAGGTTGTGCATCGGCAGGATGAACCCGCGGCCGATCGGTTCGAGGAACACGCAGGTCAGCACCAGCCACGCGGTCGAGACCAGGGTCAGGAACAGCAGCCACGTGCGAGCCGGCGCGTGGGTCGCCTCCAGCATGTGGGCCACGGCCGGCACCGCCAGCGGCAGGACGGCGACGAGGTAGCGACCCGGGACGCAGGACCCGCCGGTGTAGAAGCTGTTGCTGCAGCCCGTGACCACGGCCACGGCCACCGTGGTCATCAGGGCCGCGGCCACCGGCGCATCGGCCCGCCGGCGCAGCGGCCACCACAGCATCGCCGCCGCAAACCAGACCGCCGAGGGCATGAGAGACGCGAGCCCCCGCTCATCCGCGAAGGCGCCCCACATGCCGGCCGGATAGGCGAGCAGCACATTGCCCGGCGGCACCTTCAGGCCGCCGCGGTACAGCAGGAATTGTGACGCCACGTAGACCCCGAATCCCGCGAAGGTCATCGCTGTGAACGCGGACAGCCGCCCGATCTTCGCCGGCCAGCGCCCCTCCATGCCCAGGCCGAACAGCCCGTAGAACCCGAACCCCATCAGGCTGAGCGGAATGAACCGCTCGTGGCTCACCACCATCAGGCCCGCGCAGGCCGCGCCGACGACGGCGGTCAGCCACGGCCGCTCGCGCTGCCGCACGACGCTCCAGAACAGCCACGCCAGCAGCGCGGCGCCGAGCGTTTCGGGCAGCGCGCGGGCCGCGTAGACCGCCCAGGTGAACGTGACGCCGAGGCTGAGGGTCGCGGCGAGGGCCGAGCGCCGTCCGGCCCCGCACGCGCGGGCCAGCGCGTAGGCGCCGGCGTTGGCCAGCCCCCCCAGGAAGCCGAGGACGAGATAACGGAACGTCACTCCCAGGCCCCATCCGGGCGCCAGCAGGAAGGGCAGCCCGTACGGGTGATAGCTATACCAGTGGCCGTTGCGGGAGGCCTTCGAGATGTGCGTGTATTTGCGGGCGAACTTCTTGGCCGGCGGCCGATCGCTCTTCACCATGACGTCATTCTGCAGGTCGAGGTCGTGGTCCTCGTAGAGGCTCTGGGCCTGGGTGAGGTAATGCCCCTCATCCCCCAGGTGCTCGCCGACGGTCCGGGCCAGGTACGTGCCCAGCGTCGCATAGGCCAGCGTTGAGCCGACCAGGATGGGCAGCGTCCATTCGAAGCCTCTCCCCGCCGCCTCGGGCCGGTCGAACCAGGCGCCGAGCAGCCGGCTGAGCACGCCGGCGGCCGCGGCGGCCACGATGAACACCACGCAGGCCGTCCACACCGGCGGGATCAGGTCCGAGGTCAGGGCCAACACGCCGGCCGCGGGCAGCCACGCCAGTGGAGCCAGGGCGCGCAGCCAGCGCACCTCGAGCATGGCGCGCCTGCGGCTTAGAAGCCCGCTCGCGCCGGCGAGGATGGCGCCGAGGCCCACGAGCGCCCAACGAATGGATTGCACGAAGGGGGACCGGAAGACCACGACCTCGTACCCGCTGTCCAGCGTGACCCGGATGACCGGCGCCAGGATGAGGGCCGCGGCGGCATAGCCGGCACACGCAGCCAGGGCCAGCGCCCCGGCGATGCGGGCCCACGGGCTGGAATTCTGGGGCACGTCAAGGTCCATGCCCCTGAGTAGTTACTTCGCGCCCGCGAGGCAAGCAAGCGCTTTTGTTGAGCGACTACACCGGCATGGAGCCGCCCGTGCTCACTGATCGGTTCCGTCCCTTTGCGCACGACCGTTGCCGCGGGCCGGGCAATGCTGGTAGGGTGTGAGGCAATCGCACCGTCGCCGGACGGCGGCATGCGGTCACCAGGGGCGTCAAGGGCTCCGGAAAGAGCGGATGGAAGCGACGGATCACGGCGAGCGGAAGCAGGCGACGGCGCGGGCCGTGCGCAACATGTCCGGGATCATGGGGTCGCGGATGTGGTCGCTCGTGCTGCGGACCGTCGCCTCGCTGATTGTCGCCCGCGTGGCCGGCCCCGGCCCGATGGGGTTCGTGGCCTGGCTGGGCATCTTTCCGGTCTATGCCACGTGGCTGTCTCTGGGCGTTGTCAACGGCGCCGAGCGGCGCGTGCCCATTCTCCGCGGCCAGGGCCGGTTGGACCAGGTGGACCCCGTCTGGTCCGCGGCGTCAGCCGTGAATGTGGCCGCGATGGCCGTGTGCGTGGTCGCCGGCGCGATAGCGGCGCTGGTCACGCTGCGGAGCAGCCCGATGGACTCGCTCCGCTGGCTGGCGGCCGGCCTGCTGGCCGCCGGCTCGCAGTGGCAGGCGTTCGTGATGTCGCTGCTGGGGACGGAGAAGCGGTTTGGCCTTCTCGGGCGGCTGTTCCTCATCGAAGGCGTGTGCGTGTGGGTCCTGCTGCCGCTGGCCTGGTGCGGCATCGGCGGCCTGACGCTGCGGGCGCTGCTGACGGTGCTGCTGCCGGCGCTGCTGGTGTGGCGCGTCAGCGGCCTGTTCCATCGGCCCCGCCTGCGGGACTGGGCCCTGCTGCGGGATCTGGCCGTCGAAGGGCTGCCGGTGATGGTGGCCAACTTCCTGCTGATCTTCTCGTACGGGTTGAGCCGCACGCTGGTCGGGGCCCTGATGACCGACGTGGACATGGGCTATTTCGTCATCGCCATGAACATCGTCCAGCTCGTGCGCATCGTGCAGTACTCGATCGGCCGCGTGCTGCTGCCGCGGCTGGGCGAACTGCATGGCCGCACCGGCGGCGAGCTCCGCGAGGTGGCGCGCGCCGTGGGCGGGCCGCTGGCCGCCGCGATGGCGATCTGCACGGCGGCCGGCGTCGCCGGGTGGGTGTTGATCGAGCCGGTTACGGCGTGGGTGCTTCCGAGCTACATGCCGGGCGTGGCGGCGGCCCGCGCCACGCTGCCGGGCATGGTGCTGACCGCCGCGACCGGGTCCTACGTGTTTTACGTCGCGGTGGGGCGACAGCGGCAGCTCATCTGGATGTTCCTGGCGGGCGTGGCGGTGCAGGCGCAGGCCAGCCTGTGGCTGTTCAACCGCGGGCATGGACTCGCCTCGTTCGGGTGGGGGTTCAGCGCCGGGATGGCCGTGTCGGCGTTTCTTGTCAACGCCGGGGTGCTGTACTACGCTCTGCGCCATTCACCCCGGAGCGGGAGTTAGCAACGTATGGCTGCACATCGGTGTTGGGCAATCATTCCTGCGCGCGGCGGGTCGAAGGGCATTCCACGCAAGAACGTCCGCTGGGTCCACGGCAAGCCGCTGCTCGGGTGGATGATCGAAGCGGCGCGCGCGGCGCAGACCGTGGACCGGGTCATCGTGTCGACCGACGACGACGAGATCGCCTCCGTGGCCGCCGCGTTCGGGGCGGAGACGGTCCGGCGGCCGGATGAGATTTCCGGCGGCCTGTCGCGCTCGGAGGACGCGCTGCTGCACACGCTGGACGTTCTGGAGCAGCGCGGCGACCCGCTGCCCGAGGTGGTGGCCTTTCTGCAGTGCACGTCGCCGCTGACCACGCCGGACGACATCGACCAGACGGTGCGCATGGTCCTCGGTGGCGGCCATGACTGCGCGATGACGGCCACGGACTTCCATTACTTCGTCTGGCGGCGGCGCGCGGACGGCGGGTTCGAGGGCGTCAACCACGACGCATCGCACCGCCTCATGCGACAGGAGCGGGAGCACCAGTACCTGGAGGTCGGGGCGGTGTATGCCCTGCGCTGCTCAACGTTCCGGGAACGCAAGTACCGGTTCTTCGGCCGCATCGGCCTGCACCCCATTCCCGCCGACCGCACGCTGGAGATCGACACCTTCGAGGACCTGGCGCTGGCCGAGTCCCTGCTGCGCCGGCAGTATCCCCCGGCGGATGCGGCGTGCGCGGCGGCCGTGGCCCCGCTGCCGTGGGTGTCGCAGCTCGACCTGTCCGGCGTGCGTGGAGTGGTGTTTGACTTCGACGGCGTCATGACCGACAACCGTGTGACCGTGGACAGCGCCGGCGTCGAGTCCGTGGTGTGCAACCGGTCCGACGGATGGGGCGTGGGCTGTCTGCGCAAGGCGGGCGTGCCGGTGGCCTGCGTATCCTCGGAGGCCAATCCAGTGGTGGCTCGCCGCTGCGAGAAGTTGAAGTTGCCTTGCCACCACGGAGTGGCGGATAAGGTGGAGACCCTGAAGGCGCTGTGCCGCGAGTGGGGGCTTGATCCCGCGCAGGTGGCCTACGTGGGCAACGACATGAACGATGCGGGCTGCCTGCGGCTGGCCGGCATCGGGATCGTGCCGCTCGACGCGCAGCCGGCGGCGGCGGCGCTGGCCGACGGACGGACCCGCAGTGCCGGCGGGCAGGGCGTGGTGCGGGAAATTGCCGAGGCCCTGCTGGGGCACGAGAGAATGGAGTAAGCCAACATGTATTTGCCTTGGGAAAAACCGACGCCGCCGATTTCGCCCGCCAAAGTGATTGCGGAAATCGGGTGCAACCACATGGGGCGCATGGATATTGCCCGCGAGCTGATCCGCCATGCGCAGCTCAACGGCGCGCACGTGGCAAAGTTCCAGAAGCGCTGCATCGCCGAGCTGCTCTCGCCGGAGCAGTACGCCGCCCCTCACCCCAACCCTGCCAACAGCTTCGGGGTGACGTACGGCAAGCACCGCGAGGCGCTGGAGTTCACGGTGGAGCAGCATGCCGAGCTGAAGGCGTTCTGCGAATCCGTCGGCATCCTCTACAGCGCCTCGGTCTGGGATACGACGTCGGCCCGCGAGATCGCCGCCCTGAAACCGGCGCTCATCAAGGTGCCCAGCGCGCAGAACACGAACGAGGCGGTGCTGAAGATTCTGCGCGACGAGTACGACGGAGAGGTGCACGTCAGCACGGGGATGAGCACGCCGGCGGAGATCGAGGCGTGCGTCGCGCTGTTCGAGGGCCGCGGCGGGGCGCGCACGCGGCTGGTGTTGTATTCGTGCACAAGCGGCTATCCGGTTCCGCACCACGAGGTGACGCTGCTGGACATCCGGCGGCTCAGGGAGACGTACGGGCCGCGCGTGGCGGCCATTGGCTTCAGCGGGCACCACCTCGGCATCGCGCTGGACGTGGTGGCGTACGCGCTGGGCGCCACGTGGATCGAGCGGCACTTCACGCTGGACCGCACGTGGAAGGGGACGGACCAGGCGGCCTCGATCGAGCCCCAGGGCCTGTCGCGGCTAGTGCGCGACATCGAGGCCGTGGCGCTGGCGTGGCGGGAGAAGCCGACCGCCATGCAGACGATCGAGCGCGAACAGCGAGAGAAGCTCAAGTACCGCGGAACCTCGGCCTGATGGGCGAGGGGCCGCGCCGCGGGGTGGGGGACACGCCGGTGCCGCGCATACTGCTGATCAACGACACCGCCGACCACGACAACTGGGGGTCGAACGCCTGCGCCGAGGCGCTGCGCCGCATCCTGGCCGCCGAGGTTCCGGGCGCCGAACTCGACCCGCTGCCCTCGCGCTGGATCGGGCGCAAGTACACGTGGGATCCTTTCGTCGGCGGCCGGCGGCTGCTGAACCAGGACTCGTTCCTCCACCGCCTGCTGCTGAAGCCCCAGGTGCGTCTGCCGAACGTGGCGGATGCTTTCGAGGCCCTGGCGGCCGACTGGCAGGCCGGCCGCGGCGGACCGGGCGCCAGCGAGGTCCTTCCCCGGCTGGCCGCCGCTGATGCCGTGGTGTTCAACGCCGAGGGGAGCACCTACCGCAACAACTACACCTGCATGAAGAGCCTGTTCCTGCTGTGGCTGGCTCGGTCGGTCTTTGGCAAGCCCGCGTTCTTTCTGAACGGCAGCGTGACGCTCACCGACGTCGACCCCATCCTGCCGGGCGTGCTGCGCAAGGTCTTCCCCGCGCTCGACGGCGTCACGGTGCGCGAGCCGAACTCGCTGCGCATGGTCGAGCGCTACGTGCCGGGCGTCCGCGCGGAGCTTGCGCCGGATTCCGTGTTCGCGTTCGGGCCGGACGAGGCCGCCGCCGGCCGGGGCGAGGCGCAGCGGATCCGCGCGCAGCTCGGGGGCAAGCCCTACTTCTGCTTCAGCCTGTCGATGCTGCCGATGGACTTCTCACGCCGCGACTCGGCGGGGCGCGTGGCGCTGCGGCGTCTGCGGGAGGTCGTGCCCCAGGCGGTGTTGATGGCCCGGGACCACGGCGACCAGTTCCTGCGCGACGTGGCGTCGGAGGCCGGCGCGGTGTTCATGGGGCCGAACGCCACGTTCCGGGACGTGATGGGCGTGCTGGCCGGCGCCTCCTTCCTGTTCAGCGGCCGCTATCACCACATCATCATGGGGGCCATCGTGGGGTGCCCCTCCATTGCCCTGACCAGCACCTCGCCGAAGGTGGAAGGGCTGTGCGAACTGCTGGGCGCTGACCTGGTGCACGCGCCCTTCGATCCCACGTGGATGACGCCCGAGATCAATACGATCGTCGGGGAAGCCCGCCGCATCCTTGAGCGGGGGCCCTCGCTGCGCGACGCATGCAGCGCGCGGGCCGCCGCGCTGCGCCCCCAGACCGCGCGGATGGGAACACTCGTCCGCCAGCGCCTGGCCTGAGGCCTGGCGGGGGGTACGGTCGCGCGGCCCCCCTTTCTTGTCTTCTCCTAATCGTAATCCTAATCTTGCTCTTAATCCGCTCATGCATAATGGATTACGATTAAGAGCAAGATCAGGAGTACGATTAGGACGGCAAGAACCCCTTCGCTGAGCGCCATTCGATTCCGCCCCCGACCCCGAGAGGGACTCCGAGTCGAACTGCAAAGACGGCCTCGATGCGTTCGCCTAGTTCGCAGCTTGAATACCGGCTTTGGGTGGACTATTAGCCATATCAATTCAGGCGGTCTGCAATGAGGGGGTATCCGGAGATGCGATGCATGGTGGTTGCGGTCGTTGGGATGCTGCTGTCGGAGGCGTGTGCGCTTGGCGGCCCAGAGGGGCAGCCCATATCCCAACCTCGGACGGATAAGGCATTAACGACGGTTGATGGACCGGTCAGGAGTCTGACCGAATGGTACAAGAAGCAGATGGAGTGGGAGGGGGTTCCGAGCGGCGAAAGCGTCTTCGAGAGGGAACCGATTGGCATGGTCGGAGAACCCGCCTTCAAAGGGGTGGATGACGGGGAGTTGATGCGGCTGATGAAGGCTGCATACCCGGCGTCGGCCCAGATAGACCTCGTTCAAAGGAGAATGCTGCCGTCCCGTTATGGGGACAGAACCAACTGGACAGGCGAAGTCGAATTCCGGCTCACGGACGCCGCATCTCAGGCACGAAAGGTTTTCCTTAACTGGCCGGTCCGGTGTGTGTTGACGAACGGCAGCACGATTCTCAGCGGATTGGTGCTTCCGGGTTTGAATGGATACGGCGATTACTTGCGGGCGTCTGAAGAGCGCATCATCAAGAAGGAGACGACAGAATCCATTTTCGCCATAGCGGGCCTCGACGCTGGTGGAAAGGAAGTCGAGTTCCGCGACTCCGTTGCGAACGACGTCTATAGGATTACTGACGACACCGGGCCGATAGGAACTGGATTTCACTTTGAACCCCACCAGGGGCTATTCCGGAGGGTCGAGACGCGGGAAATGAGGGTGCAGAAGATGCCCGCGGACGGCGAGGGCGCTGTGGTCGAGGAGGGATGGACCCGCATCTATGATCTGGCAGCTCGGAGTCTGGTCCTGAAGGTGCCGATGTGGTTCGCGACAAGAGGTGCGAAGCCCGTCAGCATGGGTAAGGAGGTCCAATGGCGGGATGTGGACGGTGATGAGGCGGCTGAAGTGATTATCAAGGACTCAGACGACTCGGCCTACATCTACAAATGGCGCGGCGGCACCTATGCCTACTGGAAACACGACAGCATTCCTCCTGACCCGAAACCCTACAACCCGGGCGCGGTGAACCCGCGCGTCAGGGTGACGATCGTTGTGAAGGACGTTGCGGGCCGACCGGTGGAGGGTTGCGAGATTGGTGCGAGCATCACGACCAAGCATCCCAATGTGCTGAAACTGTGGGACGAGCCGAAAGCGAAGGATAGCTGGGTGCTCATGAAGACGGATGCAAATGGGCAGGCGGCACTTGATGAAAGGGCTTCTTCTGTGATGCTGAAGTTTGCCAAGAAGGGCTATGCCTCCAAGGAGGTCTTGCTTCGGGCATATGCTGAACCCATCCCGGACGTTCTTCCGGTGACTCTGGACGCAACGCCGTAAGCAGTCTGTTGGCATCCCGAACGTAGTGAGGGATCTGGAACGGGTCGTGAAAGCGAAGGGAGATCCCTCACTGCGTTCGGGATGACGGACGCGCGCGGTTGGGGTGCTCCAGGATGCACGGCCCCCTGTCTCGTAAACCTCAGCGTACCCGTTCACGACGTGGGGCATTCCTGCACGTGTACGGGTACGTGTAGAGTGGGGCCGATCTACCGATCGACGCGGACGATATCGGCGCCGAGGTCGCGGAGGCGCTGGTCGATCTTCTCGTAACCCCGGTCGATGCACTGGGCGTTGTCGATGACGCTCTCGCCGCGCGCGCACAGCGCGGCGACGAGCATGGCCATGCCGGCGCGGATATCCGGGCTGGACAGGTGCGTGCCGTGGAGGCGTGCAGGGCCGGAGACGATGACGCGGTGCGGGTCGCACTGGACGATGCGGGCGCCCATCTCGATGAGCCGGTCGACGAAGTACATGCGGCTCTCGAACATCTTCTCGAAGAACAGCATCGTTCCGGACGCCTGCGTGGCCATGACGATCATGACGCTCATCAGGTCCGACGGGAAATTCGGCCAGGCGCCGTCGTCGACCCGCGGGATGGCGGCGCCGATGTCGCTCCTCACCCGCAGCTTCTGCCGGCCGGGCATGGAGAGCTCCTTTTCGCCGGTGGCCCACTGGACGCCCATCTTCCGGAACGGTCGGGCAATCACGTCGAGCGTGGCCTCGGGCACATCGGTGACGGTCAACGCGCCGCCGGTGACGGCGGCCGCGGCCATGAAGCTGGCGGCCTCGATGTAGTCCGGCTGCACCCGGTGGCGGGCGCCGTGCAGGCGCTCGACGCCGTCGACGCGCAGGCTGTTGGTGCCGATGCCGCCGATGCGGGCGCCCATGCGGTTGAGCAGGTGGCAGAGATCCTGGACGTGAGGCTCGCAGGCGGCGTTGTAGATCGTGGTGCGACCCTCGGCGAGCGCGGCCGCCATGAGGATGTTCTCGGTGGCGGTCACGCTGGCCTCGTCCAGCAGGATGCGGGTCCCGCGGAGGTGGCCGCGCGCGAAGGCGTAGCGATCCTTGCCGCGCAGGGTGATGCCCAGCGCGCGCAGCCCCTGGACGTGGGTATCGATCGGGCGCCGGCCGATGAGGTCGCCGCCCGGCGGAAACAGGGTCACCTTGCCGTGGCGCGCGGCCATGGGGCCGGCGAAGAGGATGGACGAGCGCACGCGCCGGCAGAGGTCCGGGTTCAGCCGGCGCTTGCGGATGCGGCGCGCCGACAGGGTGACCGTATGGCCCTTCAGGTCGATCGCCACGCCGAGGTCGGCGAGGATCTCCAGCATGGTGCGGACGTCGTCGATCAGGGGAACGTTCGAGAGCGTCAGCGGCTCATCGGTCAGGAGGCACGCGGCCAGCATCGGCAGCGCGGCGTTCTTGTTCCCCGGGGTGCGGTGGGTGCCGCTGAGCACTTTCCCGCCCTGGATGACGAAGCGCGCCATGGCACCACCTCCGGATTGACGTCGGGCCGCCTTCGGCCGGGACTACCCGCGCGCCGCGCGCGCGGAGCGAACGGTCTCGACCACGTGGGCCACGGTGAACCCGAACTTCTCGCTCAACACCTTGTAGGGCGCCGAAGCCCCGAAGTGGTTGAGTCCGATGACGCGGCCTTCGTTGCCGACGTACTTCTCCCAGCCCATCGGCGAGCCCGCTTCGACGGCGACCTTTACGGGGCAGGCGGACGGGAGGATCTCGCTGCGATAGGCGGCGGACTGCCGCTCGAACAGTTCCCACGACGGCATGCTGACCACGCGGACGCGGCACTCGGTGGCCAGCTGCTTTGCCGCGGCCAGCGCCAGCTCCACCTCGGAGCCTGATGCGATCAGCAGGGCCTGCGGCATGCCTTCCTCGCTCTGCCAGAGCGTGTAGGCGCCCTTCTCCAGGTTCGATGCAGCGGGGTAGACGGAGCGGTTGATCACGTCGAGGTTCTGCCGGGTCAGCAGCAGCGCCGTCGGTCCGTGGGTGTTGCGCAGCGCCGCCACCCACGCCGCCCCGGTCTCGGTGGCATCGGCCGGGCGCAGCACCGTCATGTTCGGGATGCAGCGAAGGCTGGCGAGCTGCTCGATCGGCTCGTGCGTCGGGCCGTCCTCGCCGACGGCGTAGCTGTCGTGCGTGAAGACGTAGATGACCGGAAGATTCATGAGCGCCGCCAGTCGCACGGACGGGCGGCAGTAGTCCACGAACACGAAGAACGTGGCGCCGAACATGCGCAGGCCCCCGTGCAGCGCCATGCCGTTCATCACGGCGCACATGGCGTGTTCGCGCACGCCGAAGTGCAGGTTGCGGCCGCCGAAGTGGCCCGCCGACACGGACTCCGACCCGGAGAAAAGCGTCCGCGTGCTGGGCGCCAGGTCCGCTGATCCGCCGACGAGCTGCGGAACGGCCGCGGCCAGGGCGTTCATGATCTTCCCGCCCGCCACGCGTGTGGCCACCGGCGTTTCGACGGGGAATGCGGGCAGTCGGCTTTCCAGGTCCGCGGGAATGCGATCTTCGAAGAACTGCGCCCAGAGCCCGGCCTTCGCAGGATCGGCCGCGAGGGCGCTCTTGAGCTCGCGCTGCCAGCGGCGTTCGCGCCGGCGCATGGCGTCGTGGCGGGCGGCGAAGACCTCCCGCACGCGGTCCGACACGTAGAACTTCTCGTTCTCCGGCAGCCCCAGGGCGCGCTTGGTCAGCGCGATCTCCTCGTCGCCCAGTGGTTCGCCGTGGGCGGCATGGGAATCCTGCTTGTTCGGACTGCCCTTGCCGATGTGCGACGTGCAGACGATGATGACCGGCTTCTCGGTCTCGCGCTTGGCGCGGCGGATGGCGCGGTCGATGGCGTCGACGTCGTGCGCGTCAACCTCGATCACGCGCCAGTTGTAGCCGAGGAAGCGGTGCTTCACGTCGTCGCTGACCGCCAGGTCGGTGGATCCCTCAATCGTGATCCGGTTGCTGTCGTAGAACAGGACAAGCTTATTGAGCTTGAGGTGGCCGGCGAGGGAGAACGCCTCGTGGCTGATGCCCTCCATCAGGCAGCCGTCGCCGGCGATGCAGTAGGTGCGATGGTCGATCAGCGTCTGGTCCGGCGTGTTGAAGCGCTCGGCCAGCATGCGCTCAGCCAGGGCCATGCCGACGGCGTTCGCCGATCCCTGGCCCAGCGGCCCGGTGGTGGTCTCGACGCCGGGAGTGTGGCCGGCTTCGGGGTGCCCCGGCGTGAGGCTGCCCCACTGCCGGAAGGACTGCAGTTCGGACATCGGCAGGTCGTACCCGGCCAGATGCAGCAGGCTGTAGAGGAGCATCGAGCCGTGGCCTGCGGAGAGGACGAAGCGGTCGCGGTTGATCCAGGCCGGATTGGAGGGGCAGACGTCGAGGTGCTTGAGGAAGAGCACGGATGCGACGTCCGCCATGCCCATCGGCATCCCGGGGTGTCCGGACTTGGCCTTCTGCACGCCATCCATCGCCAACCCGCGGATCGTGTTGGCCGCCAGCAGCACATCTTCGTTCGTCAGTTTCAGCGCCATTGCCACATGCCTCCCGTTCGGACTGTCGGCCGCCAGAGCCAACCTGTCCCGGCACGCGATACGTGCCGGAGTGGAACTGCGTATGCATGCCAAAAGCGGGGCGGAATGTCGAGCCCGCGGTTCAACGCTTCAACGCGCTCGGCAACGGGCGCATCTGTGTTTCAATGCAAGTATAGTACGGGTTGTGTCAGGCCCGCGGTCGGGGTTGGCGGCCTCGCGCGCATTCCTCTCGGCGTCGGGGTCGGCATCGGTATCG
>CAZJBP010000052.1:0-21620 GCA_964544115.1 uncultured Victivallales bacterium | reverse complement strand
CCACAACGGCATCGAGTACTGCGACATGCAGATGATCTGCGAGACATACCAGATGATGAAGCACGGCCTCGGCATGACCAACGAGGAGATGCACGCGGCCTTCGCGGAGTGGAACACGGGCGAGCTGAACAGCTACCTGATCGAGATCACGCGCGACATCCTGGGGTACCGCGACGAGCAGGGCGCGGCGGTGATCGACCAGATCCTGGACGCCGCCGGCCAGAAGGGCACGTGCAAGTGGACCGTGCTGGCCGCGCTGGACGCCGGGCAGCCGCTGACGCTGATCGCCGAGGCGGTCTTCGCGCGCTGCCTCTCGGCGCTCAAGGATGAACGCACGGCCGCGGCGCCGGTGCTCAAAGGCCCCGCGGCGACGTACCGGGGCCGGCGCGAACGCATGGTGGCCGACCTGCGCCAGGCGCTGTACGCCTCGAAGATCGCTTCCTACACTCAGGGCTACCAGCTCATGCGCGCCGCAGCGCAGGAGTTCGGCTGGACCCTCAACTACGGCGGCATCGCGCTCATGTGGAGCGGCGGCTGCATCATCCGGTCGGCCTTCCTCGGCCGGATCAAGAAGGCCTTCGACCGCAATCCGCAGCTGGGCAACCTGCTGCTCGACCCGTTCTTCCAGAAGGCCACGGCCCGGGCGCAGGCCCCGTGGCGGCGCGCCATCCAGGCGGCGGTCAAGCTCGGCCTCCCGACGCCGGCGATGAGCTCGGCGCTGGCGTACTACGACGGCTACCGCTGCGCGCGGCTGCCAGCCAACCTGCTGCAGGCGCAGCGCGATTACTTCGGCGCACACACCTACGAGCGGGTGGACCGGCCGCGCGGCGAATTTTTCCACACGAACTGGACCGGCCACGGCGGGGCGACGGCCGCCTCGACCTACGCGGTGTGAGCCGGCAACGACGGACGAAACACGCAGGGCCCCGCCCGCGGGGCCGATGAAAACAGAGGAAGACATGAACCGATCGAAACTTTCGCGCAAGTACCTGGACACCACGCTGCCGATCGAGGCCCGCGTCGACGACCTGATCTCCCAGATGACCCTGCGGGAGAAGATCGCGCAGCTGCTCAACAACGCCCCGCCGATCCCGCGGCTGGGCGTGTCGGCCTACAACTGGTGGAACGAGTGCCTCCATGGCGTGGCCCGCGCGGGGCGTGCGACGGTGTTTCCGCAGGCCATCGGCATGGCCGCCTCGTTCGATGACGCGCTGATGCTGAAGGCCGCCACGGCCATCTCGGACGAGGCCCGCGCCAAGCACCACGCCGCGCTGCGCGTCGACAACCGCGAGATGTATTTCGGCCTGACCTTCTGGAGCCCGAACATCAACCTCTTCCGCGACCCGCGTTGGGGCCGCGGCCAGGAAACCTACGGCGAGGACCCGCACCTGACCGCGCGCATGGGCGTGGCCTTCGTGAAGGGCCTGCAGGGGCACGACAAGCGCTACCTGAAGCTCGTCGCCACCGCCAAGCACTACGCCGTGCACAGCGGCCCGGAGAAGCTGCGCCATGAGTTCGACGCCGTCGTCAGCGAGCGCGACCTGAGGGAGACGTACCTGCCGGCGTTCGAGGCGCTGGTGAAGGAGGCGAAGGTCGAGTCCGTCATGGGCGCGTACAACCGCACCCAGGGCGAGCCGTGCTGCGGCAGCCAGAAGCTGCTCCAGCGCATCCTGCGCGACGAGTGGGGCTTCTCGGGCTACGTGGTCTCGGACTGCATGGCGCTCCAGGACTTCCACCTGACGCACAAGGTCACCGCCACGCCCGAGGAGTCCGCGGCGATGGCGCTGCGCAACGGCTGCGATATCAACTGCGGTTTCCTCTATTCGAAGCTGCTGGAGGCGGTGCAGCAGGGGCTCGTCACCGAGGCCCATGTTGACCTCGCGGCCAGGCGGCTGTTCGCGGCGCGCTTCCGGCTGGGCATGTTCGACGCCGAGACGAAGGTCCCCTACGCGCGGATTCCGGAGTCGGTCGTCGAGTGCGCCAAGCACCGCCGGCTGTCGCTACAGATGGCGCGCGAATCGATCGTGCTGCTGGAGAACCGCAAAGGCCTGCTGCCCCTGCGCAAGGACCGCGGCATCTACACCGTCAGCGGCCCCAACGCGGTGGACTTCGAGTCGATGCTGGGCAACTACAACGGCTTCCCCAGCGCCATGGCCACGGTGGCCGAGGCCGTCGTCGGCAAGGCCGGCGCAGGCGTGCAGGTGTCCGTCGCCAAGGGCTGTGAGCTGACCGGCGCGGGGCCGCTCTGGATGGGCGAGGTGGGCAACCTCTGCCGCTCGGCCGACGCGAATATCGCCGTCGTGGGCTATTCGGCGGTGCTCGAGGGCGAAGAGGGCAGCTCGCTGTCCGAGGGCGACCGCTCGCGCTACGAGCTGCCCGCCGTGCAGCTGGATCTGCTCCGCAAGCTCAAGGAGGCCGGACGGCCGCTGGTGGTCGTGGTGCTCGCCGGCAGCCCGGTCGACCTGTCCTGGATCCGCGAGAACGCCGATGCGGTGCTCTTTGCCTGGTACCCGGGCGCCATGGGCGGCGAGGCCGTCGCCGACGTGCTGTTCGGCGACTACAATCCCGCCGGGCGTCTGCCGATCACGTTCCCGGTCTCGTACGAGCAGCTGCCGGCCTTCACCGAATACGCGATGACCGGGCGCACGTACCGGTTCATGACGGAGGCGCCGGCGTATCGCTTTGGCTACGGCCTGAGCTATACCTCGTTCACCTACCGCGGCCTGCGCCTCAGCCGGCGCAGCCTGCGGGCCGGCGAGCCGGTGCGGGTGAGCGTGACCGTGAAGAACACCGGCAAGCGGGCCGGCGACGAGGTGGTCCAGCTCTATGTCGGGGACGTCGAGGCCAGCGTGCCGGTGCCCCGGCATCACCTGGAAGGCTTCCGGCGCGTGCACCTCAAGCCGGGCCAGAGCCGGGTCGTCGCGTTCACGCTCAAGCCGGCCGCGCTGGCGGCCTACCGCGATGACGGCGCGCCGTTCGTCGAGCCGGGCGATTTCAGGATCACCGTCGGCGGCGGACAGCCGGATGACCCGGCGGCGGCGAAGATCGCCACGACGTTGACGGTGCGCTGAGACGCTGCAGGGCGGATGGACGGAGAGGGAACCTAATCCCAGGATGAGGAGCGGCGACATGAGAAGGAAGCGGACAGCAGTGGCGATGGCAGCAGTGCTGGCAGCGGCGGCGATCGCCGCGACGGGACAAGACGCGGCGACAACGAATGCCCCGGCTGCACCGGCAGCGTCAACGGTCGCCGCACCGGCGACGGCACTGCCGGCGCTCCTGCCCTGGCGCGATCACGTCAAACTGGGCGGGGATCTGCGCTACCGCTACCAGTCCACCGACACCGAGGGCAAGGCCGACCAGCCGCGCGTGCGCCAGCGTGTGCGCGCCCGCATCAACCTCGACGCCGAGATCAACGAGCAGGTCACCGCAGGCATGCAGCTGGCCACGGGAACCGACAAGGACCCGATCTCCCAGAACCAGACGCTCAGCGGGGCGGCCGACGACAAGGACGTGTGGTTCAACCGCGCGTTCATCGATTGGAGCCCTCGCGAAGACACGCATGTGATCGGCGGCAAGATGGGGATGCCGTGGATCAGCGTCAACGATCTGGTCCACAGCCTCGACTACAACCCCGAGGGATTGGCGGCGACGTACCGCGCCGACGCCGGGCCCGTGACGCTCAACCTGTCCGGCTACTACATGGTCATCACCGAACAGTCGACCGCCGAAGACACGTCCATGCAGGGCGCACAGGGCGCGGCCAAGCTGCCCCTCCCCCTCAAGGCGTCGCTGACCACGGGCGCCAGCCTCTTCAACTACAGCAACATCAAGGACTACGGCCCGTTCTACGGCAACGGCTTCGGCAACACCACGTACACGGTCGAAACGGCCGATGGGGAGACCAGCTACCGGTATGCCTCGGACTTCAACGAGGTGGAGGGCTTTGCCGAACTCGCGCTGTCCCAGATCCCGCTGAAGTTGTCGGGTCAGTATGTCGTGAACACGGAATCGGACAACAACGACGCGGGGTACGTGCTCGGCGCGGCCTTCGGCAAGTGCTCGGCGCCGGGAACCTACTCGCTGACGTATGCCTATCGCCACCTTGAACCCGACTGCGTGTTCGATGTGTTCGCCGAGAACACCGACACCGGAGTCGGCACCGACGTCGAGAGCCACCTGGTGAGCGCCTCCTACGCGCCGATGAAGAACACCACGCTGAAGGTCGCCTACTCGATGGGCGAACAGGGCCTCGACAACGGGATCGATGTCACCAACCTGAAGGTTGAGTTCCTGGTCAAGTTCTGACCCACACGATACGCTTCCCCTTCCCATGCAACCCGAGCCGACGACCCGTGTGCCGCGCCGCTGGCGGCCGGCCTGGCTGGGGACCTGCGCCGTGCTGGCCACGGCGCAGGTCCTGCAGGCCGGCCTGATCAGGTTGGAACTCTCCGCGTCGGACCCCGTCGTCGGAGCCGATGAGCGCTTCATGCGCGAGGTGGTCGAGCCCAACATCCGCCGACACCGCCAGAGCGAGGCCGTCGTGGCGGTCGTCGACGCCGAGAACCACCCGATGATCGGGGCCCGGTTCACGCTCCGCCAGACGCGCCAGGCGTTCGCGTTCGGGTGCTCGCTGGACCACTTCGTCGAACCGCCGGCCCCGTCCCCTGAGTTCAAGGCGCCGCTGGTCTCCCCGCAGCAGCTGGAGCGATTCAAGGAAGTGTTCAACTCTTCCGTCATCGCCTACTCAGCCCAATGGTCCGTGATGGAGCCGCAGGAGGGCCACCCCCAGTTCGAGGATCTGGATCGGTACGTCGCATGGTGCGCGACCAACGGGATCGGCCTGCAGTTCCACTTTCTCAGCGGCTGCCTCCCGGAGTGGATGAAGTCGAAGTCTGCCAACGAAAGCCAGGCGGCGTTTCTCGCTCACGCCCAGGCGATGGTCGCCCGCTACGGGGACCGCATCCGCGACTGGCAGGTGGTCGACGAGCGGTACCTGCTGGAGCAGTCGCCCGAGGTCATCCGCTGGTTTCGAACGGCCCGGCCGGACCTGCGCCTGGGCATTGCCGACTGCGCGCGGTTCTCCACCGGCGCCGAAACCAACGGGCTGCGAGGCCTGAAGGACGTGAGCTGGCTGCGGGAGCAGGGGGCACCGGTGGACTTCTTCGGCTTCCACGGCCACCGTCCCTTCGGCCTGTGGGCGGACCCGCAAACCATCTACCGGTCTCTGGACGCCTTTGCCCGGGAGAACGTGCGCGTGTTCGTCACCGAATGCGGCGTGCCCGACCGCGGCCCGATCGTGGGTTCCGTGCGCACCGGGGAATGGACGCCCGAATTGCAGGCCGACTACTACCGCCTCTTTTTCCGCATCTGCTTCAGCCATCCCGCCGTCGATGGCGTGAACCTCTGGGGGTTGGGGCCGCGGACGTGGGTCCGGCACGCGGGGCTGCTCGACGCATCGTTCGAGCCCCTGCCGGCGTTCCATGCCCTCAAGCGCCTGATCCGGGAGGAGTGGATGACCCGCCTCGGCGGCGCCCTGCCCCAGAACGGCCGCACAACCTTCCGCGGGTTCCACGGTGCGTATGAGCTGGCGGTGACGCCGCGCGACGGCACGGAGACGCGCGTCTTCACGTTCGAACTGACCCCCGCCGTCACGAACGTCCTGCGCTTCGCGTGGCAGGACGGAAGCGTCGTTCCCCGGAGAGAATAGTCAAGGGTTCAGGGTTCGGGGTTCAGGGTTCAGGCTGGAAAGCTAGGGCCTTTCATGCCTTACTGAACCCTGAACCCTGAACCCTGAACCCTGAACCCTGAACCCTGAACCCTGAGCCCTGAACCCTGAACCCTTCTACTTCGCCTGCGCCAGGTAGTCCCGCAGGGTCAGCTTTCCACAGATGGGCGTGCACACGTCACGGGTGGACATGAACAACAGCAGCTGCCCCATGGCGTAATTGCGGAACGACAGCGGCCGAATGACAGGCAGCGCCGCCCGACACATCCAGACCGGAACGCGGATCACCCGCGCCGGCTTGTTCAGCACCTCGAAGCACGTCCGGCAGATATCCATCCACGTCAGGTGTTCCGGGCCACCCACCTCGACCACCTCGTTGCACCGCCGGTCCATGCCGTCCAGCATCAACCCCGCAAGGTCCCCCACGCCGATGGGCGTCGAGCGGCTGGATCCGTCGCCGATGACGAACAGCGGGCCCTTCGCCGCCAGCTTCTTCATCTCCGCGAGATCCGAGAAGAACCCGCCCGACCTGAACACCACCCACCCGATGCGGCTGCGCCTCAGCTCCTGCTCGAAGCGGCGCTTGGCTGCGAGCAGCGGCACATGCCCCTGATCGAGCTCTATCCCCGCCGGCGAGATGAAGCCGAACGTCCTCACACAGGAGCGCTCGGCCTCCCGCAGCAGGTTGAGGTTGCCCCTATAGTCCACGTCCTCATGCGTCAGCCGCCTCTTCAGGCGCGTGATGCCAATGCACGAGACGACCCGCTGCTGGCCGTCGCACAGGCCGCGAATCCGGGCCGGCTGCGTGACGTCGCCCTCCCGCACCGTCAGCCGCGGATGCTCAAGCCCCTGCAGTTCGCCGGCTCTGAGCACGTGCGCGGTGACGTTGTCCCCGCGCTCCAGGTGGCGCTCGACGAGTTTGCGCCCCAGGATGCCTCCCGCTCCGGCAATCAGCACGTTCATGGCGAGCCCTCCTTTACCGGGCGTACTCGATGACCCAATCCGTCGAGGGGAGCTTCAGCGACACGGATTTCACGTCGCCGTCCAGCTTGCCGTCTTCCTCCGCTTTCACTCCGCGGCAGGTGATGCGGTAGCCCTTGCAGGCGTCCAATCCGGTGGCCTTGAGAAAAGCCTCCGTGCGGATCATGACGCTGACGATCGACTCCATCCGGCCGTCGGTCAGCACCGGGTAGCGCATCGCGATCAGCCGCGGCTGCACGAGGTTGCCGTGCCCCGGTTCGCTCAGCTGCGGCGCGGGCGCCTTGCGCATCTCCGCCCAGAAGTCATCCAGCTGCTTGACCTTCTTGAGATCAAATCCGCGGGCCAGAAAGTCGCGCGGATTGTAGACCTGGCGGATCACGAAATTCGTATCGATCAGCGTGCCGCCGAAGAACCCGTCCGTCTGATCCACCAGGGGCTTCATCGCCTCGCGCAGCGTATCGACCGTGGGATTCCGATCGGCCACGGCCTTCAGCCGCTCGAAGGCCGCCTGAAAGTAATCCGACGCCGCCTTTCCGACAGGGTCAGCGGGCGCCTCCGCCTCGGCCGCCCTTGCAGTTGTTCCCAGGGCCCACACCATCGCCAGCATCGTTGCCGTCCTGCTCCATGTTGTCATGTGCATCCTCCCTTGTTTCCTGCTTCAGGTTTCTCCAGTTCAAACAGGCTGAGGTAGCCGGAGTGGCGCGACGCCATCCGCCAGGACGCGCCGAAGGGGCTCGCTTGGAGGGCCTCGCGCAGCTTGCCGTCGATGTTCTCTTTGATCTCCGCCTGCCTGAACAGCCAGTAGCCGGCGTAGGCGCACAGGGCACCGAACGCGTTGTACGGAACGTCCACGTCCACGATCACCGCGCGCCCGCCGGGCCGCAGCACGCGCCAGAGCTCGGCCAGCGAGCGTTGCTTCAGCCCGAGGTTGAGGTGGTGGAAGAAGAAAGTCGAGACCGCGCGGTCAAAGCTGCAGGCGGGGTACGGCAGGTCCTCGGCCAGCGCGGCCTCGAACCGCAGGCCCGGCAGGCCCTTGGCCTTGCGCCGCGCCACGCGGATCATGTCCTCCGCGGCATCGATGCCCACCACCCACCGCCCCGGACCCGCGGGAAGCGCCTCGAAGAGACATCGCGTCAGCGTGCCGGTCCCGCAGCCCACGTCCAGCACGGACAGCGGGCCGGACAGGTCCAGGCGCCGCAGCACGTGCCGGTGCAGGCGCGACTCCAGGCCCAGCGTCATCACCGGCGCCAGCCAGTCGTACAGCGGCGCCGCGTGGTCCAGCGTGATCCCCGCGGTCCGCTGCGCGCAGGCCGAGCGCGCGTGGGTGGCCTTGTCAGGCGGCATGGCTGAGATCCCCCAGGTCCAGGACGTTAAACATCATGCGCGCCATGCTCTCGGCGTCCCGCTCGCCGTAGTCCAGCCCCGCCCGCCCGAGCTGCGCCAGCCCGGTGCGCATCAGGCGGAGCCCGAGTTCGGCGGCGGGGGCGACGCCCGGCACGGCGTTCAGGTACAGGCGGTCTTCGCCTTCGGCCGCCCGCTCGCTCAGCCGCGCCAGGGCGTCGGGCTGATGGTGGGCCAGCCAGGACAGCACGTAGTTGTGGCGCCGCTCGCGCAGGTCCTTGCCCAGGTCGCGGATGTCGTCCAGCACCTGGCAGCCGAGGCCGAACTGCATCAGCGACTCCTTCAACGCCGCCATGCGGGCGCGGGGGAGCGCCGGCTCGACAATCTCGGGGCCGGCAAAGGCGACGTTGAACAGCAGGCCGGTCTTGAGGCGGTGGATCACGTTGAGCACGTGGTCCGGGCCCGGCCGCGCGCCGATGCCGCCCTCCTCGGCCGCCTCCTCCGCGGCGCTGGGCAACAGCCGGCGCAGCGACTCCCGCTGGAGGCTGGCGGCCATGGCGGCATCGATCGTGCCGGCGGCCACGGCCTCCCCGAGGATTTCGGCCAGCACGCGGTCGGCCGCCATCAGGCCCACCACCTGCCGCATGACGCGCGAGGCGCCGGGCATGACGATCGGCACGACGATCTTGTCCTCGTCGTCGAGCAGGTTGTCGGCGGAGGTCACCCAGATTCGATAGAGATGGATCAGGCGCCCGTACAGGAGCCGCCGCGGCTCGGGGCAGTCGAGCATCAGGTACACGGAGTGGAACAGGGTCGAGAACAGGTTCCGGCGCCACGAGAAGAACGCGTCCGGAACACCGCCGGGGCGGACCGCATACTCCGGCGGGGTGTCGTCCGGCGAATGGAGATACGGCCCCATGCGGTCGTACACGTCGCGGATGCAGCCTTGCTGCTCGCGAAGGGCTGTCCGCATCACCCGGCCGGTGGCCATCAATCGCTCCCATGTGCTCGTCATGCCATTGACCCTTTCATTCATCGCCGGTACGATGACACCCGCAAAGGCCTTGAAGCCATCGTTGAAGTCCTAAGATTGCTTAGGGCTGGAGGAGCGCGGATCCAACCCATGCCGGTCACGTTGCCAGATGCCAGCCCCGGGGCAATCCTGGTGGTGGAGGACGACCCGCGCGTGTCGGGCAGCCTGAGGCGCGGGCTGAGCGAGGCCGGCTACACGGTGGAGATCGCCGCGACCCTGCGTGACGCCGAGGCCCGGATTGAAAGAGGAACGCCGGCGCTGGTCGTGCTGGACCTGGGCCTGCCCGACGGCAACGGGGCCACGCTCCTGCGCCGCCTGCGCCAGGCGGGCGAACGCCTGCCGGTCATCATCCTGACCGCGCGCGACACCGTCGGCGATCGCGTCGCGGGCCTGGATGAAGGCGCCGACGACTATCTCGCCAAGCCGTTTTCCTTCCCGGAGCTGCTCGCCCGCGTGCGGGCCCGCCTGCGGACCGCGCGGCAGGACGCCGGATTGACGGTCCTGCGCATCGCCGACCTGGAAGTTGACCGGCTAAACCGCCTCGTCCGGCGCGGCGGAAGCCCGATCGAGCTGACGGCCCGGGAGTTCGATCTGCTGGCGTTTCTCGCCCAGTCCGCCGGCTGCCCGGTCTCCCGCGACATGCTGACCCGTGAGGTGTGGAAGGTCACTAGCCGCGTGACGCCGATGGATAAGGTGATCGACGTCCACATGTCGCACCTGCGCGAGAAGGTCGACAGCGGGCCGGGCCCCCGGCTGATCCACACGCTGCGCGGGATCGGCTTCCTGCTCTCGGAGGCACCCCCATGAGCATGCCCCTGCAGCGGCGCGTCTTCTCCTACCTCGTCACGCTGCTGATCGCCTTCATCGCGGTCCAGCTGCTCGTGTATACGCTGGTCGAGTACCGCGGCTGGCTCGGTGACCCCCACGAGCCGCTGGGGGAGGTCATGGAGGAGGTGGTCGACGCGCTGTCCCTCAACATCGTCCTGCTGCCCCTGGTGGTGCTTCTGGCCTGGAGGCTCTCGCTCCGCCTCCTCGCGCCCGTCCACCGCATCGCCGACACGGCGGTGCGCATCGGCGGCGGCCGCTTCGACGAACGGATCGACACGGCCGGCATGCCCGACGACGACATGCGCCACCTCGGCGACAGCATCAACGCCGCCTTCGACCGCTACGCCTCGGCCGTGCGCCGCCTGCAGCGCTTCAGCGGCGACGCCTCGCATCAGCTCCGCACCCCCATAGCCGCGATCCGCGCCACGGGCGAGGTGGTCGTCAGCCGGCCGCGCGACGGCGAGGACTACCGCGCGGCCATCCAGGACATGCTCAGCGAGTTGGACCGCCTCTCGTTCACCGTCGAGCAGCTCCTGCAGTTGTCGCGGCTCGAGTCCGGCGCCCTGCGGAGCCGGTTCACGCCCTGGGACCCGGCCGGCGTCATCCGGCAGTGCGCACAACTCTACGCCCCGCTGTGCGAGGAGGCCGGCATCGAGCTTGAATGCAGCGCGGGGGCGGGCATGACTGTGTCCGGCATCGAGGGGCTGGCGGGCGAACTTCTCGGCAACCTGCTGGACAACGCCATCCGGCATACGCCCCGCGGAGGGACGATCCGCGTCGGCGTGCGACGGGCCGAGGACTCGGCGCTGTTCTACGTGCACGACGGAGGGCCCGGAATCCCCGCGGAATACGCCGAGGCCGTGTTCGAACGTTTCTCGCAAGTCCCCGGCAGCCGCCAGGGCCGCGCCGGGCTCGGCCTGGCCCTGGCCGCCGACATCGCGGCCGTTCACGGCGGAACGCTGGTCGTGGCCAATCCGGGTCAGGCGGGCGCGCGGTTCGAGTGCGCCGTGCCGCTCCGCGCGCCGGATGGATAGTGAGACCGACCGGACGTTCGGGATGTCGGACGCGGAGCCCCCCGTCGGCGCAGCCGGCCGCGTCACGAATGACGGGCTGTCAGCCGCGAGCGCAACTCCTCGGGGTCCTGCACCGCGGGCCGCAGACGCCGTCCTCGCACAGGTACGCCGTGGCCCGGTCGCCCTGGGGCCGCACCGCCCCGATAAACGCTGCGTGCCGGGCCAGCCACTCCTGTCCGCCCGCGCCATCGGCCAGCAGCAGGATCTTGTTCGGGACGTAGGTGGCATGCACGGCGCGCAGCAGCGCGCGCGTGTCGTCGGCGCCGGCCCGGCCGGCAACAACCACCTGCCGAGGCGCGGCGCAGCTGAAATCGACCGCCGCCAGCATCATCGGCATCGATGCGGAGGCCTCGCGCAGGCGCGGGCCGCAGGCGGCGATCGTCTCCGCGGCCCGGCCGCGCAAGGCCCCGCTGTCGAGCATTTCGCCCAGGCGCAACAGGTTCAGCGCCGACACCGCGTTCGGGGACGGCTCGGCGCCGTCGTGCGTCTCCTTCATGCGCAGCAGGATGTCCGGCGCGTTCTCCGCCGTGCTGTAGTAGCCGCCGGCCTCCGGATCGCGGAACCGCTCGTCCTGCTTCGACTGCAGCGCGACGGCCCAGTCCAGCAGGCCCGTATCGAACACGGTCTCGTAGAGGTCGATCAGGCCCTGGATGAGGAACGCATAATCGTCGACATACCCGTCGATGCCCGACTCTCCCGCGCAGTGCCGGCGGAGCAGCGTCCCGGCGCCGGGATCGTAGAGGCGGGCTCGCAGGAACCGCGCCGCCGCCGAAGCCGCGGCCGCGTAGCGCGGGTCGTCCAGCACCTGCGCCCCGCGCGCAAACGCCGAGATCATCAGGCCGTTCCAGGCGGTGAGGGCCTTGTGGTCGCGCTGCGGACGGGGGCGCTGCTCGCGGCGGGCGAACAGCGTCGCCCGGGCCGAGACCAACAGAGCACGGACCTCATCGGCCGGCCGGCCGGCGTGCCGGGCCGTCTCCTCCAGAGTGTGGCGTACGATGAGAATGTTGCGGCCGCGGAACTCGCCCTGCGGATCATCGGGGGCGTTGCCCCCTTCCTTCACTCCATAGGCGTAGCCGAACACGTCCGCCGCCTCGCGGCCGAGCGCCTCGACAATTTCCGCGTGCGACCACAGGTAGAAGGCCCCCTCGGCATGCGCGCGGGGATTGTCCGGCAGCGGGCTGTCGGCATCCTCGGCGGAGAAGAACTGCCCTTCCTCGCCGGTCAGGTCGCGCAGCACGTAGTCCAGGATGCCGCGGGCCGTGTCGCCGAATGCGGCTTCACCGGTGATCTGAAGCGCGTCCAGGTAGGCGCACGCCAGCTGGGCCTGGTCGTACAGCATCTTCTCGAAGTGCGGCACATGCCAGGAGGCGTCGACCGAGTAGCGGTGGAAGCCGCCGCCCAGATGGTCGTGGATGCCGCCGGCGGCCATCCGCCGCAGGGTGAACAGCGCCATCTGCCGCGCATCGTCCGAACCGGTGCGCGCGGCGTAGCGAAACAGGAAGGTGAGCATTGACGGCGTTGGAAACTTGGGCGCCCCGCCGAACCCGCCGTGGTCCGGGTCATGGGCGGCCTTGAGGTTGCGATAGCCGGCATCCAGCTGCGCCGCGCCCGGCGCCGCGCCCGCCCGGGCCGCGGACGGCGCTGTCGCTTCGCGCAACTGCCGCAGGATGTCATCGCCCGAGGCCGCCAGCTCCTCTCGCCGGTCGCGCCAGGCCTCGGCAATGCGCCGCAGCACGGTGGCGAAGCCGACCCGACCCCAGCGTTCCTCGGGCGGGAAGTAGGTGCCGCCGTAGAAGGCCTTCAGGTCAGGCGTGAGCCATACGCTCATCGGCCAGCCGCCGCTGCCGGTGGTGGCCTGGACGAAGGTCATGTAGACGCGGTCCACGTCGGGCCGCTCCTCGCGGTCGACCTTCACACAGATGAAGTGTCTGTTGAGCAGGCGCGCAATGTGCGCGTCCTCGAACGACTCGCGCGCCATCACATGGCACCAGTGGCAGGTCGAGTAGCCGACGGAGAGGAACACCGGCTTATCTTCCGCGCGGGCCAGCGCAAAGGCCTCCTCGCCCCACGGGCGCCAGTCGACCGGGTTGTGCGCGTGCTGCAGGAGATACGGGCTCTTCTCGCCGATCAGGCGATTGGGGGCTGGCCCGCTGCCGCGCTTCTCTCCCCGTCGCTGTCCGCTCATGGGCTCCCCCTCCCTCGCCGGACCTCCGGCCGCCCTGCCTTTCAACGGGGCCGTGCGGCGTCCGCCATGTCCCGGATTCTGACGGCACCCGCGCCGATGTGCAAGGTCTTCGCGACGGCCTCACGTTTGCCGCTGACAGGCCCGCATAAAGCGTGTAGAAGGGCCTTCTGTCAACGTGTCGCTCTCTTGCTGCGCGCGGCTCCGGCCCGGCGGACGAGGGAGTGGGGTGGACCAGCGAGGAAGGTGCGTCTGCGATGAACAAGGGATTCGACAACGAGCTCTACCTCCGGGAGCAGACCCGCGCCATCCTCGACCGGGTGGAGCAGGTGCCGAAGCTGTATCTGGAGTTTGGCGGGAAGTTGCTGTTCGACTATCACGCCGCGCGCGTGCTGCCGGGCTACGACGCGAACGTTAAGATGACTCTCCTCCACAAGCTCCGCGACAAGGCGGACGTCGTGATCTGCATCTATGCGGGCGATATCGAGCGCCGCAAGATGCGCGCGGACTTCGGCATCACGTATGACGCCGACGCCCTGAAGCTGATCGACGATGTGCGCGACTGGGGCATCAACGTGGTCGGCGTCGTTATCACCCGCTACCGCGATCAGCCCGCCGCCCGCCAGTTCCGGAACAAGCTTGAGCGGCGGGGCATCCGCGTGCATCTCCACAAGCCCATCGTGGGATACCCCGGCGACGTGGACCTGATCGTCAGCGACCAGGGCTATGGCGCCAACGAGTACGTCGAGACCACGCGCCCGCTTGTCGTCGTGACCGGGCCGGGCCCGGGCAGCGGCAAGCTGGCGACGTGCCTGACCCTGCTCTACCACGATTACCGGCAGGGCCGCCACTCGGGCTACGCCAAGTTCGAAACGTTCCCCATCTGGAACCTGTCGCTCGATCATCCGGTCAACGTGGCGTACGAGAGCGCCACCGCGGACCTTGGCGACTTCAACCTTGTTGACCCGCACCACCTCTCGGCGTACGGCGAGGCATCGGTGAACTACAACCGGGACGTCGACGCGTTTCCGGTGCTGGGCAAGATTCTCGACCGCATCACCGGCGGCGCCGCCGCCTACCGATCGCCAACTGACATGGGCGTGAACCGCGCCGGCTTCGGCATCTGCGACGACGGGGTCGTTCGCCAGGCGGCCTGCCAGGAAATCATTCGGCGCCACTTCCGATACGCCTGCGAGTACGCGCTGGGGCTGGCCGACCAGGAGGCGGCGGACCGCGCGGAGGACATCATGCGGCGCACGGGCCTTACGCTCGAGGACCGGCCCTGCGTCGCGCCGGCACGTGAAGCTGCGCGGAGCGCTCCCGCGCGGGGCAAGGGCCACGACGGCATCTACTGCGGCGCCGCCATTCAGTTGCGGGACGGCCGGATGGTGACCGGGCAGAACAGCTCGCTCATGCATGCCGCGGCCAGCGTCGTGCTCAACGCCATCAAGATCCTGGCGGAGGTGCCGGAGCGCATGCACCTGCTCTCCCCGTCGATCACGGCCTCGGTGGGAGCCCTCAAGCGCGACATCCTGGCCGGGAAGGCCGAAAGCCTGAACCTCGAGGAGACGCTCATCGCGCTGAGCATCAGCGCCACCACGAATCCCGCCGCTCAGTTCGCCATGGAGAAACTTGGGGATCTACGCGGCTGCGAGATGCACATGACGCATCTGCCGACGCCGGGGGACGAGGGCGGGCTGAAGAAGCTCGGAATCAACCTGACCACCGATCCGAACTTCCCCACCCGCAACCTTTACGTGGTATGAGGCCCGGGGATCAGGCAGCCTTCGGCTTGCGCCCCTTGCCCTTGGACTTGCTCTTCGGCGCGGCTTTGGCCCTCGCCTTCGCCTTGCTCGCGGTCTGCTGCGCCAACCGCTCGCGGGCCTCGCGCGCGCCAAAGTCGCGGATCGCCAGGTACGCGTCGCGCGTCTTGCTCCGCAGCCTCAGCGCACCCTCTTTGCGTTCCGCCGTGTAGACCGCCTGGCTCGTAATGCCCAGCAGCTTGCCGAACTCATCGCCGCTCAAACCAAGTTTGCTGCGCAGGCTGCGCAGGCCCTTCGCGGTCACCCTGACGCGGCGCCCCTCCTCTGCTGCGTCAGCGTCAGACGCCGCCGCTGCGCTTCCGCGCTGCGCCGCAAGGCTCTGCACGGCCTTTTCCAGCGCGAGCACCTTCCGCTTGAGTTCTGCGATAACGTGCCGCGCCGCTCCCGACGCCTTGCGGAGCGAGCTGACCGCCACCTTGGATTCCTTGCGAGAGATACGTGAGATTTCCTGTTTGATCACTTTTCCGATATTAGGCATGTCATGTCCTTTCGTGCTTCCGGCCTGTCCGGCTGGGGGAACTATGCCCCATGCACCGGATTCGCATCAAGACCATAGTTTTAGGGCCCGGCAGCGCGCGTTGCGTATTCTTCGCTGCTTCATTCGCGTTAGAATCGTCGTGAATGCCGGCGGGCCGTCTGCACGTCGCGTACGCCACCCGACTCACGGCGTCCATGCCGCCGGATCCTGCCGGTAGTAGAGTTTCAGTTCCGCATAGAGTTCGAGGCACTGTCGCGCCATCTCCTCAGGGGCGTCAAAGAACTGCTCCGTGGCCACGGAAAAGAACTCGGCCGGGTTGGTGGTTCCGTAGGGATCGAGCAGTGACGGCCGCCCCTCTTCGGCGGCGCTGACCAGCTCGGCGTATTCCTTTCCCAGGATCCGGGCCCACGCGGTGTACATGGACCGGCGCGGAAGGGAGGGCGCGCCGTTGGCGCTTCCGTCCTCCTCATCCAACTGGTGCGCGAATTCGTGCACGACGACATTGTGCCCGTCGTGAAGATCAAAAGCGCTGTGCCGGACCTCGTCCCACGCCAGTACAACGCTGCCATGCCGCCAGGATTCTCCAGCGAGGGTTTGGCACGTTTCGATCGGGAGCCCGGCGGGACCCGGCAGGTGCCGCTCGACCGGGAAGACGTGCGGATAGACCAGGATGGTGGTCAGCAGCGGGTAGTAGTCCGTCTCCCGGTGGAGCAGCAGGACGCAGGCGTGTGCGGCGATGGTCACACGGATCTCGTCGTTGATCGCCAGCCCGCCGCACCCCTCGAAACGCTTCTCAGCCAGAAACACGTGCACGTGCCGCCGCAGTTCCGCCTGGTCCTCGGGGCTCAGGCGCCGGTAGAACGGGGCGTTGCGCACCAGGATCGCCGCCCATGCGTCCGGAAACGGCCTCATCGCAACCCGCTGTCGACGTCTGTGCTTCTGCCCGAACATGGCCGCATTATCACAGATTGCGGTCGGCGGTGGAATGGTTTTGCTGGCGGGGGAATGCCGCAGGTGCATCTCTGAGTAGGCGCACGCCGGGTGGTCGCACGCCTGCATCCACCGCAACCCAAGGCGTGAAAGGCTGGCGGGAGGGGGCCGAACAAAGGCGGGCACCTTCCCCCTTTACCGCCCCGCCCGCAGGGCCGGGGCGGTGGCGAACGTGGCGCGGATCGGGTTGCGGCGTATCCGCCGCTCGAACGGGAACCCGTCAGACCGCCCTGCAGGCAAGGCGGCGTGACCGGCGCCAGACTTCCGGTCTGCGCCGGTCACGACAACGCCGCATGCGGGGCGGGATGGCGGGTGATCCGTTCGACCCGATCCGTGACACATCCCTCGACAGGCACGAACCGGCGCATCGAACCGGCCGAGGGAATGCGATGTGGCGTTCGACCGGCCGCCTTTGTACAATTCGCGCGCACACGGCGGGGGCCCGCCGTGCGGAACTCCGAACGGATGCAGGAGGATCGCCATGAGCATGTTTGACACCAAGGGAACCGGAAAGAATGTCGCCGGGAGAAAGCCGGGCACCCTCAAGAAGCTCGAGCGCATGAACAAGGCGCTGCGGCACGAGGAACCGGATCGGGTGCCGATCAGCGACTTCTTCTGGGGCGGCTTTGTCGAGCGCTGGCGGCGGGACCTGAAGCTGCCGCCCGACGCCAGCCCGTACTATCACTACGACCTCGACTGGATCGCCACCGTGCCGAACATGGATCCGTGGATCCGCCCGTTCGAAACGATCCGCGAGTCGCCCGAGGAGGTCGTGGTCCGGACCGGGTTCGGCGCCGTGATGCGCAAGCGCTACGAATACCCGATGCCGGAAATGGCCGCGTGGGACACGGACAGCTTCGAGAAGCTGTGCCGCGCGGAGTTCGACGATCCGCGCGACCGGCGGCGGTACTTCGAGGCCGGCGACAACCAGATCGCCGGCGTGGGCGACGGGTTCCAGCGCAACACGCCGCCGTGGATCGAAACGGTGAAGTCGCTGCGCCCGGACTTCCCCGTGTACGGCAGCATGATCGAGGCGTCGGAATGCCTTACGCGGCTGATCGGCCAGGAGAACGCGCTGCTCTGGATGGGGCTGCATCCCGAGGAGATGGGCCGGGTGATCAACCGCATCGGCGCCTTCTACCTGGAGTGCGCGCGGGCCGAGATCGAGGCGGCGGCGGGCCTGCTCGACGGGTTCGTGATCTGGGGGGACGTCGCGTACAAGGCGGGCCTGTTCTTCTCCCCGGCCTACTGGCGGGAGTACTTCAAGCCGTGGGTGCGGGCCATGGTGGACGAGGCGCACGCGCACGGCCTGCCGGTGATCTATCACGGCTGCGGCTGCGTGAAGGCGATTTTCGAGGACTACATCGAGATCGGCGTCGACGCGTACAATCCGCTGGAGGCCAAGGCGGGCATGGACGTCGTCGAGCTCCGGCGGCAGTACGGCCACCGCATGGGGTTCTGCGGCAACAGCGACATGCAGGTGTGGGAGCGCGGCGACCGCGACGCCATCCGGCGCGAGGTGCTGCGCAAGCTCCAGGCCGCAAGGGGCGGCGGCTACATCTTCCAGTCCGACCATTCGGTCGCCAGCGACGTGTCCGGCCACACCTACGACTACATCGTGAAGCTCGTCCGCGAGCACGGAACCTATCCTATTCTGCCGTGACAGTTACACCCCGAAGGGAGGAGACGCATGAAGCGCTACGGGTCGGTGATCGGCGTGCGCGCCGAGAAACTTGAGGAATACAAGCGCCTGCACGCGGCCGTGTGGCCGGACGTGCTCAAGATGATCGGCGCCTGCCACATCCGGAACTATTCCATCTACCTGCGGAAGATGCCGGACGGGAAGCACTACCTGTTCAGCTACTTCGAATACACCGGCCGCGACTTCGCCGCCGACGCGGCAAAGATGGCCGCCGACCCCACCACGCAGAAATGGTGGGCCGTGTGCATGCCCTGCCAGGAGCCGCTGCCGGACCGCGCCGAAGGCGAGTGGTGGGCCAACATGGAAGAGGTCTTTCACCAGGAGTAGCCGCATGACCCCGCGCGAACGCGTGCTGACGGCCTTTGCCCACGAGGAACCGGATCGAGTGCCGATCTGGTGCGGCATGAGCCAGGAGTTCCAGGCGAAGGCCGAGCGCGAGCTGGGGTTGGAGGGTGAGGCGCTGCGGGTCCGGCTCGGAGACGATTTCCGCCGCGTGACCGCGGTGTACGCCGGCCCAACGTTCACACTGCGGCACCCGGCGGCCACCTGCCGGACGGTCTTCGGCGTCGAGCGGCAGGGCCTCGGCTACGGGCAGCCCATCGAACATCCGCTGGCGGGGGCCTCGCTTGAGGACGTGCACGCCTATCCCTGGCCGGACCCGGCGTGGATCGACGTCTCCACCCTCCAGGCGCAGGCGGCGCCCTTCCGGGCCGACTATGCGATTCTCGGCGGCGACTGGTCGCCGTTCTGGCACGACGCCATCGACCTGCTGGGCATGGAGAACCTGTACCTGAAGATGTACGATGAGCCGGAACTGGTGGACGCGCTCATGGGGCATCTTGTGGATTACTACTTCGAGGTGTCCCGCCGGAGCTTCGACGCGGTCGGCTCGTCCCTCGACGTCTTCTTCATGGGCAACGATTTCGGCGGCCAGACCGGCCCGCTCCTGAGCCCCGAGCTCTTCGCGCGCTTCATCCTGCCGCACCAGCGCCGCCTGATCCGGCTGGGACGCGACTACGGGCTCAAGACGCAGCTCCACTGCTGCGGCGGCTTCGCCCCGCTGCTGCCGCAGCTGATCGAGGCCGGGCTGGACGCCGTGCACGCCGTGCAGCCGTCCTGCGCCGGCATGGACCTGGCCGCGCTGAAGGCGGCCTTCGGCCGGCGGATCGTCTTCAACGGCGCGATCGATTCCCACCACGTGCTGATCGACGGCACCCCCGACACCGTGCGCGACCGCACGCGGGAGGTGCTGGCCATCATGGCTCCCGGCGGCGGCTACGTCGCGGGCGCCAGCCACGACAGCATCCTCGAGGAGACGCCGGTCGCCAACGTGCTCGCCATGGTGGACACCGTTCAGCGGAGTGGACGTTAGCGGCGGCTTCCGGTAGCGTGAGCCTGCCGTCAAATGGATGGGCTCCGGGAACGCGCGACAGGAGGAATCGCTCGATGATGAACGTGTCCCCACGCGATCGTGAGATTCTGCGGGGCCTGGCGGCGGAATACGCCGAGGCCGCTGCCTTGCCCGTGAACCGGGAGAAGACCAAGCTGTGGCGCAGCCTCAACGGGCTTAAGCCGACCCGGCCGCTGGTTCTCATCTACCAGATCCCGTGGCACGAGATGAACGTCGGCGACGAGCTGACGCTGCACTGCGGGGACGGGTACTGCCAAAGCGTGGAGCAGCACCTCCGCCTGACCCTCTACCAGTGGCGGCACATGCCCGGCGACATGGTGCTGGACCCCGCGCTGTACGTCGGCCTGCTGTGCGACCCGACATCGAGCTACGCCGACTACGGCATCCAGGGGCGCGAGACGCACTCGGCCTCGGCCTCCTTCGAGCCGGTGATCAACTCCCTCGCCGATGTGGAGAAGCTCCGCATACCGGAGGTCCGGGTGAACCGGCCGGAGACCGACCGGCGCCTGGAGCTGATGAGCGACATCTGCCGGGGCATCATCCCGGTGCAGCGGCAGGGCATCGTGCACCAGTGGCATTCGCCGTGGGACCAGATGATCCACTGGTACGGCATCGAGCGCCTGTACCTCGACATGGTGGATCGGCCCGAGCTCGTGCATGCGCTGCTGCAGCGGTTCATGAAGGCCCTGCATGCGGTGGTCGACCGGCAGGTGGAACTGAACCTGCTCGACGTCGGCACGGGCAATATCAGCGTCGGCTCCGGGGGGCTCGGCTTCACGGACGAGCTTCCGCCGCCGGACTTTGTTCCCGGCCGCGTGCGGACGAAGGACCAATGGGGCTGCGCCACGGCGCAGATCTTTTCGGCCGTTTCGCCCGAGATGCACTGGGAGTTCGCCCTGCAGTACGAGAAGCCGCTGATGGAGCGCTACGGCCTGAGCTACTACGGCTGCTGCGAGCCGCTGCAGGACAAGATCGACATCATCCGCCGCGTGAAGAACGTGCGCAAGATATCGGTCAGCCCGATGGCCGACGCCGCGAGCTGCGCCGAGCAGATCGGCACCGGCTACGTCATCTCCCTCAAGCCCAGCCCCGCGGTGCTGGCCTTCGACCGCTGGGACCCGACGGTCGCCCGCCGCGAGCTCGAGGAGAGCCTGGCCCAGGTACGCGGCGGCTACGTGGAGGTGATCCTCAAGGACATCACCACCGTGCGCGGCGAGCCGCAGCGGCTCTGGGAGTGGGAGAAGATCGCCATGCACGCGGTCGGGGCGCTGTGAGGAGGCGGCCTGCGTCCGGCGAGGTCACGTGCACGGACCAGTCCTCGGCCGCCGAGGACAGCGGCCCTCCCAGCGGCCGGAGATCCAAATGAGAAATGTGCGGAAGGTGATCCCACGGCTGTCGCTCCCTGTTGCGGTGTTGTCGCTTCTCGCTTGCCTTTCGGAATCCCTAGCTATCGACAACACGGCTGTCACGACTGCGCCTGAGAGCCCTGCGACAGGGAAGGTCAGAATGATCAGATCAGGCGTTCAGCCAGGTGCGGCGGGACTAAGACTCTCTGGCATCCGTCAATTCGCCACCAATCGGGAAGAGGTGGTGGAGGTCCGTGTGGCCGCGGTAGAGCAACTGGTGAACGTGTGTCAGCGAGAGGAAAGGCAGATCGAGAGGCGGATTCGAGCAGATGGGCTTAGCGGTGCTCGAGACGTGTTGGAGGAGTACGATCGAAATCAGAAGGTGTTCCATGACATCGTGCGAAATGATGGCGAAACATCACCGGTCGGAGCTGCCGCACTGAGGGGGGTGAAGGAGAGGATCAGCCTGACGAACCTTCTTGAGGAGAGGCTTGAGATGCTTAGGTCAGGTGAGGCGACGGCCCCAGCCAAAGAACGAATTCAAGCGGCTGGCATCAGCAAGGTGATGGCTGATTACGCAGCCGCAGCCGATGACTGGTCAATCAGGCAGAAGATTAGAGCCACTCTTCTTGATCTCGCCTATGTCAAACTCTCTGAATATGCGGACGCGCAGGCGGGAAGCATGCCCAAGGCTCTGGATGAAG
>CAZJBP010000051.1:0-21625 GCA_964544115.1 uncultured Victivallales bacterium | reverse complement strand
GCCTTCGCGAATTGGTTGCGCAGGGACAGATTGTCATTCCGGCTAATAAAAACCATGTGTTGCTTGCCCCGGAAGGGGTGGGAGCGGGATTGCGCACAAAGATCAATGTGAACCTGGGGGCTTCCAAAGACTGCTGCGACCTCGACCTGGAACTGGCGAAGGTGACCGGACGTCTGCAAGCCAAGGGCCGCCGCCTGAAGCTGACGAAGGGGGCCTGCTCCTTCCTGGTCACGGAGGGCTTCAACGAGGCACTCGGCGCTCGGCCGCTGCGGCGGGCGATCGAGAAACACATCGAGGATCCCCTGGCCGAGGAGATTCTCCGCGGCGTATTCGAAGGCGTCGAGGTCATCGAGGTGACCCACCAGGGCGGCAAACTCGTCTTCCGGGCCAAGAAGTCCGGCGAGCGCGCCTCGACGAAGGCGGCAGGATGATCGGGCGAGCTGCAAGAAAAAACCGCTCTTGCAATTGGCTGGGGGGCGTGCAATCATCCGTGGCTTTTCAAGCGGGTTTGGTCTGCCTCGGAGGGGTCTGAACGGTCCGCTGCGGCAGGGGCGAGCCCGATGCGTAGGTGGTTGAAGGAGAGGCTATGGCAGTCAAGATCAGGATGACGCGGACTGGCGCGACGAATGACGTCAGTTTCCGGATTGTGGCCACGGATTCCCGCTCGCCGCGGGACGGGAAGATGCTCGAGCAGCTGGGGTGGTACGACCCCAAGCGCAAGGGCGTGAACTTCTCGATGAAGATGGATCGCGTGGAATACTGGATTTCGAAGGGGGCCAAGCCAAGCGATTTGGTGGCCGTGCTGCTCCGCAAGCAGCGCAGGGCGACCCCGAAGGCCGCGCCGGCAGAGGTGGCGGCCGTCGAAGCGCCGGCCGCCGGGTAGGGCCGGGATGAGCGAGCCGCTCTCCGTCGACGTGATCACCATTTTCCCCGGCATGCTCAAGGGGTTTCTGGACGAGAGCATGCTGAAGCTGGCAGTGCGGCGCGGGGTTGTCAGGTTCCGGATTGTCAACCCGAGAGACTTCACGCACGACGCGCACCGGACGACGGACGATAAGCCGTATGGCGGCGGGCCTGGCATGGTGATGAAGCCCGAGCCGCTGTGCGATGCGATTGAGTCGGTGGCGACGGCCGGAGCGGATGTGATCTTGATGACGCCGCAGGGACGGCCGTTCACCCAGGCGGTGGCGAGGGAACTTGCGACGCGGCGGCACTTGGTGTTCGTTTGCGGGCACTATGAAGGCGTCGACGAGCGGGTTCGAGAAGCGATGGTGACCGACGAGCTGTCGGTGGGCGACTATGTGCTGACGAACGGGGTTCTGCCCGCAGCGGTGGTCATCGACGCGGTGGTGCGGCTGCTGCCCGGTGCGCTGGGCGGCGAGGGATCCACGGAGGAGGAATCCTTCAGCGAGGGGTTGCTGGAGTATCCTCAGTACACCCGGCCCCCGGTGTTTCGGGGCATGGAGGTGCCGGAGGTGCTGCGGTCGGGCGACCACGGTGCCATCGCTGAATGGCGGAGCGAGCAGGCCCTGGCCCGGACGCGGGTGCGTCGGCCGGACCTGCTGGACAGCGGGGACTGAGGGCGGGGATCGCCCGGCGCGGGGCGCAACGTTTTTTCGGAGGAGCAGACAATGGCGACAAGCGTACTAGAGAAGATCAGCCTGGAAGGGCTGCGGACCGACGGAAGCGACAAGTTCAACGTCGGTGACATGGTCACGGTTCACGTTAAGATCAAGGAAGGCGACAAGGAGCGCGTCCAGCTGTTCAAGGGCACCATCATCGCCCGCGACGGCAAGGGCTCCACGGAAACCTTCACGGTCCGCCGCATCTCGTACGGGGTCGGCGTGGAGCGTGTCTTCCCCGTGCACTCGCCCTATGTCGAGAAGGTTGACGTCGAGCGTCCCTCGCACGTGCGGCGCGCGAAGCTGTACTTCCTTCGCAAGCGCGTAGGCAAGCAGGCGCGGCTGCGCGGCGCAAACCGCACAATGTAAGAGCCGGCAGGCGCAGGTGCCCTCTGCGGCGCCAGGATCCCGCCGGAATCAGGCGTGCTGACTTTCGAGCGCGAATACTGGGCGCAGGGGATCCGGCTGGTGGCCGGGGTGGACGAGGCGGGCCGTGGGCCCCTGGCGGGTCCGGTTGTGGCTGCGGCCGTAGTCCTTGACCCGGACTGGGCCCTGGACGAGGAAGATGCATCCCTCTCCGGGCTCACCGACTCCAAGCAACTCTCCGAGTCCAGCCGCGTTGCATTCGCGGCCCTTCTGCGCTCATCGCCTCACGTGCGGATTGGTCTGGGCGTCGCCGAGCCCGCCGTGATCGACCGTATCAACATTCTCAGAGCCACCCACCTGGCCATGGCGCAGGCCGTGAGCCAGCTGGACCCGCTTCCGGACCTCGTGCTGGTGGATGGGCTGCCCGTCAGCGGTCTCCCGTGCCCCTCCCGCGCTATCGTCCGTGGCGATACGCTCAGTCTCTCGATCGCCGCCGCCAGTGTCATGGCCAAAGTCGTGCGTGACGCCCGCATGCGTGAGCTGGATGACGCGTATCCCGCGTATGGGTTCAGGGCTCATAAGGGCTACGGAACCGAAGCGCACCTCAGGGCCTTGTACGAGCATGGCCCCTGCCCCGAACATCGCCGGACGTTTGCGCCGGTCCGGGAGGCGGAAGCCAACCGTGGCGGGCTGGGGCAGCGGAACCTGTGGTAGGGAGGGCGGGGGGTGTGGAGTCGGCTGAAGCGGTGGTGGAAGGGGCGCATCGGACCCGCGCATCTCGACACGGGCCTCTGGGGCGAGAAGCAGGCCGAGGTTTACCTGCGGCGGCGGGGCATGTCTATCCTCGGGCGCCGGGTTCGTGCCGGGCGTCGGGACGAGATCGACCTGGTGGCTCGGGACGGCAGCAGCCTTGTCTTCGTGGAGGTGAAGACCCGACGAAATGAGGACTTCGGGCGACCGATGGATTCTGTTGACCGCCGCAAGCGCCAAACCCTCTCCCGCGGAGCCGTCCGGTATCTCCGCGCGCGGGGTGGTCCCGGGCTTCCTTTTCGCTTTGATGTGGTCGAGGTCATCGGCGCGGAGACCGATGCACGCGAGCCGTCCATCCGGCACATTCCCAACGCGTTTCCCCTCGACCGCCGTTACCAGGTTCCGTCCCGGCCGTATTGACCTTGCTGCCGTCCGCCCGCTATAGTGCCGGTCATGTGGGCGGTATGAGGGGATGGTTCCTCAGCCCTTCTCCGGGAGTCGTGTTCATGAGAATAGCATCGATGGCTGTGGCGCTGGCCGTGGCGGGCTTGGCTCTGTCGGCGCAGGCAGTGAAGGAATCCGATCTGTCGCCAGGCGCGCGGGACTTCATCGGCAAGGCCACCGTGGTCGTCCTCGAGCTCAAGAACGGCCAAAAGGTCGAGGGCACGCTGATCTCCGAGAGCGCCGAGAAGGTGGAGGTCAAGATCGACCGCGGCTCCATCGTGATGACCCGGACGGTGCCCAGGGATCTCATCGCGAAGATGGAGTCCGGGGATCTTTCCAAGGACTTTTCGACCCGCCTGCTGGACCTCAAGCTCGACCCGGCTTCAAGCCTGTCTCTGGAGGAATATACGCGGCGGGTGGCCCTGTTCGACGAGTTTACCAAACTCTGCAGCGATTCTCCGAGCCTGGCCGACGTCAAGGCAATCGGCGATGCCCTGCGGGGGGAGAAGGCTCGGGTCTTGAAGGGGGAGGAGAAGGTGGCCGGGGAGTGGCTCACTCCGGTCAAGGCCTCGATCCGGAGATTCGAGCTGATAGGCGAAGAGATCGAGGCGGTGAAGGCGGAGAGAGAGCGCGCGGGCGCTGAGGCCGTGAAGGCCAAGCTGGACGAGTTGGTTGCCAAGCGCCGGGATGTTGCGCGCTCCCTGCCTGCCCTCATGCAGGAACGGCTGCCCAAGGTGCTGGCGGGCAAGGAATTCGATGTTGCGGCGGACGAGGTCCTTGCGTTCCAGCAATTCTGGATCCGGCACGTCGTCCGTAGCGAGGGCGAGTTGGCCAGCGTCGTCAAGGGGATGGACTTCGACTACATCCTCCGCATGCAGCAGACCGTTCTGGACGCCTGGAAGGCATCCGCGCCGCAGCCGCAGAAGCCCGCCCTCCCCAAGCAGGACGCGGATATGGTCTACGTTCCCGGCGGATATTTTCTTATGGGGAGTCGCGAAGCGACGGCCTCGGATGCGGCGTTCCCGATGCACATTGTGTACGTCAGCCCGTTCCTGATCGACCGGTACGAGATGTCCAACGCGATCTACCGCCGCTTCGTCGAGTACGTCAAGGGGTCGGGGGATTCGTCTATGGAGCACCCGCTGGCCCCCCCCCTGAAACAGCATGACGCCGAGGCGTGGGCGTTTCCGGGGCTCAGCGGCGACAAGCAGCCCGTTGTGGGGGTCGACTGGTTCGATGCGTATGCGTATGCGAAGTGGGCGGGCAAGCGGCTTCCGACCGAGGCCGAATGGGAATTTGCGGCCTGCGGCAACGATGGCAGGACGTTCCCCTGGGGTGAGAAGGTCGAGACGAGCACGGTGAACTGGAGCGGCGGGCGCCGCTTTCTGGCCCAGGAGATGGACCGACAGAACCCCCCCGTTTCGCCGGAGCCGCCGAAGACCTTTGGATGCTCGTGCGTGAAGAAAGCCGACATCCCCCCGCCGCCCCCCACTCGTCTTCCGGACGTGACGTGGGATGTCGATCAGTGGCTCCCTCCGGAGGCGCTGGAGGCCATCAACCTGAGCTTCCTCAAGTGGGACGAGACGTACCCTGGTCCATACGGCTGCATGCACATGGCCGGAAATGCTGCGGAGTGGGTTCAGGACTGGTACGACCCCGCCTACTACTCGACCGGCGTTCTGGCGAATCCGGTGGGGCCGGAGGCCGGAGAGGTCCACATCTACCGCGGCGGGTCGTTCCTGAGCAGCCGCGGGGACGACTTGAGCGGACGTGCAAGGGGAATCGAGAAGAAGGGGGTGAAGCTGACCGCTCGGCAACGGCGCAACCCCGATCCGCCCTTCATCGGTTTCCGATGCGCACGGTCCCTGGACATCGTCCGCCAGCCGACGGCGGAGTAGCGTGAGGGTGCCTTGAAGACTTGGGAAAAGTACCGTGAGTCCGTCGCGGATGCGCGTCGGGTCGTCGTGAAGATCGGCAGCCGGGTTCTCGTTCAGAAGACCGGCCGGCCGGATGTGCGCAGGATGCGGGAGCTGGTGCGCCAGCTGTCGGAGGTCCGCCGCAGCGGGTGCGAGGTGGTCGTGGTGACCTCGGGGGCCGTGGCGGCCGGAGTTGAGGCGCTGGGGATGACCTCGCGTCCCACCGAGCTGCCGGAGCTGCAGATGGCGGCCGCGGTCGGACAGGCGCGCCTGATGTGCCGGTACGACGACTTGTTCGGCCAGCAGGGCGTGCAGGTGGGGCAGGTGCTGCTGACGCACGCGGATTTTCAGCACAAGGTGCGGCTGACCAACGCGCGCCGCACGATGGAGACCATGATCCGGCGCGGCGTGGTGCCGATCGTCAACGAGAACGACGTGGTGGCCGATGAGGAGATCAAGGCCGACCTCGCGCTCGGGGATAACGACCTGCTGGCCTCGCTGCTCGTGCGCATGATCCGCGCTGACCTGCTGATCATCCTCTCCACGGTCGACGGGCTGCGGGAGCCGGGTCCAAACGGGAGCACGCGGCGCGTGCGCTGCGTCGAGGCTCTGACCCCGAGCGTGTTCAGGCTGGTGCAGGGCGGCGCGTCGAGCATGTCCAAGGGCGGCATGCTGAGCAAGCTCAAGGCTGCCCAGAGCGCGGCGAAGACCGGCTGCGCCGCCGTGATCGCCAACGGGCGAGAGCGTGACATTGTCTGCCGCGTCCTGCGCGGAGAGGATGCGGGCACCCTCATCCTTGCCTCCGGACTGTGAGGGGGTTCCATGACGCTTCACGATGAGATTCTGACCATGGGCGACCGTGCCGTAGCGGCCAGCCGGCAATTGCTCCTCCTGAATGCCAGGAAGAAGAAGGCCATCCTCCTGGAGATGGCCGACGAACTGGAGTCGCGCGGCGGCGATCTGCTGGCGGCCAACCGGAGAGACATGGAGGAGGGGCGCCAGGCCGGGCTGTCCTCGGCGATGCTGGACCGGCTCCAGCTGACCGAGGCGCGCATCAGCGCCATGGCCCGGGGCATCCGCGTGGTGGCAGACCTGAAGGATCCCGTGGGCGCGCGTATCGCGCGCTGGATCCGGCCGAACGGGCTGGAGATCATCAAGCGCCGGGTGCCGATCGGCGTCATCGCCATTATCTACGAAGCCCGGCCCAATGTGACGGCGGACTCGGCCTCGCTTTGCCTCAAGACATCGAACGCGGTCATCCTGCGCGGCGGCAAGGAGTCGATCCATTCCAACTCAGCCATTGCCGCGGCGTTGATGGAGGGCGGCCGGCGTAAGGGACTGCCGGAGCATGCCATCCAGCTGGTCACGACGACCGACCGAGATGCCGTGCGCGAGCTGGTGCGCTTGGAGGGCCGCGTGGACGTGGTGATTCCGCGAGGGGGCGAGGGGCTCATCCGGGCGGTGACCGAGATGGCCACCGTTCCCGTGCTGAAGCACTACAAGGGCGTGTGTCACGTGTTTGTCGACGAGTCTGCGGACGTCGAGATGGCGCTGCGGATCGTGGAGAATGCCAAGTGCCAGCGCCCCGGCGTCTGCAACGCGATGGAAAAGCTCCTGGTGCATGAACGTATTGCCGACCTCTTCCTGCCGCGGGTGGCGGACGTGTTGGAGCGTCGCGGCGTGGAACTGCGCGGCGACGCCGAGGCGTGTGCGCGGATTCCCGGCATGAAGGCGGCGACCGAGGAGGACTGGCACGCCGAATACCTGGACCTGATCCTCGCCATACGGGTCGTGCCATCGGTTCAGGCGGCCATCGACCATATCAACCGATACGGGTCACGCCACTCGGATGCCATCGTGACGGAGTCCGACGCGGCGGCGAACCAGTTCACCGACCTCGTGGATTCGTCGGCGGTGTTCGTCAACGCCTCCACGCGCTTCAACGATGGCGGCGAGTTCGGAATGGGCGCTGAGATTGGCATCAGCACCGACAAGCTCCACGCGCGCGGACCCATGGGCCTGGAGGAGCTGACGACGTACAAGTACATCGTCCACGGGGCCGGGCAGGTACGGGAGTAGAGCCGATCCTCACTTCACCGGGGGCACGGTCACCGGGGCAGGACCAGCCTCAGGAACCGGCTCGGGGGGCGGAGTCGGCGTTGCCACGACAGCGGCCTCGGGCACCGGTACGTCCACGGTGACCGGTTCGACCGGCGGCTGTGCGAGCGGCGGCGGCTCCTCGGCGGGTGGCACGGCCATGATCACACTGCCCTGCTCATTGGGCATGGGCTCGGAGCCCGGCGGAAGGGCACCAGCGGCGGGCTGTCCGGGAGGTCCGTAGCGTCCGTAGCGACGCCGCTCCACGTTGTTGTCCTTCAGGTCCAGGTCGTAACGCCGGGCCAGCCACCGCCACTCGGACGGTGCAAAGTTCAGCACTTCGTGGAACGCGTTCAGGCACGGCACCACATTCAAGTTGGCGAGGCGCACCTTATGGGCCGCCCAGCCCGCGTAGTCCTCCAGCTTCGCCGGGAATTCGGTTTCCGTTCCCATGAAGAACGCGGTGCTCGGGACACGGCTGAATCGGGCCCCGGCTCCGTAGTCCTCGATGTTGGTTTCAATCCAGCTGCGGGAAGCCCCGTCCCACGTGTGGATGAGGGGGGTGTCCGATCCCTGGATCGCCTGGTAGGAGATCACATAGCTCGAGCGAAGGGATGTCATGTCCATGGCCAACCGAACGACAGCTTCGCGCGCGGGAACCACGAAGACCACAGGGCCCTGCACCGCCTCGCCCCGTGGGCCGGCCCATGCTGCCGCCGCCGCCAGAACACCGAAGACTCCCAACCGCAGACCCTTGGCACCACTACCCATCAACATGATGCACCTCCAAATACACACCCCGACTCGCATCGCAAACGAGGCCTTCGCGCGCACGTTTCAGCCGGCCCGCGAGGGCCGCACGCCCTACGCCGAGCCGACATCAATGCTGCCCGCAGTATCCTGATCGAGAGACCGGGAAGTCAACCTATTTCCCGAGCGCCTTGCGGAACTCGGCGGTCAGCAGGGGCACAACCTCGAGTGCATTGCCCACGATGCCATAGGTGGCTGCGTTGAAGATGGGGGCGTCGGGGTCGCGATTGATCGCGACGATGATCTCGGCCGAGGACATGCCGGCCAGATGCTGGATCTGTCCGCTGATGCCGCACGCAAAGTAGATTTTCGGGCAGACGGTCTTTCCTGTCTGGCCGACCTGGTGGGAATAGCCGATCCAGTTGGCGTCCACGGCTGCGCGCGAGGCCCCGATGCCGGCGCCGATGACTTCCGCAAACTCGCGCAGGACCTTGAAGTTCTCGGGGGTCTGCAGGCCCCGTCCGCCCGAGACGATGATATTGGCCTCGGCGATGTTCACCGTGCTCTCGGTTTCCGGCACAAACGTGCGACGGCGCGCGCGAGCCTTGAGCACCTCGTCGAGAAGGGTCTCCACCAGCACCTGGCCCTTGCGGGAGGTGTCGACGTCCGCCTCCTTCATTACTTTGTGGCGTACGGTGGACATCTGGGGGCGATGGTTCGGCGTAATGATGGTGGCCATGATGTTGCCGCCGAAGGCCGGGCGCGTCTGCAGCAGGTTTCGCGTCTCCGGGTCGATGGCCAGCGCGGTGCAGTCGGCGGTCAGGCCGGCATGGATCGGCACCGCTACCCGCGAGACCAGGCTGCGCCCGATGGTCGTGGCCCCGCAGAGCACGACGGCCGGCTTGTGCCGGCGGATGAGCTCGATGAGCGCCGCCGCATAGGTCTCATCCTGGAAGTGCGCCAGCTCAGGGCGGTCCACGAGATAGACCTTGTCCGCGCCGCGATGGATCAGGTCCTGCGTCTCGGAGCTCACCTGGCTGCCCAGCATCACGGCGCACAGGTTCATCCCGAGGTCGTTCGCCAGCTTGCGGCCCTCGCCGAGCAGCTCGTAGGTGACGCTGGACATCTTGCCGTGGGACTGCTCGGCAAAGACCCAGACGTCGCGGTACTCGTTCAGGTCCAGCGAGCCGGCGGCTTGCTGCCGCATCGCGATGGCCTCGAAGCGGCAGGCGGTCACGCAGGCGCCGCACAGCGTGCACTTGGTGAGGTCGATGCGCGCGAGGCGGTTGACCATCTCGATCGCGCCGAACGGACAGGTCTTGGCGCACAGGGTGCAGCCGACACACTTATCGTCGATGACGTTGATGGGATCGTTGGACATGCTGTGCTCCTCAGGCGTTGCAGGCGATCACGATATCCTTCAGCGCCGCCACCAGCTTCTTTGCGCAGTCGAGTGGCTCGCCGGACAGAATCTCGCCGCCCTCGCGGGCCGGCGGGGTGAAGATGCGTACGACTTTGGTCGGGGATCCGTCCAGGCCGATCCGCTTGGGATCGGCGCCGATGTCCTTGGCGGTCCAGGTGGGAATCACCGCCTTCTTCGAGGCCATCTTACCCTTAAGCGAGGGCAGGCGCGGCTCGTTGATCTCCTTGACCACCGTGATAACGCAGGGCAGGGGAGACTCAATGACCTCGTAACCGTCTTCGAGCAGGCGTTCGGCTGCGATCCGGTCCGCCGCAATTTCCTCGATCTTGCGCACATACGTGATCTGCGGCAGATCCAGGTGTGCAGCCACGCCGGGACCGACCTGGGCCGTATCGCCGTCCGACGCCTGCTTCCCGAACAGCACCACGTCGAAGGATCCGATCTTGCGCAGAGCCATGGCCAGCGTGTAGCTCGTGGCCCACGTGTCGCTGCCGGCAAACGCCCGGTCGGACAGCAGGATGCCCTCGTCGGCACCCATGGCTATCGCTTCCCGGAGAACGGCTTCCGCCTGCGGAGGCCCCATGCTGAGGGCTGTGACGCGCCCGCCCATCTTCTCTTTCAGCCGGAGGGCCTCTTCGACCGCGTAGACATCGAAGGGGTTCATGATCGAGGCCACGCCGTCGCGGATTAACGTGTTGGTCTCCGGGTTGATCTTGACGTTGGTCGTTTCAGGAACCTGTTTGATGCAGACCACAAAGTGCATAGCGTTACCCTCGCGACATCCGGGTTAGAACCAAAGGGCTGCAAGGATATACAGCCTCCGGTGGGTGCTGCAAGTGCGGAGTTTTGGTCCATCAACGCGCAGATGGAGCCCTCTCGTTACGGCATTGTTTTGCGGGTTTCCTTGGATCGCTGGGCCTGCTAGAGTTCCTCTCTCCTCACGCGGAGGTCGAGGGCCGGAGGCGGTGATGGAGGGAGGGGCTATGAAGCGGATTCTCTGTATCGGGGCGGGGTATGTCGGTGGGCCGACGATGGCGGTCATTGCGCGGCACTGCCCCGACTACCGGGTTACGGTTGCCGATATTGACGAGGGGCGCATCAGGGCCTGGCAGGGCGATCGCCTGCCGATCTACGAGCCCGGCCTTGAGGATGTGGTGCGGGCGGCTCGCGGCCGCAACCTGTTCTTCACCACGGATATCCCGGCGGCGATCCGCGAAGCCGACATCATCTTTGTGAGCGTCAACACACCGACGAAGACCTTCGGGCGGGGGGCTGGGCGGGCCGCCGATCTACAGTACTGGGAGAAGACCGCGCGCCAGATCCTGGACCACGCCGTGAAGGACACGGTCGTTGTGGAAAAGAGCACCCTGCCGGTGCGCACGGCTGCGGCCATGTCGCGCATCCTGCACTCGCGACCGGGCGGCGTCCGATTTGAGGTGCTCTCCAACCCGGAGTTCATGGCTGAGGGGACGGCGATTCGCGATCTGGAATCGCCCGACCGGGTGCTGGTCGGCGGGCGGGATACCGCGGCCGGGCAGAACGCCGTGCAGCAGGTCGTGGCCATCTACGAGCACTGGGTTCCCCTCGACCGCATCCTGACCACCAATGTCTGGTCCAGTGAACTGTCCAAGTTGGTGGCCAACGCCTTCCTGGCCCAGAGGATCAGCTCCATCAACAGCATTTCCGCGCTGTGCGAGGTGACCGGAGCCGACGTGGAGGAGGTGGCGCGGGCCGTCGGGCGGGACTCACGGATCGGGCCGAAGTTTCTCAAGGCGGGCATCGGATTTGGCGGCTCCTGCTTCCGCAAGGACATCCTGAACCTGGTCTACCTGTGCGAGACGTACGGATTGAACGACGTGGCGCGCTACTGGGAGCAGGTGGTGACCATGAACGACGGCCAGGCCGAGCGCTTCGTGGGCGCCATGGTCGCGCGCATGTTCAACACGCTGGCCGGGAAACGGGTGGCGGTGTTCGGGTTCGCGTTCAAGGCGGACACCGGCGACACGCGGGACAGCCCTGCCATCCGCGTCTGCCGCCAGCTCGTTGAGGAGCACGCGGACGTGGTTATCCACGATCCCGAAGCTCTGGATAACGCGACCCGCGACCTGTCGGACCTGGTGAAGGCCGGGGCGGTGAGGATGGAGCCGGATGTCTACAAGGCGGCGGCCGGGGCGCACGCCATCGTTGTGCTGACCGATTGGGCCCTGTACCGCGGCCTCGATTACCGTCAGATTCACGAGTCCATGGTCCAGCCGGCCTTTGTTTTCGATGGCCGCAATACGCTGGACCTGGCCGCGCTGAAGGGCCTGGGGTTCCACGCTTTTGGCATCGGGCGACCGACGGCTGACGCGGCGGCGGAAGAGTGAGCGAAGGCGCGGCATCCGCGCGCGGAGGGCATGGGACCATGGCAGAGGTGAGCATTCGAGCGGCTGAGTTTCACGACGCCCAGCCTGTTTTCGATCTGATCAAGGGCTTCCCGCAGGAGCTGCTGCCCCGGGCGATCAGCGACATCGTTCAGAACATTGACCGGTTCATCGTCGCAGAGTGCGACGGTGCAATCGTCGGGGCAATCTCGTGGCAGATCATGCCCGAGATCGGGGCGAAGGAGAGCTATCACGCGGTCGAAATCAAGTCGCTGGCCGTCGACGCACGGCTCCACCAACAGGGCGTCGGGCGGCGCCTGGTGCAGGCCGCCATCGACCGCATCCGCCCGCTGCACACATCGCAGATCGTCGTGCTGACGTTTACGCCTTCGTTCTTCGCACGGCTGGGCTTCCGCGAGACCCCGAAGGAGACGCTGATGCACAAGATCTACGCCGGGTGCATCAACTGCACGAAGTACGACTCGCCGTTCACCTGTCCCGAGGTGGCGATGGTGATGGGCATGGAGTAGCCTCAGTAGTACGCCGTCCCGATTTCCTTCAGCAGCCCGGGGTCGATCTCGCGGATGAAGCGCGAGGGCTCGCACGGATAGGCGCCGCCGTCGCGCATCATCCGCATATGCGGGACGCACAGGCACAGGTCGTCCTTCGCGCGGGTGACCGCCACGTAGAACAGGCGGCGCTCCTCCTCGGCGTCGGGCTCGTCGACCAGCGACCTCGCCAGCGGAAACATGCCCTCCGTGGCCCAGAGCACGATCACGGCGCGCCACTCCAGCCCCTTGGCCTGGTGCACCGTGCTGAGGCGCACCGCGTCCTGGTCGCTGTTGCGGCGCGCCAGCGTTTCCGATTCGGCGTCGAGGTTGGTCATAAGCGCCACCTCGCCCAGGAATGCCTCGACGCTGGAGAAGGTGGCGGTGAAGAGCGCCATCTCCTGGATGTCCTCCAGCCGTCGCTCGGCGTTGTCGAAAGCGCCTTCAGCATAGCGGCGGTAGAACACGTCGAGGAACTCCTCGATGACCTGTCCGGCGTCGAACGGGCGTCCGCCGTGGATGGCGAAGAGCGGGTCGAGCCGTTCCCACTCCACCCGCGTCTGCGGGCGGAGCGTCGCGTGCACCCTGGCGCGCTGCGCGGCATCGCCGGCGTCGAACCTCCGGCCCAGGACCTGCCACGCCTTGGCCGCCGTGCGGGCTCCGGCGCCCCGGAGCAGGCCCATCAGGCGGGCAAAGGCCATCTCGTCCTCCGGCGCGCTCAGGAGGCGCAGCAGGGCACAGACGTCCTTGATGTGCGCCTGCTCGAAAAATCGGATCCCCGAGGTGATGACGAACGGGATGCGCTCCCTCGTCAGGCGCATCTGCGCCTCCATGGAGTGATAATGCGCCCGGTACAGCACCGCGATGTCCGAGAATCGCAGCCCGGTGCGGCAGAGCCGGTCGATTTCGCGCACGAGGAACTCGGCCTGTGCCTCGCCGCTGAGGAGGTTGACGCGCCGCGGTTTGCTCCGCGACGGCCGGGTCGGGCGGAGCTCTTTCTGGAACTGGCGCGGGTTCCCGCGGATGCAGGCGTTGGCCACGGCCAGAATCTCCGGCGTGCTGCGGTAGTTGGTCTCGAGCTTGACCACGCCGGCGCTCGGGTAGCGCTCGGGAAAGCTGAGGATGTTGCGGTAGTCGGCTCCCCGCCACGCATAGATGCTCTGGAAGTCGTCCCCCACGACCATCACGTTGCCGTAGCCGGCTCCGAGCCGGTCCACCAGTTCGGCCTGAATCGGGTTGGTGTCCTGGTACTCGTCCACGAGGACGTGGACGAACTGTCGCTGGTAGCGCTCGAGCACGTCGGGGCACTCCTGCAGGAGTCGCGCCCCCTCGACCAGCAGGTCATCGAAGTCCAGGGCCTTCAGCTCGCGCTTGCGCTTCGCAAAGGCGCTGTGGACGGCGAGGACGTCGGCGGGGTCGACCGGCAGATCGGCGAAGCGCTGGCGGACGAGGTCCTCGATGGGCTTGCGCATGTTGACGGCCTGTCCGAACACCTCCATCAGCACCTGCTTCTTCGGAAACTCCTTGTGCTGGAGCTTCAGCGTCTTCACGCACTCGGCGATGATGCTCTCCGTGTCGTCGCGGTCCAGGATGGTGTAGTCGGACGGCAGTCCGAGCCGCGCGGCGTTCCGGCGCAGGATCCGGTTGGACATGTGGTGGAACGTGCCGCCCCACATGCCGCTGACCTCCACGCCGGCGAGCGAGACGGCGCGGTCCAGCATCTCACGGGCTGCGCGGTTGGTGAAGGTGAGCAGGAGGATGCGGTCCGGGGCGACGCCCTGCTCCATGAGGTAGGCGACCCGGAAGACCAGCGTGCGAGTCTTGCCGGTGCCGGCGGCGGCCAGCACGAGCAGGGGTCCATCACCGGCGGTCACCGCCTCCAGTTGCTGCGGATTCAGCTCATGGTCAAAGTCAATGGGCACAGGCATTCTCCATTGTGAGTCGCGGAAACGGTTCGGAGCCGCCGCCTCAAGGGGCCGGCGGCGGATCGACGGTTCGGGCCAGCTCCGCGAGGACCGGGTCCCGGGGGGCGGCCCCGCCGGCGTGGGGCCGAACGGCGCGCGCGGCGGCGTCGCGCCGGGGCTGCGGAACGGTCAGAAACCCGAGCGCGATGGGGCTCACGCCCTGCGACAGCAGCGTCGTGGCCACCTGGCTGACCCGGCAGGCGTCGGGTGCGCACAGCAAAGCGTACCGGCCCGATGACTCACCCAGTTCGCCGATAAACCCGGCGCGCGTCAGCTGGCCGATCACCGTGTTGAGGAGTCGCACGGGAATGCGGTGCTCCGCGGCAAAGCGCGCAGCATCAAAGGCCCTGCCCCCACCGGCCAGGCCGCGAGCGGCGTCCGTGAGGACCGCCAAAGCCAGCGTGAGTCGCGACTCAACGCTGGCGTGTTCGGCGCCTTGCTCGACGCGGTAGGTCGCCGCGTTCTGCAGCGCAAAGGCAAGTTCGGCGCTCAGCAGGACGATCTCCCAGCTGACATAGACCCACGCCAGCAGGATCGGAACCACCGCGAAGCTTCCGTAAATTCGACCGTAGTGGGCCGCTCCCACCTGCAGCGCCGCGCAGACCGCCAGCCACCCGATGAACAGAAGGGATGCAAACAGTCCGCCCGAGACGGCCGGCAGCAGCCGCACCCGCGTGTTGGGCATGAACTTGATCAGGAACGTGAACAGGATCGTCAAGGTCAGCAGAACCGTGGCATGGCGCACGACCGGAGAGGCGGCAAGGGCCCGCAGTTGAAGGGCGGCGTCGGAGGGGAGAAACTGGCTGGCGAAGTCGACGAGCGGCAACGACGTCGCCACGACCAGCAGGAACGGCAGGACCATCAGGGCGCTGACATAGTCCGTGAACTTCCGGATTAGCGTGCGGCCGGTCTTGACGCCCCATACGCGGTTGAAGGCCGACTCCACGCTTCCGAGAACCATGACGATCGTCAGGATCAAGACCACGAGGCCGACTCCGCCGAGGGCTGCGAAGTTGATGTGCCGAACCTTTTCGAACCCCTTGTCGATCAGCTGCTCGATCTCCGCCGCCAGAGAGTCCGGCGTCCAGTCATCGGCGGCGTCAGCTCGAGGCGCGGCGACAGCCGCGCTGCCCGCGCTCGGGGTCCCGGCCGCGAAAGACCGGGTCCACTCCTGCACCGCGTCGTGCAGGCGTTCACGGGCGAGATCTTCGCCTCCCAACCCCCGCAGCAGCGCGAGGCAAAGCGCCAGGATGGGGACAATCGACATCATGGTGCTGAACGTCAGGGCCGATGCTTGCAGGGGGCACTCGTCATCGAAGAACCCGCGGATGATGAGGTGCAGTACGCGGAGCGTTCGAACCCCAGCGCGCGCCGGTCGGGACACGGCGCTGACCTCGATGTCCCAGATGTTCATGCCGAAGAGCGAGCGCGCCCTCTGCCAGAGCCGCCGTGGAGCGCTATGCCGACGGGTCATACCGGGGCCGCCTCCGTTGCGGCCCGGTGCAGAGTCCAGACCGCGATGGTTTTGGCGTCCTCGATTCCGCCGCTGGCGATGAGGGCCTCGATCTCGTCGCGGCGAAAGAGAACGACGGCGATCTGCTCGTCCTCCTCGGGCCGCGCGGCGGCGGGTGCGGCGTCCACCTTTGCGTGGTAAAGGTGCATGCGTTCGTCCGTGTAGCCGGGCGCAGGGTAAACCGTCCCCAGGAGGCGGATCGATCTGGCCCGGTAGCCGGTTTCCTCCTCCAGCTCGCGGCGGCCGCACTCCTCGGGCGACTCCGGTGGCGCCAGGGTGCCGGCTACGGCCTCGATCAGTTCACGGTCAACGGCCCTGCGGTACTGGCGGATCAGGACAAACCGGCCGTCGGGCGTCTCGGGCAGCACAACGGCGGCACCCGGATGGCGGATGACCTCGCGAACGGCGGGGCGGCCGGAAGGCAGCCGGATGTCCAGGAGCTCGAGGCGGATGTAGCGGCCCTGGTAGGCGGTCCGTGAGGCTATCCTCTGTTCGTGCATCGCAGCCGCGGCTCCCGTGTCGACGTCTTTCCAGTTTAACCGGCATCAACGGCGGCGAGTCGCCGGCTGTAGAGGCTATCGTAAAACGAGAGGTAAGCGCCGCTGCGCACATGGTCCAGCCACGCTGCGTTTTCGGTGTACCACCGGACGGTGGCCGCCAGGGCCTGATCGAACGAGTGGCGCGGGGTCCAGCCCAGCTCGGCGCGGATCAGGCTGCTGTCCATTGCGTAGCGTCGGTCGTGACCTGGTCGGTCGGCGACATAGCGAATGAGCGATGCGTCCTTGCCTACAAGCGCGAGGATGCCGCGCACGATGTCGATATTGGGAACGTCGTGGTCGCCGCCGACGTTGTAGACCTTGCCGGGCGCCGCTTTTCGCAGGACCACGTCGATGGCCTCGCAGTGGTCGAGCACGAAGATCCAGTCGCGCACGTGCAGGCCGTCGCCGTAGACCGGCAGGGGCTTGTCCTCGCGGGCGTTCGCGATCATCAGGGGGATGAGCTTCTCGGGGAACTGGTAGGGCCCGTAGTTATTCGAGCACCGCGTGATGACGGCATCGATCCCATGGGAGCGATGAGCGGCCCGCACGAGGAAATCGGCGGCGGCCTTTGTGGCGGCGTAGGGATTGTTGGGCAGGACGGGCGACGCCTCGGTGAAGCGGCCCTGCGCGCCCAGGCTGCCGTACACTTCGTCCGTCGACACCTGGAGGAAGCGCGGCACGCCGTGCGCCCGCGCCGCGTCGAGCAGCCGCTGCGTGCCCTGGATGTTCGTGCGGATGAACGCGTCGACGCCGAGATGCAGGCTGCGGTCGACGTGGCTCTCCGCGGCGAAGTTGACCACGGCGTCGAAGCGATGGGCCGTGAACACGCCCTCGACCGAGTCGGCCTCCGCGATGTCGCCGCGGACGTAGGCGTAGCGGGGGTCGCGGTCGATGCCGACAAGGTTCTCGATGTTGCCGGCGTAGGTCAGCGCGTCGAGGTTGACAATCTGCACATCGCCGTGCGCCAACAGCATGTGCCGGATGAAATTGCTGCCGATAAACCCGGCGCCGCCCGTGACCAGTAGCTTCATGGCTGTCGCTCCCTGCAGATGGCAGCGCCTGATCGACCCGTGATGCTGCGCCGCTGTGTGGATGTATAGCCCACGCCCCGAGCCCCTGTCGAGCCGCCGCTGCGGTGCCCCCGGACCAGGAGGTATCTAATGCGCGACGGGCCCGCGGGGAATTCCGCCTTTGAAAACTCCACGACAGGCCCGCGGGCAGTTATTGCGCTCAGATCGGGCGGTGCTGCAGGATGGCGGCGAAGAAGGAGTCGGTGTGGTGGACGTGCGTGCGGAGTTGCAGGAAGTCGCCGGTGTCGAGCGGAATGCCGTGGGCTGCGAAGACATCTGCCGTGCGCAGGGGGGTGAACTCCGGGGCTTCAGCCAGGAAACGGCGGACAAGAACCTCGTTCTCGTCGGGCAACAGGCTGCACGTTGCGTAGACCAGGCGGCCGCCGGGCTTCACGAGGCGCGCGGCGGCGCGCAGGATGCGATCCTGTTTGGCGATGATCTCGTCGACGCCGCCCGGGCTCTGGCGCCACTTGAGATCGGGATTGCGCCGGAGGGTCCCGAAGCCGGAGCACGGCGCGTCGACCAGCACGCGGTCGATCGTGCCGCGCATGCGTTTCACCGGGGTATCATTTTCGCCCTGCAGGAGGCGCGGGTGCACGTTGCTGAGGCCCGAGCGGCGCAGCCGCGGCGTCAGGTTCTCCAGGCGCGGCCCGGAGACGTCGAATGCGTAGAGGGTTCCGCGGGACTGCATGAGCGCCCCCATGAGGAGCGCCTTGCCGCCCGAGCCGGCGCAGAAATCCACGACCCGCTCCCCTGGCTTCGGATCGAGGGCGTACGCGAGGAGCTGGCTGCCCTCGTCCTGGACCTCGATGGCGCCGCTCTCGAATAGCGGATGCCTGCGCAGGTTGACCTTCGCCTCGAGCCGGATCCCCAGTGGCGACAAAGGGGTGGGGGCGGCGTCGAGCCCCTCAGCCCGCAGGGCCGTCCGCGCAGCCTCGCGAGTCATGCGCAGGGGGTTCACGCGCAGATCCAGCGGCGCCGCCCGCTGCAGGCTGACTCCGAGGGCCACGATATCGGCCTCGGGGGAGACGGTGGCGATGCGGTCGTAGACCCAGTCGGGAAAGCCGGAGGCGACCGCTGGCGTGAGGGATGCCCTGGGCACCGCGCCGGGCGGCAGGGATAGGAGCCACGCCTGATCCTCCGCGCGGGTCAGATGCATCAGGGCTTCAGCCGAAGCTCCTTGGGAAAGCAAACACGCCAGCACCAGGGCTCGAGGGTCGGACCGTCCTGCCACGGTCTCCAGGGCTCGCCATCGGCGCAGAACCGTGAAGACCGTCTCAGCCGCGAAGGAGCGGTCCTGGGATCCCATCTTGGGCTGGGAGCGGAAGTAGGCGTTCATGAGGGCGTCGGCCGGCGCCTGGGTCGTGAGGACCCGTTCGAGCAGCGCGACGGCATGCTCGAACTGGTTGCGGTGGATACGCCCTCGGCCGCCGTGCTCAGATCGTGAGGGCATGGGTCTCATGAATGCGCAGACGCTACACGTCCCGCCTCGCCCGCACAAGCCAGACCGGAATGCCCCGGCGTTATGCGGATCGAGCGGTGCGCGGTCTGGACTTGAGTCAGGGGTTTCTGCCATGCTTCGGCTCACGCCGGGTTTGGCGTTGAGGGTTGCGGAAACGCGCGCGGGCCGCGACTCGGGAGGGTGCGATATGGATTCTGACGGTGTCACTTGTCCACAGTGCGGTGCGCGGATCGGTGCCGAGAACCGGACGAACGCGGCGGAGGCGCAGGAATACGAGTCGCATCCCGTGATGTTTGGAAGCCACCCGTTCGGCTTTATAGCGACCCTGGTGTTATGCCTTGTGATCGTGGGGCTTGTGATTCTGCTCGTGTGGTGGCTGCGGTGCAAGGGCACGACGCTTGTCCTGACGGATCGCCGGGCGATCTTGCGCACGGGGCTTCTGTCGCGCAACTCCAGCGAGGTCTACCACAGGGATGTGCGCAACATCCAGGTTCGCCAGACCTTCTTCCAGCGCCTCATGGGCGTGGGGTCTGTGGCCATCTCCAGCGCCGGGCAGTCCGGAGTCGAGATTGAAGTCGCCGACATGCCAGATCCCTACAAGATCGAAGCGATTATCAACCGTCACCGAGGGTAAAGGTGGCGGCGGGATTGCCGTCCGGGCGCTGCGGCACTAGGGTGGGAACGTGGCGGAAGAAGGAGTTTAGCGGATGGAGAAGGTGGCGGCCAGGACGAGGGCGGAGATTGCGGCCAAGGTGCGCGACGAAGCGTGGTCCCGGCAGTCGGTGCAGGCGGTGGCCGCGATTCACCGCCTGTACGCGGCGCAGGTGTCGCCCACGCCGACCGAATACGGGTACTGGCACGTGCATGTGCGACGCGGCTTTCGCCTGCCTTACTTCACCGAGCCGGTGGTCCGGGATCTCTCCCTGAGGTCCGATGAGGACGCGTTCTGCGCGGTTTACTACAGCCTCCGTGACCGCCAGGGAGCCGGCGGCGCGTCCTCGGGGATGCCCAGGGCGCTGTTCTGCGGAAAGTATTCCGACGAGCGGTTTGACGCGATTGACCGCACGTTCCGGCTCTTGACAGACGAGGTGCTGGAGCCTTCCCGTTGGAAGTGGAACGCCGAACGCGGCCGCCTGTGCGGACGGATTCTCGGGTGGTTGATCGGCGCGGCTGTCGTGGCCTTCGCGGTGGCCTGTCTGCTGCTGATGCCCGCCCCCCCTCCGGCCATGAGCTGGCTGCTGGACCTTCCGCCGCTCCAGTTCTGGGGTCTCGGTGCCGCCGGGGTTCTGTTCTCGTTCGGGATGGCCGGCGCACTGGTCTCCGAGGTTCTCGCCGGCCTCCTGGGCGGAGCGGGCGGAGCCGCCGAGCGCTGGCGGATGAGGAAGATGGACCCGCTGGCCGGAGAGTTTCTTTACAACGCCGAGGTCGCGGATGCGGTCACGCGGGAATTTGGCGTTCTCAACCAGGAAGATCAGAAGCTGCGCGAGTATGAGCGGATCCGGGCGGGTGGGGCGGAACTGAGCCGTGAGGCGTTCCTCAAGGTCCACGTGCTGCTGCCGCAGCTTCGGCAGCTGGCCGCGCTGGAGCGGCGCCGCCGGGACGACGCGGCCGCTCTGCAGCGCAAGCTGGGGGCGGACTTCGAGACCCCCGTGATGAAGCTGGTCGAAGCCTACATTGGCGAGACGGCGACGCCGCGGCCGGCTGCGGAATTCTCTGCCTGAGGAGAGGCGATCCTGGCGACGGCGGCGAACGGGTCGCGTCCCGCGTTTCCGGCCCGCTTGGCGGAAAGACCGCCAGCGGACAGCGGAAACACGGCGCGGAATCCCCTCAGAGCGACTAGCCCAGACGCTGCTTGTAGGCGGCCACCTGGCGCGTCATGCGCTCTGGAACCCTTGCCCCGAACTGGGCCATGTACTCGTCCAGGTCCTGGAATTCGGCCTTGAACGCAGCGGTGTCAACGCGCATCAGCTCGTCCATATCGGCCTGCGGCATGTCGAGGCCGGAGACATCAAGTTCGCCCTTGGCCGGCATCCTGCCGATCGGGGTTTCCCGACCCTTGATCTTGCCTTCGACGCGCTCGCACATCCATTTGAGGACGCGGCTGTTGTCGCCGAATCCAGGCCACAGCCACTTGCCTTCGGCGTTCTTTCGGAACCAGTTCACGTAGAAGATCTTCGGGGCCTTGGAGCCCAGCTTGTCTCCCATGGTGAGCCAGTGCTGCCAGTAGTCCGCGACGTTGTAGCCGCAGAACGGGAGCATGGCCATCGGGTCGCGGCGGAGCTTGGACTTCACGTCGAGCGCTGCCGCCGTGGGCTCGCTGGCGGCCGTGGCGCCCATGAACACGCCGTGGTCCCAGTCGTACGCCTCATGCACCGACGGCATCACCTGGGTGCGGCGGCCGCCGAAGATGAAGATGTCGATCGGCACTCCGGCGGGATTCTCCCAGTCGGGGCAGATCACGGGGCACTGCCGCGCCGGCGCCGTGAAACGGGCGTTGGGGTGTGCTCCCTTTTCGGGGCTGGCGGGCGTCCACTCGTTGCCCTTCCAGTCGATGCCGTGCGCGCAGGGCGTGTCCATGCCCTCCCACCACACGTCGCTGTCGTCGGTCACGACGCAGTTGGTGAAGATGCAGTTCTCCTTGATCGAGTCCATCGCCTTGGGGTTGGACTTGTAGCTCGTGCCCGGCGCAACGCCGAAGAACCCGGCCTCGGGGTTGATCGCGTGGAGGCGGCCGTCGGGGGCGATCTTCATCCAGGCGATGTCATCGCCGACGCACTCGCACTTCCAACCCGGGATGG
>CAZJBP010000050.1:0-21632 GCA_964544115.1 uncultured Victivallales bacterium | reverse complement strand
GGTCAGGTCGTCCACGCCCTGCTGCTCGACATACGCCGACTCGATCGACCCGACGAACCGCCGGCCCCAGAACACGTCGAGCGTGTCGGCCGAGTCGAACACCGCGTACAACGCCAGGAAGTTGCGGCCGCCGTACAGCTTCTCGCCGTGCGGGCCCATGTGCAGGCGTCCGGCGTCCTCGACCAGGATCTCCTGCGCCAGCATGTGCCCGACCAGCTCGGCCCGCGTCGCCTCGGACAGGTCGCGAAAGGGCGTCGCCTGGCCGACCCAAGCCCACCAGTCGCTGACCGCAATGCCGTTCTCCTGCTGCGCCAGCGCCATGCTGAGTCGGGCGTAAACCGTGTCGGCCACACTGAGGCAGGCTTTTCCGAGTTTGCCCTGCAACTCCGTCAGTTCCTGTTCGGCCTGGACGAGGGTGGGGTGGAGATCCCTGTAGCGGCCCTTGAGCACGGCAATGTCGGCCTGCTTGTTCAGCAGCTCCGATGTGATGCCGACCACCAACGGGTCTGACGAGATGACGTCAATCTGGGTCAGGTCGCCGTTGGCCTTCTTCAGCGCCTCGATCTTGCGCCACTCGGTCTCGACCTTCAGTCGCTGGGTCTCGGCCTCGGTCAGCGAGCCGCTGATATCTTCGAGCTTCTTGACCACGACGTTCTGCTGATCCACCAGCGACGCGGACAGGGTCTTTTCCTTGTACTCCTGGATGGCGATCTCCGACTTCTGCAGGTTGGCAAGGTACTGTTCGGCCTGCGCTTCCAGCCACCGCAAGGCTTCCATGGAGGAGTCCATGCGCTGATGCAGGTTGCCCTGGATAAACGTCTGGGTCAGCTCGTTTGCGATCAGCATCGCCCCGTCGGGATCCCGGTGAATGGCGGTGATGTCCACCATGCGGGTGCCCGGCACATTTTCGACCTGCACGCACGCCTGCACCGCGGCGGCGACCGCCTCCAGATTTGTGTCGGCCGAAGCGGGCCAGAAGGTGCGGTTATGCACCAGATCCACGCGCCGGGCCATGCGTTCGGCCAGGGATCGGCTCTGCAGGACTTTGATTTGCGTCGATAGGTAGAGGTAGTCGCGAGTGTCCTCGGCGACGACATCGTCAGAGCGGACGACCTTGGCCTGGGTGACGTCCAGTTCCATCCGCGCCGTGGCGCGGTACAGGGGGTCCCGGCTGTTGACGCGGTAGATCGCCAAGCCCACGACGACCGCCAGCACGGTCACAACGATCCAGGACCGCTCCAGCAGGATGTGCGCGTAATCCCGCCACGTGAGGGTGCTCTGAGGGTTCGACGGACCTGAAGCGGCCTTTTCATGGGAACCCTCAAAAATCTCGTCCATGGAAAATCCTAGAAGATGGCTTCGGGAATCATGACCACATCGCCCGGCAGGAGCGTGATGTCGGTCTGTTCCAACCGGCCCTTGAGCAGGTCGTTGACGTTCACCCGGATGGTGTTGTTCTTGATGTCGCCCGTGTCCCTCAGAATGCGAACCCGGCCGGGGTTCGCAATGGCCGTGAATCCGCCGGCCGTGGCCACCAACCCCAGCAACGTCAGGGGCTGTTCGGGGGGCAGGGAATAAGTGCCAGGTCGTTGGATTTCGCCGAGGATGGTCACTCGGCGTCCGGTCGAGTGTTCTACGCGCACGCTAACGCGAGGGTTGACGAGATAGTGTTGTCCAAGCAGATCCGCGAACCGACGTTCGACATCCGCCACGCTCATGCCGGCGACCTGAACCGAGGCCAGCAGGGGGTGCCGGATGTCCCCCTCCGCCGAGACCGGAAAGACCCCCGAGATATCCGGCTCGCCGTACACGTCGATACGCAGAGCGTCGAGCGGCTGCACCCGGTAGTCAGTTCCGCTCAGGGGGGGCGCGTTTGTCGTGGCTGGCTTGGCCGGCGGCTCCGAAGCAACGGCCTGCGACTCTTCGGCAGTAACCGTCTCCGCCTGGACGGCGCCAGCGTCGACGTCTTGGCGTGTGGCAGGTGGCACATCTTCCAGCGGGATCGGCGAAAGGTCACACACCGGAGGCACCGGCCCGCGCAACGATACGCACCCATGGGCGAATGTACAGGCCGCTGCGAGGGCGAGGACCGCCAGCGCCCTGCGCCAGAAATGCACCCTATCCTTGTTCGTGTGCGTGCCCATCAGGACTATGATCTCTCCACAGATGAGGCTCAACAATACCCGCGTACGACGGTCGGACTCAACCCCGTATTCCTGAGCAAACCAAAAAAGACGGAACCGGCTGGAACCGGCCAATGGCAGGTTTCTCCGCCGGTCCGTCTCATTCGGAATCACGCCAGGCCAGGGTCAATAGTTGTACATGGCCCGGGCGATGTAGCGGGTTCTCTCAGCGTCCTCATCCGGCTCGGAGGAGTTGTACGTTGTGAAGCTACAGCCCGCCCCCAAGCTGAAGTTATTGCGCAGTCGCCAGTCGACCATGCCGGTCAACGTCCAACTGTCGTCGTTCCGGGACATCTTACCGTCCGGGTCAAAGTAATCAGTTTCCTGGTAGGTCGCGCTAACGGACCCGCTGACGTTGTTGCGGTAAAGCTGGCGGCGGACGTATGGGCTGACCGACGTGGCCACCGCGCTGTTGCCCGGGACCGTTGTCCATGGGAAGATTCGCCGCGACAGCTCGACGCCGCCCTGCATGCGCCCGCTGAACTTCGTCGCCAGCCCCGCACCGGCCACCCACTCGTCGATGCCCTCGATGTCATCGTCGTCGAACGTGCGCGTCTCATAACCGACTCGCCCTGACGCGCTCGTCTTGCGCCCGAGCTCGCCGCGGATGCCCGCGCTGTATTGCTGGTAGGTCGCGTCGCCGTAGCTGCCGGTGATCTCGTGATCATAGCGGTCCGAAAGCTCGGCGTTCAGATCCTGTGACAGCGGATCCAGGTTGACCCAGCCATAGCCTACGTCGGCAAAGACATCGGTCTTCGGATAGATCCGGTAATAGAACCTGCCACCCACGCGGGTTTCGTCGTAGTCGACATAGGCGTCGTCGATATAGTTGTGGGTCTCGTACAGGCCGTCAACGCCCGCCGACGTCTTGGAGCTGATATAACGCTCCGCGCTGGCGGTCAGCGCGTTCTGTTGCCGCTCGACCTCCTCGCTGTTCTCGACCTGGTTCACGCGGGTGTCCGTGTAGCGATCCGCCACATGCAGGGTGGACTTCGCCATCTCGTAGTTGCCGTCCAACGCGAAATGGTGTCCCTCGTAGTCCAAGTCGGATTCGTCCTGATACTGGACCCATTCGAAGGTGTAGTTGGCGGAGACGTAGTTGCGGGAAGGGTTGCCGTAGAGCAACATGGCGCCGGGTGCGATGGTTAGCGACCAGTCGCTGACCTCGTCGTCGTTCTCAAAGTAGACGTTGTCGTCGTACGTCACCCACAGGCCGACATGCGGCTTGATGAGCAACTTGCCCACCTCGGCCTTGTCTGCCATGTCCATGGCACCGTAGGGCGACGCATTGAACGCGCCGCCCCAGCTGTCATACGAGGACGAACGAACGCCCGTTGTGGCGCCCACCTGGCCGAATGCCGCCCGAGGTGCCAGCATCGCGGCCGCCGCTGCGACTGCGATGACGCCAGATCCAACCCTGATGCTCGTCTTCATATTTCTCCGTCTCCCGCGCACAAAACCAAAACGGTCCCTACCGTCCCGTACGGCTGGCGCGTGGTGAAGCTCAGTCCTCGAACACGAAATTGCGCACGAGTTCGACTTCCTCGGTGTTGAACGCGTCGCCGTCCGGCTTCAAGACGTCGAACTGCCAGACTTCGGGCTCCGGGGCTCCCGGCTTGGATTCGAAAGGCATGTACGTCTGCGTCTTGCCCTGCACCAGCCCCCAATGGAACCAACCGACATGGTTCTCCGCGAACACCGGCAACACCTTTTCAAACGTGTTGCCCTGGTCTCGACGCAGCCACTCCGTACACACGAGCGGGCGGCCGAGGGTCTGGCAGAGCGACAGCTTGCTGCGGAGGTCGTTCTCGTTCTCATACGCTCGGAAGCTGATGACGTCCGACAGCTCCATAAGCGTCTTCGACATGCGGCTTCCCATTTCCGACCAAATGCCTGTGGTCAGCGGCTGGACCGGTTTTTCGTCGCGGGCCCACGCAAAGCTCGACTCGACGAGGGGCAGGCTCTTCTCGCCCATCCCGTAGCTGCCTGGTTCGTTGTAGAGGTCCCACATCAGGATGCGGCGGTCGTTCTTAAAGCTGCCGATGATGTCTCTCACGTACGCCTCAAGCTTGGGCAAGGCTTCCTTGCTGGTCACCAGGCTCGGACCGGGGCTGGGCGTCCACTGGCTGTTGTGGACGCCGGGGGTCGGGTCGGCCTGCTTGCCGAGGTAGGGCTCGCGGTTCGCATCGTTGTTGTCGTCGAACAGCACGAACACGACCTTGAGGTTGCGCTTGCGGGCCTTGGCCAGCACATCCTTCATGCGCTCTTTGAGCCCGTCGGCATCGCTTTCCCAAACCAGGTAGGGCAGGAACAGTCGGATCGCGGTGTACCCGGTTGTCTTTGCGTAGCCGAATTCCTTGTCGATCGCGTCCAGGTCGAACGTGTCCTTCTGCCACATCTCGGTCGAGTTGACCGCCGTACTGGGCACGTAATTCACCCCTTTAATGACCCCGACATCGCCGTACCACTCCCACATGGCGCGCGGATCGCGGCGGCCGCCGTCGTCGATACCTGCGTCGGGGCCTGCGTTCAGGCGTGTGGCGGAGCGGGCGCTCTTGCGCGTTGTCGGGCTGACGTCGGCCCAGTAGGTGGCCTCACCGACGGATTTCACGCCGTCGACTCCGCCGATGTAGTCGAGCAGGTCCTGGAGATGGACGTAGTCGACGTTAAAAACGACCGGGGCCAGGCGATCTGCCTCTCTGCGGCACCCGACGAATTGGTCCTCCAGCCCGGTCTGGGACAGCGGTTCAGTGCGCGTGTCCCACGCCTGGCCCGCCGCCGAAGGCGAGGCCGTCAGCACCTCGCCCTTCTTCACGGTCTTCTGCTGGCCCTTCTGATCGAAGGTCACGAAGGCGTCTTCACAAATGACCCGCCAGTCAGCGCCGTCCTTCGCGACAATGGCCCGGCCGCCGCTGGCCAGGACGTCGCCAGCCTCGGTCGTGACGCGCAACGTTAGGTTCGGCGAGATCTGCCCGGCGTCGAATCGCATCGCTCCGCCCTTCGGGATGTCCAACACGACGTTCTTCTCGATGCGCTTGCCCGCGTCCGGCAGGCCCTCCGTAGTCATCTCAATCTGCTTGAGTTCTACGACAGTCTCCGGTGCCACGCAAAGGATCACACCCGGCGTCAGGACGGCCACGATCTTGCCGTCTTCCTTGGTGTGGATCGCTTGGCCCTGGCTGAAGGCCATGCCTTCATCTATGTCTCCGTTGGCGGAAGGGGATGTGAACTCCGCCTTGCCGTCGAGGCGAACAATGACGGCCGAACCCAAACGCGGTACGGCTGACGCCCACGTGGCCGATGCCAGCAGCGCAAGGGATGCCAAGGTTGCGAGATGCCCGGAGTGTGTCCTGTTCATGGTGCGATCCTTTCGATGCCCATTATCTGTAAAAATAAATTGCCACATCAATTGTGTCAGATGGTGCCGCTACGGCGTTCTACAGTCAACGACAAATATCAACGCGCTACAGCGGCTAACCTGTATGTCGCGAAGGTAGGGTTCTCGCCAAAGAAAGTCAACACCATCTTGGGTGAATTCTGGAGGGCGGGGTAAGCGGGGAACCCGGGTCCCTGTGGGGGTTCTCGATGACGGGCAGGCAGGTTGCGGGTCAAAGGTTCCCGTTGCCTTGGCGTGCAGATTGGGAAGAGGTTGGAGGCTCCCTGGTGAGCGGATCGTTAGAGGACGACAAAGCCTCTCACGGAATTCGGGTGGGGCGCATTCGCGCGAGAGTTGCCGTCACCAGGGAGTCCTCCGAGATCAGTTCTGCGGATCAAGATCGTCCACCGCCATTGCCAGCAGGCTATTGCCCTGCGAGGCTTGCAGTTGAGCGAACAGGCGCGACGTCGTGTCCGCGGCAAGCGCGGCGACAAGATCGCCGGTCGACTCCGTGTCCTGAACTTGGCCGTCCACAGTCCACAAGACCTTGGCGTCGGCGGTTGCAATCATGCGGAACGAGGCGTAGAGGCTGCCGCCCTGGCGCCCGTTCCCGCTCCAAGTCGTTCCGTCGGCCTCGCCCACCACCACGGCGTCCGCCCCTGTCAGTTCTGCCAGTTTGCGCAAGACGTCGGGGTTCTCAAGGCCCTTCCGCGTCAAATGGTGCTTCTCGACGGCCTTCCAGACGCTTTCCGGGTCGAGGATGGTGTACTCCGGCCATGTAGCCAGTTTCCCGGCGATCTCCCGGCTCAACTGCTCCCCGGCGTCCTTGAGAGGTGCAACGGTGATCGAGCAGGACGTGAACATGTCGCCCTCGGCCGAGGAGAACCGCACGACCGCAATTTTCACGGGCGGTCGGGTGACCTGCTCGGGCGCTGAGGCCACGACATGAGTCCCGTCCGCCGGAACCGATTCGTCCGCGACGGCGGCGACAGACGCATACGTGACGACCGCAGCCACTGTGGCTGCCATCATCGTCCACCCCGTCCAGACTGTCCTTGTGTTTTTCATTCTTTGCCTCGAACCGCCCGGCACCTGCCTGCGGTCCGCGGTATCATGAGCAGGGCCCATGCCAGAGGGGCGTTACGGGTCGGTTCAGGGCCCTCGGGGTGGCTCTTTCCTCACCGACGAGAATTACTCGCTATCATCGGTGAGAAAACCGGGAGTTTGCCGGCCTGGAGGAATCGATCCGCCTCAAAGCGGAATCCGCGCGGCATTATGGCGCCGATGTGTGCGGGGTGCGGGGGCTATCTCCAGCTGCAGGCGACTACAGCACAGGGGTCAGAAGAGACGCTGCATTCTCGGCAAGCTTGACGAGCGCAGGACGTTGCGACCACCTATGTTCCGAAAGTTCGTGCGACATCCCGATGTCGTCCAAGACCGTCTTCTTGAGTGCGTTGGCGAAGTCCGTCCCGAAGACCGCCAGATTGGTCTCGTAGTTGAGCCTGAAGCTGCGGACGTCGAGATTCCCTGTGCCCACGAGGGCAAACTCGTCGTCGACGATGCACGCCTTGGCGTGCATGAACGGCGGTGGCCGCAAGTAGACCCGCACCCCCGCGGCCATCAGTTCGGCGTAGAGCGCCGCTCCGGCAAGGCCCGCGTAGCCGTGGTTGTTGCGCTCGGGAACAACCAGTCGGACGTCGACACCCTTAATTGCGGCCGCGCGCATGGCGGTGAGGATGTCCCGGGTGGGGACAAAATAGGGGGTCGCGACCAGAACTTCGCGTCGGGCGGACGTCAGGGCCACAAAGACGGTGTCGGCGAATGCGCCCATCTCATCGGTCGGCCCGCTGTTCACCAGCCGAACCCGCATACGTCCGGCCTGTACGGGCGCGGGGAAGTGCTCGTCGTGGAGCAGGGCCTCCGGGCCCTCGTCGGTCATGAAGTTCCAGTCGCGCAGGAAGGTGTATTGGAGTTCGAGCACCGCCGGCCCCTGGATCATGAAGTGGTAGTCGCGGAACGCGCCGTGCGGGCCATCTTCCTGGTCGTGGAGGTTGATGCCGCCGCAGAACGCCGTGGTTCCGTCGACCACCATGATCTTGCGGTGGTTGCGGAGGTTGATCTGGAACTGCCGTTTGAGCGGGTTGGCCTGCGTCCACCCCTCGATATGCAGGTTCCGAATGCCGCGGTAGCGGCGGAACAAGCCCGACCACAGGGCGCGGGTGGACCCAAATCGGTCGTACATGAGCCGCACGGTCACCCCCTCGCGGGCCTTGGCGGCGAGCAGATCCATGAACTCGCGGCCGGTTCGGTCGTTGCCCATAATGAACGTCGAGACGTGGACATGATGGCGGGCCGAGGTGACGGCGGCACGCATCGCGGCGAAGACGGCCGGCCCCTCGATCAGGGGTGTCACCTGGTTGCCTCCCAGCAGCGGAAAGTCGGGCAGCAGCGCATCCATGGCCCGGTCCACCTCGCGCAGCGTCGGGTCGACCGGCTCGGAACGCACCGACTCGACCATGGCCCTCCAGTAGGCCAGGGGGAAGGCCTCGCCTTCGCGCGCCCGCCTCTCGGCCAGGAACCGCTCGTCGTGCACCTGCTTGCGCCAGCCCTTTCGGGGCAGGCGGTCGATGCCGAACGACAGGTAGAGCAGGGGACCGAGAACGGGGAAGGCCCAGGAGACGGAGATCCACAGGATCGTTGAGGTCGCCTCCCTCCGCCGCACCAGGCAATGGTAGCAGACCAGTCCGAAACACAGCAGGTGCGCGGACCACCCGAGGACGAGCCCCATCAACCCCAGCTGTTCTAACATCGTCCCCGCCGCCTCCGCGCGCGCTCTTTGCTTTTCGGCCCGGCATGCGCTAGTATGCCAGCCGATACCCCATGCGATTCATGCTCTACAACATCCGTTACGGCGCCGGCGGCCGCGGCATGTGCCCCTGCCTGGGCTATCTGCGCCGCACCTCGGGCAATCTCGGCCGCATTGCCGAGTTCTTGGCCCCGTACGACCCCGACGTCCTCGGACTGGTGGAGGTCGACGCCGGTTCGTACCGCTCGCACCGCCGGAATCAGGCCGAGACGCTGGCCCAGGCGCTCGGGCACTACCACACCTACAAATCGAAATACGCGGATTCTTCCCTGGCCGCGCTGCTGCCGCTGATGAACAAGCAGGGCAATGCGTTCCTGACGCGGGATTCGGTCCACGGGGCCGACTTTCACTACTTCACCAAGGGCATGAAACGCCTGGTGATTGAGCTGGAATTGGAGAACCTGACGATCTTTCTCGTCCACCTGGCCCTGAGCTTCCGCACCCGCCAGCATCAGCTCAACGACCTGTACGACCTGGTGAACGGAACCGCCAAGCCGCACATCGTGGCGGGCGATTTCAACGCCTTCTGGGGGGACCGGGAGATCAGCCTCTTTCTGGCGGCCACAAAACTGACCAATGCCAACGTGGACGCCACCCCGACCTTCCCGAGCTGGGCGCCGAAGCGCCAGCTCGACCTTGTGCTCTACAGCGACGGCATCAAGCCCCGCCGCCTCGACGTCGTGCCGGTGGCTCTGTCCGACCACCTGCCGATGGTGTTCGATTTCGACGTGTAGCGTCACTCCTCCTCGTCAACCTCGATGTGGATGCCCCACTCGCCCCTCAGCCACTCGAGTAGTTCGGACGAGACGGCCTGCGTGGTCGGCTCGGCCATGGCTTCGTCCAGCACAGTCCCGTAAATCAGGTCCCGGGCGTCCTGGTCGGTGATCTCGCTGAGGAATTCGCGCAGCTCGTCTTCATCGCTGAAGGTCGTCTCCGCTTCCTCCAGCAGGTTGCGGTAGGTTTCTTCGCCCAGTTCCGCGACGATGCCGTCGATGCGGCCCTTCTCCCCCTCCGTCACGCGGCCGCTCGCCATGGCCACCGTTTCGACCAGCGCGGCCAGGGCCAGTTGCTGGTGGTGATTCAACTCGGTCAGGATCATGTTGATTCCCCTCCTTTCCCGGCCACACGGCCCCGGATCTCAGGGCCTGCCGATGGCGGACCGTTTCGTCACGACCCACACCCTGAGTATGACGAGCACCCCCGGCCCGGTCAACACCGGGCTGGCCCGCTCGCATAGTCCGGCTATGCCCGCAAAAGAAACGCCCCGCCCTTATTGCCTGGCGGGGCGCTCCGGAGAACGAATCCAGGTCCGCGCGGATCAGACCTTCTGAATACCCTTGAACCACTCCTCGGCGTATTTGCCGATCACGGGCAGTTCCTTGGCCTCACCCTTCGACGCGTTGATCAGGCCCATGACGCAGAGCACGAGCAGTCCGATCAGCGCGACCAGGCCGATGATCGGTCCGATGCAGATGACAGTGAGAATGCCACTCACCACGCTGACCACCACGCCGGCCAGCCACAGAAGCAGGCACTGCTTGGCGTGGAAGAGCGAGAAGGCGTTGTTACGCGTGATCAGCGGCACCAGAAAGAACGGAAGGCCGATCAGGCTCAACACATACGAAAGGATGGCGAAGGCCTTGCCCTCTTCGATCTCCTTCGCTGGAATGGCGGCTGCAGGGGCCGCCGGTGGAGGTGTGTCCGGGGTCTGTTGGGGTTGCACGCTTCCGCTGTCCTGACCGTTGCTCATCGATGCATCTCCTAGGTTGGCCGTCTGCGCATGCCCTCAAGCCTACGTTACGGCAGGATTGTGCCGACCGCCGCACCGGAGAACAAGCACATTTTGGTCGCGCGCCGGACGGCGGGAGTGCTATGAGCCGCATGTCGTATGAACCGCGTACTTCTGTTTGCTTCTGAACTGGACCGGGCCGGGCGGGCCGTTCTGCGCGATCGCCGGGCGGCGCACCTGCTGCGCACGCTGGCCGTTGCGCCGGGGTCGCGCGTTCGCATCGGCGTGATCAACGGCGCTCGCGGGTGGGGCGAGGTGTCGGCGGTGTCGCCCGACAGCGTGATCCTGGACTGTCGCTTTGAGGAACGCGAGGAGGCGGCCGGCGCCGCGCCGGTGGACCTCATCCTCGCGTTGCCCCGCCCGAAGGCCATGAAGCGCCTGTGGGCCCCGCTGGCCATGCTCGGGGTCGGTCGCGTGGACATCGTGAACGCGGAGAAAGTGGAACGGAACTACTTCGACACGCACTGGCTGGATCCGACATACTACGAGCCGCTGCTGATCGAGGGGCTGGAGCAGGCCGGCGATACGCGGATGCCGGCGGTGGCGATCCATCGACGGTTCCGGCCGTTTGTCGAGGACCAGGTGCCTGCGCTCTACGGCGGACACGTCCGCTGGGTCGGACACCCGGGCGCGGAGATGAGGGCGCCGGCGTGGGAGGGCGCTGCGGAACGGGCTGTGCTCGCGGTGGGCCCCGAGGGCGGCTGGGCGGATTTTGAATTGGGCCTCCTGCAGGCGGCCGGCTTTCGGCCGGTGTCGCTGGGTTCAAGGACGCTGCGAACCGACGTGGCCTGCATCAGTCTGCTGACGTTGGCGGCGGCGGGGAAGAACGCATGAACAGGGCGAATCGACAAAGGTGGGCAGGGCGAGGGCCGCAGGGCCAGGGGCGCGAGGCGCCGGCGGAGGGTGCGCGACCGGTCGCCTCCATCACGTCCGGCATGGACCTGCTGTATGGCCGCCAGCCGGCGATGGAGTGCCTGCGGGCCGGCCGGCGAGCCGTGCGCTCCCTGTACGTCGCCGCAAGCGTCCGGCAGACGCCCGACATCGGAGGCCTGCTCGAGGCCGCGGGTCGCGCCGGAGCAGCGGTGCAGACGGCCGAGACGCCGTTTCTTGACCAGCTGTGTGCGGGCGGGAACCACCAGGGCGTGGCGCTGGAGTGCGGATCCTACCCGTATGTGGACTTAGACCCCGCCGCGCTGAAGCCGTCGCCGGACACCCCCGCGCCGCTGGTCTTGCTGCTGGACCACGTTCAGGATCCGCAGAATCTGGGAGCGATCCTGCGCACGGCCGAAGGCGCCGGCGTGCGCACGGTGGTGCTTCCCTCCGACCGTGCGGTGGGCGTAACGCCGACGGTGGTGCGCGCCTCTGCCGGCGCCTCGGAGCACCTGCGCGTTGCGCGTGTGACCAACCTGGTGCGGGCGATGCAGGAGTTGAAGGCGTCCGAGTACTGGATTGCGGGACTTGAGGCGATGCCGGAGGCGAAGCTCTGCTGGGAGCAGGACCTGGGCGGCCCGCTGGCGCTGGTGATCGGCAGCGAGGGCGCCGGACTGGGGCGCCTGGTGCGCGAGACCTGCGATTTCCTGATCCGCCTGCCGATGGCCGGGCGCGTGGCTTCGTACAACGCCGGCGTGGCGGCGGCCATGGCGATCTACGAAGTCGTGCGCCAGCGGGTCAGTCCCGTTCGAGCAGCGGCAGGTAGATCTTCAGGAAGCTCTCGATGACTTCCTGCTTCGAAACGTCCACCACCGTGTAGGTGGGTTTGCCGCTGCGGAACATGCATTCCGCAGTGATGAGGCGTAGCCCCTTGCGCTCCCGGCAGCGGACATCCGCGTAGGGCAGGATGCCGCTGGGGAACATGCGGCCCTGCACGCGGTACGTGATCTCCTCTTCGCCCCGGTACCGGACGATGAGGGTGGCCGAACTGTCCGTGTGCCGGATCGTGACCTCGCGGTCGTGCTGCTCGAGCTCCTGGCGCAACTCGGCGAAGGCGGGCACGAGCACCCCCTGCACGAAGTGGGCCATCTGGGTGGCCTCCTTCTCCAGCTTCTTTTCCTCAGTCTTCCGCATCACCTGACCCAGATTCGAACGCCAGTCTGTCATGGAACTCCACCCTCCCGCGATGCCGGGGTGCACACACCCGCGCGAGGCCAAGCCCCGCAAATGAAGAATCAGCAGACAAATACCACAACCCGCGGATACAGGCAATGAGGGTTTGCGGCGCTGTCGCGGCTCCAATGGGGGCGGAGTTGCCTCTGAGGCGATTGTGTGCCACTGTTTGGCCGCAACAGCCATGGGCCTGAAGCCAATAGAGTGGGTGGACCGCCTGCCGTCAACGAACGGGCGGGTCCGCGAGGTGCTGTCAACGCAGCCGGACCTGCCGCACGGCTATGCGCTGGCGGCGCGCGTGCAGACGCGGGGCCTTGGCCGAATGGGCCGGCCGTGGGTCACCGGCCCGGGTCAGGACGTCGCGCTCTCCGTGCTGCTCCGGCCCGCAGGAGACGACCCCGCGAGCCTCGTATCGCTTCCGCTGGCCCTGGCGATGGGCGTTGTCGACCTGCTGGCCGGCTGCGGCCTGGATGCCCGCACGCGCTGGCCCAACGATGTGCTGGTGGGCGGGCGCAAGATCTGCGGCATCCTGTGCGAGCGGCTGGACACGCCCGCCGGTGTGGCGGTGATCGCCGGCGTAGGCCTCAATGTGAACCTGTCCGCGGAGGCGGCCCGCGAGATTGACCAACCGGCGACGTCTCTGGCGACCGAGACCGGCCGACCCCACGACGTGGCGCAGACGGCGGACGGGCTCCTGGCCGCGCTGTCCCGTCGCTATGACGCATGGACCCGAGCGGGCTTCGCCGGCCTGCGCGCCGACTGGCTGCGCGTCAGCGCCGGGGTGGGTGGGGCCGTGAGCATCGACGTCGGCCAGGCGACGCTCGCCGGCACGCTCGAAGGCTTCGGCGATGACGGCGAACTTCTGATCCGGGAGGCAGGCGGAAACCAGCGAACCGTCTGGTCGGCCGATAGGGTCCGCCTCGACGCCGATTCGAAACAAGGCCCTACAGGTTCACCGGGTCCATCAGAATTTCGACGCACTTCGGGCCGACTTCCGTGATCTTGACGACCAGAGTGTCATCGACAGGCTCGATCGTTGCCGGATGACTGGCCGACACCGGCACGTACCCCGGCGGAACGACGACCTCCACGCGCGTGATGTTGGTCAGCCGCTTGAACAGGAGTTGGCCCTTCTCGTTGCGGGAGTACGACGGCGGGTGGGCATACACGCAGTTCAGCGCATAACGCTCCGTCTCCACGTCTTGGATCTCCGGATTGACAACAGCTACCGTGGGCAGTGCCTGCTGGAGCCTTTCGGAGTGCAGGGCCTGGTCCGTGCCCAAGTCGAGCGCCGAGTGTTCGATAATCTCCGTGTCGGCGGCCGAGGCGGCAATGGCGAAGTTGGCCCATGCCGACAGCGCGGTCATGCTGAACCGTCCGAGTTCATTGCGCAGATCGTAAATGACGGCCGAATGCTCTGAGAGCTTCTGGTCCAGCACCAGTTCCGTCAGCTTGCTGTACGACTCAAGGTCTCCGCCTTGATGAGGAACCGTCCCGTCCGCCGCAACAGCCTTGACGGCGTCCGAGGCTCCGAAGGCCTGTCCCGTGACATTGTTCCCGTTCTGATCGAACACGTTGGATTCCAGGCTTGCGAGTGACTCCTGGCTTACGAGGATCGCCGTTCCATTGCCGAGGAATACGTCATTCACCAACGACGGCCCGGATCGGTTCGATACGAAAGCGCCGACGGCATTGCCCTTGATGGTGGTCCCCGCCACGTACGGATTGCTGGCTTTGCACCAGATCCCGGTGGTCGTCGCCCCCCCCTCGATGAGGTTGTTTGCGATGACCGCACAACCCCGGTCCACCAGAATCCCGACCGTCTTGAAGTCCCGGATGGCGCACTCAAAGACCTGCATGCTGGTCTCGCTGATTCCAACGCCGGTAAGTCCGTTGCGAATCGTGAGGCCCATCAGCGTGGCATTTCTGGCCCCGCGAACAACCACCGCGGCTCCGTTGCCGTCCACCGTGGTTACCCCGGCCCCCTCGCCAGCGAGGGTGATGCCATCCTTCAGCACGATGCTGCCCTCGTAGGTTCCCGCAGGAACGTTGATCACGGCGCCGGGAGCCGCCGCATCGATCAGGCCCTGAAGAGCACCGGTGCTCTGCCCGGCACGCGCAGCCGGAGCCAGCGCCTGCAGAAGAACAACGCCTGAGATCACGAGAAGCTTCGAAGGGTTCATCGGTCCTCTCCTTTCGATGTCTGCGGCCTGCGAAGGGCAGGCCAAAACCTGCTTTGCCCCGCAAGCCGCATCGTAGCGCGCCGACGGTGAAAAGACAACTGACTGTAGCGTCGCGAATTATCCGTGTTCCGCGAGCGCCGCGCAAGTGCAAACGAGCGACAGTGCAAACGAGCGGCATGCAAACGAGCGGCAGTGCAAAGGGGCTGCGAAGAGGCGCGGAGCCGTACGATCGAGTTGCATTCCGGTCGAAAGCGAACTAATAACCTGATCCGGCGGCCGACAGGCCCTTGATGTGGGGGCCCGGTCGAATCGGATCAATCGTTGCGATGACCCCAAGTCTTCTCATGCTGACAACCGCGTCGGGCCTGACCCTGGCCCTTCTTGCGGCGGCGCGCCTCCCCCGCGTGTGGCTGGGGGCGTGTCTCGTCGCCTGTGCGGCCGCGCTGGCCGCCGCCCTGCTGGTCCTGCTGGGAGGGACGGAGTGGGCCTGGCGCGGTTCGCTGCCCATCGGGGGCGAGCGTCCCAGCCTGCTTCTGGACGGTATCAGCGCGGTGTTTGTGGCTCTGCTGGCCATGGTCGGCGGCGCGGGCGCTCTCTATTCGTCTTCTTACTGGTCGGAGCCGGCGCACCCCCATTCGGCGCGAGCCGGCCGCTTCTGGTGGGCCGCCATGCTCCTGGGGATGGGCGGGGTGCTGCTGTCCTCCAACGGCCTGCATTTCCTGCTGGCGTGGGAGGCGTTTGCCGTCAGCGCGTATTTTCTGGTCACGCTGGATCGCCAGCGCAAGACCGCCCGGGCGGCCGGATGGCTCTACCTCGCGGCCTCGCACACCGCCACCCTTTCGCTCTTCGCCTTCTTCGGCGCCCTGGCCGCCCGCACCGGAAGCTGGGAGCTGGGGCCCATGCTGAACCGTCCCGAGTTGGCGCCGCTGTTCTGGCTGGCGCTGTTCGGGTTTGGCATCAAGGCGGGCGTCTTCCCGCTGCACATCTGGCTGCCCTCGGCTCACTCCAACGCTCCGAGCCATGTGTCGGCCATCCTGTCCGGGGTGGCCATCAAGATGGGCGTCTATGGCCTGGTCCGCTTCACCGGATGGCTGCCCACGCCGCCGATGGCCGGCTGGGTCGTGGGGGCGTTGGGCGCCGTCAGCGCGGTGCTAGGGGTGGCCTTTGCCCTGGGCCAGCATGACCTCAAGCGCCTACTGGCCTACCACAGCGTCGAAAACATCGGAATCATCCTGATCGGCGTGGGCTTTGCCCTGGTGGCGGCCTCCCACGGCTACGCGGCGTGGGGACGGATCGCCTTGGCGGGCGGCCTGCTGCACGTCTGGAATCACGGATTGTTCAAATCGCTTCTGTTCCTGGGCGCGGGATCGGTACTTCACGCCACCGGCACGCGGGACATGAGCCGGCTGGGTGGCCTGTGGCGCGCGATGCCGTGGACGGCGGGGCTCTTTGCCCTTGGCGCAGCGGCCATTGCGGGGCTGCCGCCCCTGAACGGGTTTGTCAGTGAGTGGCTGGTCTATCTGGGTCTGTTCGAGGTGGTGAAGGCGCAGGGCCAGCCGGCCATGGCGGCCGCCATGGCCGTGGTGTTGCTGGCCATGACGGGGGCGCTGGCGCTGGCCTGCTTCGTCAAGGTGTGCGGAGTCGTCTTTCTGGGCTCGCCCCGCTCGGCCGCGGCCGTCCGCGCCCATGAATGCGGCCCGAGCATGCGCGCGCCGATGCTGCTGCTGGCCCTGGCCTGCGTGGCCATAGGTCTGCTCCCCGCGCTGTGCTGGGTTCCGATGGCCAGCGCGGCGGCTGCATGGCATCCCGGCTGGAGCGGCCTGGAAGCCCCCGCATCCCTCGTGCCCCTGGGGCTCTGGCAGTGCGCGCTGGCTGCCGCCGCGGTGCTGGGGGGCCTCTACTGGAGTTGCTGGATGGAGCGGACCCGGGTTCGCCGGTCAGCCACCTGGGCGTGCGGGTATGCCGTTCCGACCCCGCGGATGCAGTATACGGCGGGCTCCTTTGCGGGCATCATCACGGAGTGGTTTGGCTGGATCCTGCGCCCCGAACAGCAAGGGACGCTGGACCCGCAGCCGTTTCCGCCCCGCATGGGCTTCTCGGAGCGCACGCCGGAAACCGTGCTGGAGCGGGTGGTCGAGCCCGTGGCCCGGCAGGTTCAGCGGGCGGCGAACTGGGCGCGCTGCATCCAGCACGGCCAGGCGCACGCCTACGTATGTTATGTTCTGGCCGGCCTTGCCGCGCTGGCCGTGATGGTGGCGGGAGGGGATCATCCCTGATGAGATCCGACGAGAGTGAAGCATGTACCTGAACCTTGTTCAACTTGCCGAGTCGTTTGGTGTCGCTGAAAGCGTGGTCGAGGATTGGGTCCGCAAGGAGGAGCTGCCCCATGCCATCGACCGCGGCCGGCTGCTGTTCGACCGGCAGCGGGTGTCGGACTGGGCCGCGTCGCGCGGACTGACGCAGCAGGTCGGCTTTCTGATGCCCCCGTCGCCCGTGCTGAAGGACGGATCGGAACTCCAGCCCCTGCTGCGGCGGGGCGGGATCTGGCGCGACGTGGCTCCCGGCGATGTGGGCCGCGTGTATGAGCGGGTGGTCGCCTCCCTGCCGGGCGTGGCTCCCGCGCTGATCCAACTGCTGACCCAGCGCCTGCGCCAGCCCGGCGCCATCAACGCCGCGCCCGTCGGCGGCGGGTGGGCCCTGCCGCATTTCGCGACCCGGCTGGCCCTGGGCCGCGAGACCGGCACCGTGGCGCTGCTGTTGTTGAGCGCGCCGCTTCCGCTTGAAGAGCCGACGCCCGACGGTCTTCCTGTCAGGCGCATGGTTTTCTTCATTGCCCCCTCCGCGCGCGCGCACCTCGACCTGCTGGCGCGGTTCGGCCGTGCGCTGATGAACGGCTCCGTGCGCGAACAGCTGGAGCGGGGTGGGTCGGACGAGGACATCTTCAGGATCTTTGAAGCGCTGGATGCAGGATCGGGAGGCAAGGTCCCGTGACGCCCGGTCCCTTCCTTCTCGTCGCCGCTCTGGCGTTGGTGGTCGCTGCGTGTGCGGCGCGTTGGAGGCCCGACCTGTGGCTGGGGCTTACTCTGGCGGCCGCCGCCGTGGGCTTCGCCTGCGCCGTGGGCGCCCTGGTGAGTGGCGGGGCATGGGAATGGCGGAGCGCCTTCCCTGTGGGCGGAGAGCCCCTGCATCTGCGGCTCGACGCCATCAGCGCGGTGTTCCTGGTCCTGGTCTGCGGGGTGGGCGGAGCGGGCGCGGTGTTTTCCCGAGGGTACTGGTCGGATGCCGACCATCCCGCTTCGGCCGCGCGCGGCCGGTTCTGGTGGAACGCCCTGGTCTTGAGCATGGGCCTGGTGCTGGTGAGCTCGAACGGACTGCACTTCCTGATCGCGTGGGAAGCGTTTGCCTTGAGCGCCTACTTCCTGATCACGCTGGAGGCTGGGTCCCGCTCCGTGCGAGATGCGGGCTGGCTGTATCTGGCGGCCTCCCACGCGGGAACGCTGCTGCTCTTCGCCTTCTTCGGAGCCCTGGCCGCCAGGACGGGAAGCTGGGATCTCGGACCCATGCGCGATATCTCCGGCCTCGCCCCCCTGTTCTGGCTGGCCCTGTTTGGCTTCGGGGTCAAGGCGGGCCTGATGCCCCTGCACGTCTGGCTGCCCCCGGCCCACGCCAACGCGCCGAGCCACGTGTCGGCCATCATGTCGGGGGTGGCCCTCAAGATGGGCGTCTACGGCTGGGTCCGGTTCAGCGGCTGGTTGCCCGTGCCGGCCCAGGCGGGCTGGGTCCTGCTGGGCCTGGGCGCGCTCAGCGCCGTGCTGGGCATCTGGTTTGCGCTGGCCCAGAACGACGTCAAGCGGCTGCTCGCCTACTGCTCCGTCGAGAACATCGGGATCATCGCCATCGGTCTGGGCGGCGCGCTGGTGGGCGCGGCCCGCGGCGACGCCCCGTGGGGCGCCCTGCTGCTGGGCGGCGCCCTGCTTCACGTGTGGAACCATGGGCTTTTCAAGTCGCTGCTCTTCCTGGGAACCGGCTCCATCCTGCAGGCCACGCATACGCGGGACATGAGCCGGCTGGGCGGCCTGTGGCGGCGCATGCCGTGGACGGCGGCCTTCTTCGTTCTGTCTGCGGCGGCCATTTGCGCGCTGCCGCCGCTGAACGGGTTCGTGAGCGAATGGCTCGTGTTCACGGGGCTGCTCCGCGCCCTGCAAACCGGCGGCGCGGCGGGGGGGGCGATGGCGCCCGCCGCCATTCTGCTCGGCCTGTCCGGCGCCCTCGCGCTGGCCACGTTCGTCAAGGCGGGCTCCGTCATCCTGCTGGGCGCCCCGCGCTCCCCGGCGGCGGAACACGCGCAGGAATGCGGATGGCTCATGCGCGCCCCCATGGCGGCTCTGGCGCTCGGCTGCGCGGCCATAGGACTGGCCCCCGCGCTGTGCTGGCCCCTGCTGTCCGGGGCGGTGACCTCCTGGCACGGCGGATGGGCGTCCACCCCGCCGCCCCTGCAGGCGGTGGGGCGGGCGAATCTTGCCCTGGCCGCCGTCCTGCTGGCGGCCCCGCTGCTCCTGTTGCGGCGCGTGGGCGCGCTCGGCGTCCGGCGCGGCCCGACGTGGGATTGCGGCTTCGCGGCGCCGACCCGGCGGATGCAGTACACCGGCGGATCGTTCTCCGGCATCCCCGTGGGCTGGCTTTCCGGGCTGTCGGGCTCGGACCCTCTGCGCCGCCGTCCGCGCGGCCCGTTCCCCGCGGCGGCCTTCTGGCATGAACGCGTGCCGGACGTGGTGCTGGTGCGGGTGCTCGGGCCGATGTCCCGGGGCGCCCTGCGTCTCTCGCAGGGCGTGCGCGCCCTGCAGCATGGCCATTTGCAGTCGTACATCGTTTACATCCTCGCCGTCCTTGCCGTCCTGGGAGCGATGATGGGGTGGGGGGAACTGAAGTGAGCGCGGCCCTGCATCTGACGATTCAACTTGTCGTGTGGCTAGTGCTGCCCCCCCTTCTGCCCGGCATCATCAACAAGGTAAAAGCCTGGGTGGCGGGCCGCCGCGGGCCGCCGGTGCTGCAGCTGTACTACGACCTGGCCCGGCTCTGGCGCAAGAAGGTCGTCATCAGCGAACTGGCTTCGCCGGGCTTCCTCATCGGCCCGGCCGTGGCCTGGGTGGCCCTGCTGGGGGCTATCCTGCTGCTGCCCCTGGGCCCGGTGCGCAGTTCGCTGGGCTTTGACGGGGACGTGATCCTGCTGGTGTACCTGCTTGCGGCCGGGCGGTTCTGCACGGCGTGGGCCGCCATGGAGACGGGGTCCGCCTTTGAAGGGATGGGCTCGGCGCGCGAAGTCAGCTTCGCCGTGCTGGCCGAAGCGGCGCTCATTACCGCGGTGCTCGCCCTGAGCCTGCACGCCGGCAGCCTCTCCATCGACGCCATGCTCCTGACGGGCATGAGCGGGGCCGGAGCCGCCCTGCTGGCCGCCGGGCTGTTCATCGTCCTGCTGGCCGAGAACTCGCGCGTGCCGTTCGATGATCCCAACACGCACCTCGAACTGACCATGATCCACGAGGTGATGGTGCTGGACCACAGCGGCCCGCCGCTCGCGGTGATCCTGCACGGAGCCTCCATGAAGCTGATGTTCTTTGCCGCGCTGCTCAGCCAGGCCGTGCTACCGCTGGACCGGCTGGAGCCGTGGTCCGCGGCCGGGGCGTTGGCGGGTTCCGTGCTGGCCGTGACCCTCGGGGTGGGCCTGGTGGAATCGCTGCTGGCGCGCCTCGCGTTCCGCCGCGTCCCGCTGTTGCTGGTCTCCGCCTTCCTGCTCTGCCTGTTTGCGCTGCTGCTGAGCTGGAAAGGAGGCGCGGCATGAGCCACGGGGTGACGCTCTTGATTGGCGTGGCCATGGGCCTGAACCTGCTCGCCCTCGGCAGCAGCCGGATGACGGCGCTGATCGGGGCCATGTCGGCCCAGGGCGTTGTCCTGGGCCTGCTGCCCCTGCTGATGGAGCAGGAATGGGACTGGCGGCTTGTGCTGGTGGCGATCGTCACGCTGGCCGCCAAGGGGTACCTGATCCCCAACCTGCTCCGGCGGGCCATGCGCACCGCCCACATTGACCGGGAGGTCGAGCCTCTGATCGGCTTTGTGCCCTCGCTCCTGCTGGGTGCGGGCGGCACCATCGTGGCGGTGGCGGTGAGTCACTCGCTGCCCGTGCTGCCCGAGCACGCCGACTCGCTGCTGCTGCCCGGCGCGCTGGCCTCCATCATGACCGGGTTCGTCCTGCTCATCGGACGCGTGAAGGCCATCTCCCAGGTCTGCGGGTATCTCATCCTGGAGAACGGCATCTACCTGTTCGGCCTCATGCTGGTGAAGTCCACGCCCATGCTGGTCGAGTCCGGCATCCTGCTTGACTTGGTCGTGGCGGTGTTTGTGATCGGCATCATTGTGGACCGCATTCAACGGGCGTTCGATTCGCTCGATACCCGCAAACTCACGGTGCTGAGAGAATGAGCGCTAACCTGCTGATCCTGATTCCCCTGCTGGGCGCCTTGCTGGCCCTGATCTGGCCCTCGGATCGCAACCGGCCCTGGCTGCTCCCGGCGGCGGGCGTCCTCCACACGGCGCTCTCCCTGGCGCTGTTGCTGAAGCCTCCGGTGGTGGCGCCCGGCGCCTGGCTCGGCTTCGACCCCGTGGCCCGGGCGGTTCTGCCCGCCGTCTCCCTGCTGTTCCTGTTCTGCGCGTCCTATGCCGTTCCCTACCTGCGGATGCGAACGGAGCGACCCAACCGTGTCTTCGTCGCCGCGCTGCTGGCCATGTTGAGCCTGATCAGCGCCGCACATCAGGCGCTGCACCTGGGCCTGCTGTGGATTGCCACCGAGGCGGTCACGCTGGTGGCCGTGCCGCTCCTGCATTTCAACCGCACCCCGCGCGCGGTCGAGGCCACCTGGAAGTATCTGCTGGTCGGCGGCACCGGCATCGCCCTCTCCCTGCTGGGCTCCTTCTGCCTCGGCTACGCCGCGCTGGTGGGCGGCGGCGCGGGGGACTTGAGCTTCACCGCCCTGATGGCGCAGGGCGCCACGATGTCGCGCCCCTGGGTGTTGATCGCCTGGGTGCTGCTGCTGGTGGGCTACGGCACCAAGATGGGCCTCGCCCCGATGCACACCTG